>NZ_CVTU01000035.1:0-119376 GCF_900004965.1 Pseudomonas sp. 44 R 15
CGTTCGGCCAGCGTGGTTTAACGGGGCGCCTGAGATCAAAAGCAGATCAAGATCAAGAGCGGCTCGCTTCGCATCGTGGTTACGGTTGGGCGCTACTGACTTGTGTAGATACCTATGTCCCGATGAGGGAGTGTCAGTCAGTGCATCTGCGACTGGCCCACCGCTATTGGGGGCAAGCCCCCTCCCACATGTTGATCTCTATACATCAGGTAGATCGGTGGTGGCTTTTAATTGAAGCTGTAGCTGATCGCCGTCTGCACCTGGCGCTGGTTGACGCTGCCGGCCTGTCTGACGATGCTGCTTTTGGCTGCCGAACCGACCAGGTGGACCCAACTGGCGCTGGTCAGCAATGACCAGTGCGTTGCCACCGGGAACGCGAAGCTCTGGCTCAGCGTCACGTTCTGCACGCCACCGCTGGCGGTGTAGGGCCGAAAGCCCGTGGCGGCGGCTTCGTGGTTGTCCACGCCGAAGAAGGTATTGGCCTGGCGTGCATCGGCAATATGCGCGACCAGCCCGGTGCTGCCGATAATCCCGCCACCCAGTGGATAGCCCAGTTCGCCGCCCAGTTTGCCGAGCGCGCCACTTTGCGTATGCCCACCGCCCACGGCCTGGCCCACCTGCGCGTAGACCCGCCAGAAATCGGCCGGGGCGTATTGGACGAACCCGCCGACCTCGGCCATGTCCGACACATTGCGCAGACCTTGCAGCGCGCCGTTGGACGTACGCCCCGACAGGTAATTGATATACGGGCCGGCGGTGATGCCATGGGCGTTCAACGCGCTCCAGGTCAAGCCGTCATCGGTGCCCAGGCTGACGTCGCCCCAGTCCAGGTCCAGGTAGGGCACGGGGCGGGTTTCGTAGCGGCTGCCCGTCGGGTCATGGGGCTGGTAGCTGAGGCCGGCGCCCACGTCGCCGCTGATGCCTTGCGCGCAGGCGGCACTGGAGAGGCCGCACAGCCCGAGAAACCCTGCGCATACGACAGACGTGAAGGTGGACATGGCACGCTTTCCTGATGAGTTCATGCGCGCATGAACGCGCAGACTGCGCCTTGCCCGCAAGCACTCATCTTGTTTGTAGCAAGCTACAAAAATTGTAGCTTGCCGAACACATATCCTCTGCAAACCCTGAGAAAGCCCCAGCCCCGCTGGGCCCTGGCCTGTTGGCACGCTCCCTGCTCTACCGGTAATGCAAGCGCATACAGCGCGCCTCTTTCCAAAGGTAGACGCAATGATCCAATGGCATATCGTGTGTGACTTCGACGGGACCATCACCCCCACCGATGTCATCGACAACGTCCTCCAACGCTTCGCCGGCCCCGAGTGGGAAACCATCGAACAGCAATGGCTGGATGGACATATCGGTTCACGCGAATGCCTGAGCCGCCAGCTGGCGCTGATCAAGGCCACCCCCAGTGAACTGCTGGCGTATTTCGACAGCGTCGAGATTGACCCGGACTTCCCGGATTTCGTCGATCACGTCATGGGCCTGGGCGCGACTATCGAAGTGGTCAGCGACGGCATCGAGCAGGGCATCGCACGCATTCTGTCGCGCAACTACGTGACTTTGCTGCCGATCCTCGCCAACCGCCTGCGCCAGATCGACCAGAACAGCTGGCGCATCGACTTTCCGTACGCCAGCGATGCCTGCCGCGCCGCTTCCGGCAACTGCAAGTGCAAGTCCACGCCGGGCAACAAGCGCGTGCTGGTGATCGGCGACGGCAAATCCGACATGTGCGTGGCCTCCACCGCCGACTTCGTGTTCGCCAAGGGCAGCCTCGCCGAGTATTGCGTCGCTCACCAGATTCCTCATGCGCGCTTTGACACCTTTGCCGAGGTGCCTGCCCTGCTGGCGCAACTGCCGCAAGGCATCGCCGCCAACGCCGCGACTTTCAATACCTCTTCCGACACTCAGGACCTCTTCCATCATGTCTGATATCCGCATCGCCACCGCCGAAGACCAGATCCTTCTGGATAAAGAAGCCAAGTACTGTTCCTACGGCGACACCGTTCACTACATCGAGCCGCCGCGTATTTTCAGTCGCTGCGAAGGCTCCTACGTGTGGGACACCGAAGACCAGGCCTACCTCGACCTGCAGATGTGGTACTCGGCCGTCAACTTCGGTTATGCCAACCCGCGCCTGAACAATGCGTTGAAACAGCAGATCGACACGCTGCCGCAGATCGCCAGCCAGTACCTGCACAAAGGCAAGATCGAGCTGTCGGAAATGATCGCGGTCGACGCCAAGAAAAAATTCGGCCTCGACGGTCGCGTGCACTTCAACGTCGGCGGTTCGCAGTCGATTGAAGACTCGTTGAAAGTGGTGCGCAACGCCAGCAACGGCAAGAGCCTGATGTTCGCCTTCGAAGGCGGCTACCACGGCCGTACGCTCGGTGCCTCGTCGATCACGTCGAGCTTCCGCTACCGTCGCCGTTACGGCCATTTTGGCGAGCGCGCCAACTTCATTCCGTTCCCGTATCACTTCCGCGGCCCCAAAGGCATGACCAAGGAAGAGTACGGCAGCCAGTGCGTGCAGCAATTCGCGCGTTTGTTCGAGACCGAATACAACGGTGTCTGGGACCCGAAAACCAACCAGTGCGAATACGCGGCGTTCTATGTGGAGCCGATCCAGGGCACCGGCGGCTACGTGATCCCGCCGATGAACTTCTATCGCGAACTCAAGCACGTCCTGGATCAGCACGGCATCCTGATGGTCTCGGATGAAATCCAGATGGGCTTCTACCGCACCGGCAAACTCTGGTCGATCGAGCACTTCGACGTGCAGCCGGACGTGATCGTGTTCGGCAAGGCGCTGACCAACGGCCTCAACCCGCTGGGCGGCATCTGGGCCCGAGAAGAGCTGATCAACCCGAAGATCTTCCCGCCAGGCTCGACCCACTCCACCTTCGCCTCCAACCCGTTGGGCACGGCGGTGGGTCTGGAAATGTTCAAGATGACCAGCGAAATCGACTACGGCGCAATGGTCATGGCCAAGGGCAAATACTTCCTTGAAGGCCTGCAGGATTTGCAGAAACGTTTTCCGATCATCGGTGATGTCGACGGCCTGGGCCTGGCGCTGCGCTGCGAAATCTGCGGGCCGGATGGCTTCGCCCCGGACAAGGCGACCCTGGACTACATGGTCGAGGAAGGCATGAAAGGCGACATGGTGGTCGATGGCCGGAAACTCGGCCTGATCCTCGACGTGGGCGGTTACTACAAGAACGTGATCACCCTGGCACCGTCCCTGGAAATCAGCTACCCGGAAATCGATCTGGGCCTGAAGCTGCTCGAGCAACTGCTGGTGCGAGCGACCAACCGGTGAGTATCGGCGAGATCGACCTCGGTGAAGGCGGTGCCGGCTTCGTTCTCGGTGAGGGTCCGGTCGGGATTCTGTTGATTCACGGCCTGACCGGCACTCCAACGGAATTGCGCCAGGTCGCCAGGGGGCTGGTCAAAGCGGGCAATTGCACGGTGTACGTGCCCACCCTGGCCGGGCACTGCGGCGATAACAGCGACCTGCAGGCCACCGGCTGGCGCGACTGGTACGAAGGGGTGCGCAAGACCTTCGTACAGGTCAAGCGGCGTCACGCGCAGGTGTTCGTCGGCGGCTTGTCCATGGGCGCGGTGATGTCGATGTACGTGGCCGCCGAGCACCCGGGGCAGGTCGCGGGGCTGCTGATGTATTCCACCACGTTGAAGTACGACGGCTGGAGCATCAACAAGCTGGCCTTTCTCACGCCGTTGCTGATGAAGATTCCGTTCGGCGTGCACGTCTGCAGCTTCGAGGAGAAGCCGCCCTATGGCATCAAGAACGAACGCCTGCGGGCCGTCGTCGAGCGGCAGATGAAGGAGGGCGAGAGCAGCGAGGCGGGGTTGTTGACCATGGAAGGCGTCACCGTGCGCGAGTTGCATCGCCTCAACGCCGTGGTCAAGAAGCGCATGCCGGCGATCAAGGCACCGGCGCTGGTGTTGCACTCCATCGAGGACGACATCACCAGCCGTTGGAACGCCGATTACGTGGAGCGCCACCTCGGTGGCCCGGTGACCAAGATTCTGCTGGATAACTGCTATCACATGATTACCGTCGACCTGCAATACCGCCGTGTGATCGAGTTGAGCGCCGAGTTTGTCGAGCGGCATTCGATGCATCTCAATCGTGTGGCCTGATTCGCTGACCTGTAGGAGCGAGCTTGCTCGCGAAGGTCGTTCACGATAACGCGTAATGCCAGGCTGAACGCGGTCTCTGCGCGATTTTCGCGAGCACGCTCGCTCCTGCAGCAGGGGCGGTGTTGATAAGGAAAAACTGTGATAACCACCCAAGCCTACCCGTCTATCCGGGCTATCCAGCGCGATGCCTGGAATGACTGTTTCCCCGGTGCCCTGGAGGACTGGGACTATTACCTCGCCGTGGAAAACGCCGCGATCGATGACTTCCAGTGGCGTTACCTGGCCGTCTACGAAGATCAAACGCTGGTGGCCGTGGCGGTCGCGTTCATGACCCATTATCGCCTCGACACCACGGTGTCCGGGGTCGGCAAACGCTTGACCGAGCGCTTGCAACGCCTGTGGCCGGGGGCCTTGCAGTTGGCCCTGTACGCGATCGGCTCGCCGGTGGCCGAACGGTGTGACGCGGGTGTCGCCAGCCACGTGCCCGAGGGGCGCAGGCCCCTGTTGCTCGAGCAATTGCTCATCGCGGCGCGGCGCGATGCCGACGGGTTCGGCATCGGCCTGCTGGCGGTCAAGGACGCACCGACCCACGATGCGCACTGGGCCCAGAGTTGTCGCGCCGCAGGCTTTCAAAGCATGCCGAGCCTGCCCACCGGCGTGTTGCCGCTACCCTATGGTTCGGTGGATGCCTACCTGGGCTCGCTGGGCAAATCCACCCGCAAGGACCTGCGGCGCAAACTGCGCGCGCCGGGGCCACGGGTGGAGTGGCGGCACAACATCGATGACGTGCTGCCCGAGGTGATGCGCCTCTATGAAGCGACACTCACACGCGCGGACTTGCAGTTCGAACGCCTGCCTGCCGGTTACTTCACGGGGATTCTCGAGCAACTGCAAGAGCGTGCGGTGTGTGTTCTCTACTGGGTGGACGAGCACCTGGTGGCGTTCAACCTGATGCTGCTTGACGAGCATCGGCTGATCGACAAGTTTTTCGGGCATGACATCACGTTCAGCCGTGAGTACAACCTGTACTTTCGCAGCTGGCTGACCAATGTCGACTACTGTATTCAACACAATATTGCGCTGTACGAATGCGGCCAGGCCGGTTATGCCAGTAAACTGCGCCTGGGTTGCCAGTTCCAGGGCAACAGCCTGTTTTTCCGCCACCGCAATCGGCTGGTCAACGGCCTGCTCGCGCTTGTAAAACTGTTTATCCGACCGGACCGTTCCGACCCTGCCATGGCTGCTGCGATAAGCGAAACCTGATGATTACCAAGACCCGCCAGAAAGCCCGCCCTTTTGCCATTTCACGCTGGAGCGTGCAGCGCAAGCTGGTGCTGGCCTTCTGGCTGGTCAGCGTGATCCCGACCATGATCGCGGCGGAACTGGCCGCCACCACGCTGTCGCAGATTTTCGACAGTAACGTGCGCATCTGGCTGCAGGAGTCGACCAAGATCGTCAAGGACGAGATCGGCGACATCCTTCACGATAACGCGCGCATGGCCAAGCTGTTCCTGCGCTACGCCAGCCCACCCTCATCCAGGCAGGCTGAACGGCATGATCAGCTCACCGCCGACATCGCCAGCGCCACCGACATCGATGTGGTGGCACTGATTCGTACCAGCGACCGCAAGGTGCTGTTCAGCACCGCCGCCGACGATATCGTCAAGCAGATCAGCCTGACCAGCAATGCGGTGTTGCAGACCATACAGGTGGCCGGTGTGAGCACAGGCCTGGTGGTGTCGACCTTCGAGACCACCCGCGATGGGGTCGATTATGTGCTGCTGGTGGCGACTTACCTGGACAGCAGTTTCCTTACCAGCGTGGCCGACGTGCATTCCCTCGACCTGCGCTTGTACCTGGCCAACCCGTCGGGGTTTTCCGAGATATTCTCGACTCAGCGTTTCGAAAATCACCCGTCGCGCATTCCCAAAGACGTCGAAGCCGAGCTGCGCAGCACCCGGCAGCCGAGCGAGCAGTTCACCACTCAGTACAGCGGCTTGTACTGGCCGATCTTCAACGACGACGGCGAGCTGCAAGGTGTGATCTTCAGCGGCCTGCTGCGCCACACGAGCCTGGTGGGGCTGGTGAACCAGAGCAATTTGTTCCTGCTGATTTTCCTGGTCAGCTCGGCGCTGTCGCTGGCCGCAGGCATGTGGGTGTCACGACGCCTGACCCAGCCCCTGCGTGACTTGTCCCAGGGCGTGAACGCGGTGATCTCCGGCAACTACACGCACCGCGTCGTGGTCAGCGGCGGCGACGAACTGGCGCAACTGAGCAGCACGTTCAACCACATGACTGCACGGCTGGGCGAATTGCATCATCTGGAAGCCCAGCTACGCCGGCGTGACCGTCTGCATGCCCTGGGTGAAGTCGCCATGGGCCTGGCCCATGAAATCCGCAACCCGCTGGGCATCATCAAGACCGCCACCCAACTGCTGCATCGTCGCGCCGACCTGCCGGACACCGACAAGCGCCACCTGGAGTACGTCATCAGCGAGGTCAGCCGGATCAACGAACTGATCACCGAATTCCTCGATTTCGCCAAGCCCAATCCGCCGATGCGTGTCCTGCAACCGGCACGCGCGCTGGTGGAGGAAATCCTCGGTTTCTGCGCCCCGGAATTGAGTACCCACAACATCGACGCCCAGATTGACGACCAAGCGCCCGACGCCACGATCTACGCGGACGCCAAGCAGCTCAAGCAGGCCTGTCTCAACCTGATTCTCAACGCCATCGACGCGATGCCCGAAGGCGGGCGTCTCACCCTGGGTATCCGCAGCGCAGGCGACAATACCGTGATCAGCATCGCCGATACCGGCGAGGGCATCCCGGCGGATATGGTCGAGCGCATCTTCACGCCCTTTGTCACCACCAAGGCCTCGGGCACAGGCCTGGGCCTGGCCAAGGTCTATTCGATCATGGAAAGTCACGACGGCAGCATCGAGTGCGTCACCGAGAAAGATGCCGGCGCCACCTTCAACCTGTACATTCCGGCTAACGGTGAAGACAACGGCGAGGATGAGGACGGGCATGACGCATAACGTATTGGTGGTCGATGACGAGCCCAAGCTCTGTGAACTGCTGTCGTCCGCACTGAGCCAGAACGGCATCCAGGTGTTTACCGCCGGCAATGGCCTGCACGCGCTCAAAGTGCTGGAGCAGGAGGACATCGACCTGGTCATCAGCGACTGGCGCATGCCGGGCATGGACGGGCCGGCATTGCTGGCCGAGATCAAGCAGCGCTATCCAAACGTGCCGGTGATCGTGATGACGGCCTACAGCACGGTGAAAAATGCCGTGCAATCGATGCGCAATGGCGCCTACGACTACATTGCCAAGCCGTTCGATATCGACGAGCTCGATATCACCGTGGCCAAGGCCCTGCAATTTCGCGACATCATGCGCGATAACGCACGGCTGCGCGCCGAGCTGGATGAGCACGCCCAGTTCGACAGCCTGGTGGGCGACAGCCCGGCGTTTCGCAAAGTGCTGCAAGCGGTGGACTCGGTGCGCGACAGCAGCGCAACCATCCTGCTGACCGGCGAAAGCGGCACCGGCAAGGAAATGGTCGCCCGCGCCATTCACAAGCACGGCAGCCGTGCCGACCAGCCGTTCGTGGCGGTCAATTGCGCGGCGATTCCTGAAGGTTTGCTGGAAAGCGAGATGTTCGGTCATCGCAAAGGCGCGTTCACCGGCGCGGTGGCTGATCGGGTAGGGCGCTTCATGCAGGCCGACAAGGGCACGCTGTTCCTCGATGAGGTCGGTGATATGCCGTTGGCCTTGCAGGCCAAGATCCTGCGCGCCTTGCAGGAACGGGTTATCGAACCGGTGGGCGACCCCCGCGAGCGCAAGGTGGACGTGCGGGTGATCGCCGCCACCAACAAGAACCTGCTGGACGCCGTGGCCAACAAGGAGTTTCGCGAAGACCTGTATTACCGCCTGAATGTCTTCCCGATTCCGCTGCCGGCCCTGCGCGAGCGTGTGGAAGATATCACGCCCCTGGCCCGGCACTTCGCCCGCACCCTCAGCGCGACCACCGGCAAACGCATCAGCGGGTTCAGCCCCGAAGCCTTGCAGGCCATGGCGGCGTACCACTGGCCGGGCAATATCCGCGAGCTGCAAAACTGCGTGGAGCGGGCGACCATCGTGGCGGCGTCGCCGGTGATCGAAGATATCGATTTGCCGGGTTACCTGTTCGCCTCCAGGCCCGCCGATGTCGGCGCGGCGACAATCCTGGCCGATGGGCCGGGTGTACCGCAGGACCTGGATGCGGCGCTGGCGGAGGTGGAGAAGTCGTACATCCTGGCGGCCTTGCAGGAGAGCAACGGGGTACAGGCCGCCGCGGCGCAGCGCATCGGGATTTCAGAGCGCAGTTTCTGGTACCGCCTGAAGAAGCTTGGCATCCAGGTCGACAAAATAGTCCGCTGACCGAATGTGATTGAAACTGTGGGAGGGGGCTTGCCCCCGATAGCGGTGGGTCAGTTAAAGATAAGGTGACTGACACACCGCAATCGGGGGCAAGCCCCCTCCCACAGTTGGACTGTGGTGTGTCAGGTGTGGACGCGTACCCAGATGCTGACCAGTATCGTCGCGGCCATCAACCAAGCGACTGCGGCGACTGCCAGCGACGCCTCCAGCCGCATCCGATCCACCACCACATACAACGTGGCCAGGTACACAAAGTACGGAATGATCGACCACATCCCGAACAGTATCGTGGTCTTCAGGTCCTCCACCGAGCGGCCCTTGCCGACAATGTAGTGGGCGATCAGCGCAAAGGTAGGAAACAGCGGCACCAAGCCTGCGATGTAATAGTTTTTGGTCTTGGCCAGCGCCGCCAATATCAGCACTACCGCAGCGCCAAGCGCGGCTTTCAGAAATAGATCCATCAGTGACTCAACCCGTATTTCTTGACCTTGTCGAACAGCGTGGTCTTGGCCATCCCCAGTTCCTGGCTGGCCTGGGTCAGGTTGCCGCCGCTGCGTTGCAGGGCATCGTTGAGCAAGTTGCGCTCGAAGGCTTCCACCGCCTCGGTAAAGGCCAGGCCCTGGGTGCTGCCGCCCGTGCCGCTTTTCTTGAACGCGGGCAGGCCCAGGGCGAAGCGTTCGGCGACGTTACGCAGTTCGCGCACGTTGCCAGGCCAATCGTGGCTCATCAGGCTCGACAGCGTCTGGTTGTCCAGTTCCGGCGCGGTGCGATCAAAGCGCAGCGAGGATTGCTGCAGGAAGTGTTCGAACAACTGCAGGATGTCTTCACGGCGCTCGCGCAGGGGCGGCAGTTCCAGGGTGACCACATTGAGCCGGTAGTACAGGTCGCTGCGGAATTGGCTGGCGCGGCTCAGTTCGTCGAGGTCGGACTTGGTGGCGGCGATCACCCGGCAGTCCACGGCCACGCTCTGGTTCGAACCCAGGCGTTCGAGGGTGCGTTCCTGCAGCACCCGCAACAGTTTGATCTGCAGGTTGATCGGCATGCTTTCCACTTCATCGAGAAACAGCGTGCCCTCATGGGCGTGCTCGATCTTGCCGATGCGGCGCTTGCCGGCGCCTGTGAAGGCGTTGGCTTCGTGGCCGAATATCTCGCTTTCGAACAGATTCTCCGGCAACCCACCGCAGTTCAGTGCGACGAACGGGTGGGAATGGCGCCGGCTGAAGTCATGCAGGCAACGCGCGACCAGCTCCTTGCCGGTGCCGGTTTCGCCTTCGATCAGCACGTTGGCCGAGGTGTCGGCGACGTTGGCGATCAGTTCGCGCAGGGCCTGCATGGCCGGCGAGCGCCCGATGATGCGACCCTCCAGTGAGTCGCGTTCGGCCAGCTGGCGGCGCAGCGACCAGACTTCCCGCGCCAGCCCGCGCTGCTCCAGGGCACGCCGGGCAACGTCCACCAGACGCTCGGGGGAGAAGGGTTTTTCCATGAAGTCGTAGGCGCCGTTGCGCATGGCACCGACCGCCATGGAAATGTCGCCATGCCCGGTGATCAGCACCACCGGCAGGCTTTTATCCAGCGCCTTGAGGCGGGTCAGCAACTCCAGCCCATCGATGCCCGGCAGGCGGATATCGCTGATGACAATCCCGGCGAAGTTCTCGCCGATGTGCGTCAAGGCTTCTTCAGCGCTGCCCACGCCAACGCTGGGAATGTCTTCCAGCGCCAGGGCTTGCTGGCAACCCAGCAGCACATGGGGGTCATCTTCGACGATCAGAACAGTGAGGGCTTGGGCTTGCATATTCATGTCGACTCAACTTTTTCGGCGCCCGCCAACGGCAGGTTCAGGACAAACGCGGTACCACCACTGGCCGGATGTTCCACCGCCAGGCTGCCGCCGGTGGCCGCCGCGAGGCTCGCAGACAAGGTCAGGCCCAGGCCCAGGCCTTGCTCGCCGGGTTTGGTGGTAAAGAACGGCTCGAACAGATGCTTGCGCGCCTCGGGGTCAATGCCGTGGCCATTATCGCGCACCCGCAGGCGATACTTGCCCTCGGCACTGTGGCCTTCGAGCCACAACTGCGGCGCCGGTTGCGCCTGCATCGCGTCGAGGGCGTTGCCGATCAGGTTGACCAGGATCTGCTCAAGGCGCGTCTGGTCGATCTGCAACTGGACATTGGCGAACTCACGGTGCACGGCCAGCGGCACGCTGTCCATGCGCGCGCCGAGCACCTGGAACGCGGCGTCCACGGCCTTGGCCAGGCTCGCCTCGCCCTGGTCGTCACCGCGCCGGGCAAACGAGCGCAGGCTGGCGGTGATGCGGCCCATGCGGTCGATCAGTTCGTTGATGGTCTTGAGGTTGGCGCTCGCGGTGTCCAGGGCCCCGCGTTCGAGGAAACGCACGGTGTTGCCGGACAGGGTGCGCAGCGCGGCCAGGGGTTGGTTCAATTCGTGGGCGATGCTGGTGGACATCTGGCCGATTGCCGCGAGTTTGCCGGCCTGCACCAGTTCGTCCTGGGCGTGGCGCAAAGTCTCTTCGGCCTGGCGCCGTTCGCGGATCTGGCCCTTGAGGCGATCGTTGCTGGCGCGCAGGTCGGCGGTGCGTTCGGCAATCCGTCGCTCCAACTGGCTGTTGGCTTCCTGCAGGGCTTCGCGCGCGGCGAGGCGGGTGGCGATGACCTTGCGCCGCTCGTTCCAGGCAATCAGCAAAAATGCGACCAGACCGAACGCGACGGCGACCAGGATGCCCTGGTTGATGGCGGCGCGGCGCAGGTCATTGAGCGGGGTAAGCAGGGTGAAATTCCACGGCGTGTCATTCAGCGGGCGGGTTTGCGCCAGGTAGCTGACTTCGTGCTTGTCGCTGACCACTTCGCTGTTGGCCGGGAAGGTCAGCTTTTCGCTGCCTTCGTTCAAGCGCTCGCGGGCCAGGGGCTCCAGCGCACTCAGGGTCGCCCAGTAATATTGCAGGCTGTGCGCCAGTCGGTCCCTGGTGTCATCGCTCAGGGGGCGCACCGCCTTGAGACGGCGGGCCGGGTCACTGGACAGGATAATGATGCCGTTTTCGTCACTGACGAAGGCTTCGAGGCGCGCGCGCTGCCAGCGTTCCTCAAGCGCTTCCAGGCGCACCTTGACCACGGCGACGCCGATGATCTTGCCGTGCTCTTCCAGGCCGTGGGCCAGGTAATAGCCGGGTTCGCCATTGGTGCTGCCAATGCCGTAGAAACGACCGGGCTGGCCGCGTACGGCGTTCTGGAAATAGGCGCGAAAGGACAGGTCTTCACCCTGATAACTGTCGGCGTCGCGCCAGTTACTGGTGGCCAGTACCCGACCGGTGGTGTCCATGACGTAGATGGCCCGGCTGCGGCTGCGGCGGTTCAGGCCTTCGAGGTAATCGTTGACGGTCTTGCGGGTTTCCTGGTTGGGATCGGCCAGGAGCAGCGAAACGCTGGATTCGAGCTCGAGCAGGCTGGGCAGGTAGGTGTATTTGCTCAGTTCGCTTTCGACGGTGCGGGCATGCAGCTCCAGCTGGCGTCCGCCATTGTCGCTGAGGGTGCGGATGCCGTAGTACTCACTGACCCAGAAGCCGATAAAACCCAGGCCGATCATCAGGGCGATGATCAACGGCGGCAGGAACAGTTGGCGTATCAGACGAGGCTTCACGGCAAGTGATGGCGGCGCGGCGCGATATTGAGTGGGGTCGCATTTCATCACAGATGCCTTGGGTCAACCAGCGCTGCCAGCCTGTGTGGTCCACTGTGGGAGGGGGCTTGCCCCCGATAGCAGTGTGTCAGTCGGTACAGCTTTAACTGATCCACCGCTATCGGGGGCAAGCCCCCTCCCACATTGGCCCGGTTTCGGCAGGGGAAGCTTTACTTAGTGCTGCAGGATTTTCTCAAGGAAGTGCTGCGCACGTTCGGAGCGGGCGCTGATGTCGCCGAAGAATTCTTCTTTCGGGCAGTCTTCGATGATCTTGCCGGCGTCCATGAAGATCACGCGGTCGGCCACTTTGCGCGCAAAGCCCATTTCGTGGGTCACGCACATCATGGTCATGCCTTCGTGGGCCAGTTGCACCATCACGTCGAGCACTTCGTTGACCATTTCCGGGTCCAGCGCCGAGGTCGGTTCGTCGAACAGCATGACGATCGGGTCCATGGCCAGGGCGCGGGCAATCGCGACACGTTGCTGCTGGCCACCGGACAGTTGCCCCGGGTGCTTGTGGGCATGGGCCGACAGGCCTACGCGCTCAAGCAGTTGCAGGCCCTTCTGGGTGGCTTCTTCCTTGCTGCGACCAAGCACCTTGATCTGCGCGATGGTCAGGTTTTCGGTGATGGTCAGGTGCGGGAACAACTCGAAGTGCTGGAACACCATGCCCACGCGCGAGCGCAGTTTCGGCAGGTTGGTCTTCGGGTCGGCAATCGAGGTGCCGTCCACGACGACGTCGCCCTTCTGGAACGGTTCCAGCGCGTTGACGCACTTGATCAGCGTGGATTTGCCCGAGCCGGACGGCCCGCACACCACGATCACTTCGCCTTTTTTAACCTCGGTGCTGCAGTCGGTCAGCACCTGGAAGTCGCCATACCACTTGTTGATGTTCTTGATAGAGATCATACGGCAAACCTTTTTTGCAGACGCTTGACCAGCAGCGAGGCGGAAAAGCTGATGATGAAGTAGACGACACCGGCGAAGATCAGGAACTCATTGGAGCGGCCGATGATGTCGCCGTTGGAGCGGGCGGAGTTGAGGAAGTCCACCAGGCCCACGGTGTAGACCAGCGAGGTGTCCTGGAACAGGATGATCGACTGTTGCAGCAGCAACGGCGTCATCTTGCGGAACGCCTGGGGCAGGATGATCAGGCGCATGGTCTGGCCGTAGGTCATGCCCATCGCCTGAGCGGCAGCCATCTGTCCCTTGGGGATCGACTGCACGCCGGCCCGCACGATTTCACAGAAGTACGCCGCTTCGAACATCATGAACGCCACGACGCACGAAGTGAACGCGCCGATCGGCGTGTCTTCGCCGGTGATCCAGCGCAGCACGAAGGGCACCGCCAGGTAGAACCAGGTGATGACCAGCAGCAGCGGGATCGAACGGAAGTAGTTCACATAGGCGCCGGCCACGCGGGACAGCAGCTTGCTGGACGACAGGCGCATCAGCGCCAGGATCGTGCCCAGGATGATGCCGCCGACCACGCCCATGACCATCAGCTGCAGGGTCATGACCATGCCGTTCCACAGGCCCGGGATCGCGGGGATGATGCCGCTGAAATCGAAGTCCATTATTTACCCCCCACGGAGATCAGGCCGGGCACTGCGACTTTCTTCTCGACCACGCGCATCAGCAGCATCAGGCTCATGTTCAGGGTGAAGTAGATCAGCGTGGCCAGGGTGAAGGCTTCAAACAGGTTGGCCGAAAACTCGGCGGTCTGCTTGGTTTGTGCCAGCAGTTCCATCAAGCCGATCAGGGACGCCACGGAGGAGTTCTTGAACACGTTGAGGAATTCGGAGGTAAGCGGCGGAATGATGATGCGGTAGGCTTGGGGCAGCAGCACGTTCCAGTAGATCTGCGGCAGCTTGAAACCCATGGCGCGAGCTGCGGCTTCCTGGCCACGGGGCAGCGCCTGGATGCCGGTGCGCACTTGCTCACACACACGGGCGGCGGTGAACAGGCCCAGGCACACGACGACGCTCAGGTAGGCCGAGGTGGTCGGGTTGAGGTCTTGCTTGTACCAGTCCTGCAGGTTCTGCGGCAGCAGGTCGGGTACCAGGAAGTACCAGATAAACAGCTGAACCAGCAGCGGCACGTTTCGAAACAGTTCCACGTAGCAGGTCGCGATGCCCGCGACGAGGCGGTTTGGCACGGTGCGCATGACTCCCAGAATGGAGCCCAGCAGCAAGGCGACAATCCATGCCACGACAGCGATGGCGATGGTCCAGCCCAGGCCGGCGATGTACCAGTCGAGATAAGTCTCGCTGCCAACGCCAGTGGACTTGAAGAACACGCTCCAGTCCCAGTTGTAATTCATTAGGGTCTCCCCCGAAATCGATCGATGTACAAGCACCCGCTTGGGGAATGCCATTTCCCACCTGACGTTGAACGCCAGGCACACACGATCGGCTCGAAAACCGCCAGGTCGAGTGTTCCAAGTTAAAGCCAGCAGGTAGTAACAGACGCCTGAGGGAGGGGTGGTTCCCTCAGGGGATTAGCTTAGTCAGGTATCAGATTTTTACTTCTGGCGCTGGTTTGTCGCTTGGGTTGGCGATCAGCTCCTTGACCTTGTCGCTCATCGGGAAGTTGAGGTTCAGGCCTTTCGGTGGGATCGGGCTTTCGAACCATTTGGCGTAGATCTTGTTGATTTCGCCGGACTTGTACAGGCTGACAATGGCGTCATCCACGGCTTTCTTGAAGTCCGGGTCGCCTTTGCGAACCATGCAGGCATAGGCTTCGAAGGACTGCGGAGTACCGGTGATGACCCAGTCGTCCGGCTTCTTGGCCTTGGCTTCTTCACCGGCCAGCAGGGCGTCGTCCATCATGAACGCTACGGCGCGGCCGCTTTCGAGCATCTGGAAGGATTCGCCATGGTCTTTGGCGGAGATGACGTTCATGCCCATCTGCTTGTCGGCGTTCATCGCCTTGATGATGCGCTCGGACGTGGTGCCGGCGGTGGTCACGACGTTCTTGCCTTTCAGGTCGGCAAAGTCGGCGTAGGACGGCTTGCCTTCCTTGTCTTTCTTGACCAGCAGGCGGGTGCCGATTTCGAAGATGTTGGTGGTGAAATCAACTTGCTGGGCGCGTTCGGCGTTGTTGGTGGTGGAGCCGCACTCAAGGTCCGCAGTGCCGTTCTGGATCAGCGGAATGCGGGTTTGCGAGGTCACCAGGTTGTACTTGACCTTCAGGTCGGGCTTGTTCAGGTCTTTTTTCAGGGCTTCGACGACGGCCAGTTGAATGTCATGGGAGTAGCCGACAGGCTTGCCCGAACCATCCGCAATGTAGGAAAACGGGATGGAGCTGTCGCGGTGAGCGAGAGTGATAGTGCCGGAGTCGTTGATTTTCTTCAGCGTGCCGGTGAGTTCGGCGGCGAAAACTGGAGTGCTGATCAGAGCAGCAGCGATAGCTGCGCCCAGGATATGGGGAACGATGCGCATCAATACTTCCTCGACATTTGTTTTTTTTATGAAGCCAGCTAAACGGCTCTCTTGTACAGCGAATGCCTTGACGGCTCCTGAGGCGTCTCGGGCAATCGTCAGGAAGTGTAGAGCATGAGTCGTGCCATACCGAAAACAAAAGCTTAACGTATTGAATTACATGGAAATTAACTTTGTGTGACAGTCGCTGTCTGCATCGCAGGTACGGCTAACCGAATAGAGAGGAGGTATAACGTTCGGAAAACCGAATGTCACATCCGCTGACGGTAGGCGCGAGCTTGCTCGCGAAAAACGCAAAAGCGCCGCGGTTATTCTGCATAAACGCGGCGCTCTCGGGTTTTTCGCGAGCAAGCTCGCTCCTACAGTGTCGGGAGGGGGTCAGGCCGCTTCGATCTTGCTGCGGTTCTGTTCAACCCGGGACAGGTAGCGTTGCAGGTTGTCCTGTTCCGCCGCCGTGGTGAACAGGCCCAGCTTGGTACGGCGCCACAGCACGTCCTGAGGCTGCGTCACCCATTCTTCAGCACACAGGTAATCGACTTCGCGGGTGTAGAGCCCGCCTCCCAGGTGCTCACCCAGGTCGGCCTGGGTCTGCACACCTTCCAGCAGGCGCCAGGTGCGGCTGCCGTAGGTGGTCGACCAGCGACGGGCGATTTCGCCTGGCAGCCAGTCGAACTTGCTGCGAATCGCCTCGGCCAGGGCTTCTGGCGTGGTCATGTCTTCGCCGCCGGGCAGGCTGGCCTTGGCGGTCCAGCTTGGGCGCATTTGCGTGAAGTACGGCGCCAGTTGCGCCATGGCCGATTCAGCCAGCTTGCGATACGTGGTCAGCTTGCCGCCGAACACCGACAGGATCGGTGCCTCGCCGGCAGCGTCGGACAACGACAGGGTGTAGTCGCGGGTAATGGCAGACGGGTTATCCGATTCGTCGTTGCACAACGGACGTACGCCCGAATAGGTGTGCACGATGTCGTCACGGCTCAGCTGTTTCTTGAAGTGTGCGTTGACCACCTTGAGCATGTAGTCGGTTTCACCTTCGGTGATAGCCACTTTCGCCGGATCGCCGGTGTATTCACGGTCGGTGGTGCCGATGATGGTCAGGTGATTCAGGTACGGAATCGTGAAGACGATGCGCTGGTCTTCGTTCTGCAGAATGTGCGCATGCGCCCCGTCGTAGAGTTTCGGCACGATCAGGTGGCTGCCCTGGATCAGGCGGATACCGTAAGGCGAATCCAGCTTCAGATCCTCCTTGATGAACTTGGCGACCCACGGGCCTGCGGCGTTTACCAGCGCACGGGCGCGGATCGAGAACAGGCTGCCATCGGCGCGCTCCATGTTCATTTCCCACAGGCCGTTGCTGCGGTGTGCACTGATGCAGCGGGTCTGGGTGTGGATATGGGCGCCTTTCTCGCGTGCAGCCATGGCATTGAGCACCACCAGGCGGGCGTCGTCGACCCAGCAGTCGGAGTATTCGAAGCCTTTGGTGATTTCGCTTTTCAGCGGGCTGTCGGCGCCGAACTTGAGGCTTTTGGAACCGGCCAGTTTCTCGCGCTTGCCCAAGTGGTCATACAGGAACAGGCCCGCACGAATCATCCAGGCCGGGCGCAGGTGCGGACGGTGCGGCAGCACGAAGCGCATCTGCTTGACGATGTGCGGCGCCTTCGCCAGCAGCACTTCGCGCTCGGCCAGGGCCTCGCGTACCAGACGGAACTCGTAGTGCTCCAGGTAGCGCAAGCCACCGTGGATCAGTTTGCTGCTGGCTGACGAGGTGTGGCTGGCCAAGTCGTCCTTTTCGCAAAGGAATACCGACAAACCGCGACCGGCTGCGTCTGCTGCAATGCCGACGCCATTGATCCCGCCGCCGATAACGGCGACATCATAGACTTCGGCAAGCGGTGGGGCAGGCAAGGTAGAAGGGTTCATCGGCTTGGCCTCGCGATCTTTTCGTATTGGAATTCGAACATTAATGTTCATTTGCGAAAATGGTAGCTGATAAATGCGGGCACAGCCAGCCGACTTCGATTGAAAAAACTCATCGAAGGGCGGGGAAAGGAAAATTTGTGAACCGATAGTTCCCACGCTCCGCGTGGGAATTCAGCCTATGACGCTCTGCGTCACAGCGGACGCAGAGCGTGGGAACGAGAAGTCAGACGACTTCCAGACGAACCTTATGCTCATTCAACACCTGTACCAGCGCCGGCACCGGCTGCTGATCGGTGACCAGGCAGTCCACCAGGCTGATCGGTCCCAAGCGAATCATGGCGTTGCGCCCGAATTTGCTGGAGTCCGCCGCCAGGATCACTTGCCGCGCATTGGCGATGATCGCCTGGGAAACCCGCACTTCCTGATAATCGAAGTCGAGCAGGCTGCCATCTTCATCGATGCCGCTGATACCCACCAGCGCAAAGTCGACCTTGAACTGGTTGATGAAATCGACGCTGGCCTGGCCAACCACACCGCCGTCACGCCGCACATTGCCGCCGGTCAGCAACACGTCGAAGTCGTCCTTGGCACTGAGCATGGTGGCGACGTTGAGGTTGTTGGTGATGATTTTCAGGTGATGGTGATTGAGCAACGCACGGGCGATGGATTCGGTGGTGGTACCGATATTGATGAACAACGAGGCGTGATCGGGAATCTGCGCCGCGATGGCTTCGCCGATACGCTGCTTTTCATCGCGCATCTGGTCGGCACGCATGGCGTACGCGGTGTTCTCGACGCTGGAGTCATAGGCCGCGCCGCCGTGGTAGCGGCGCAGCAGATTGGCGTCCGCCAGCTGGTTAATATCGCGGCGGATGGTTTGCGGGGTGACAACGAACAACTGCGCCATTTCCTCGATACTGACGTAGCCGCGTTCGCGGACCAGTTCGAGGATTTGTTGTTGGCGGGGAGGCAGATTCATGGGGCGTCCTTTGGGCTGCCATACAAAAGTGGCCCATGATGACGCAGGAATCCGCTCCCTGCCAGTTACAACCTGCGGTTGGCTTATTCAGCGCCTTCGTGCGGCTCCCAGTCACGGGTGCGGCTGACCGCTTTTTGCCAGCCGGCGTAGAGCTTTTCCTTGGCGCCCTCGTCCAGTTGCGGTTCGAACTCGCGCTCGATGACCGCCTTGCCGCGCAACTCATCCAGGCTGCTCCAGAAGCCGCACGCCAGGCCGGCCAGGTAGGCCGCGCCGAGTGCGGTGGTCTCGCGCATCTGCGGGCGCTCGACCTGGGTGCCGAGGATGTCGGCCTGGAACTGCATGAGGAAGTTGTTGGCCACCGCACCGCCGTCCACGCGCAGGGCCTTGAGGCGTTCGCCGGAGTCCTGCTGCATGGCGTCGAGCACGTCGCGGGTCTGGTAGGCAATCGACTCCAGGGCAGCACGAATGATGTGATCCACGCGTACGCCACGGGTCAGGCCGAACAGTGCGCCACGGGCGTACGGGTCCCAGTACGGCGCGCCCAGGCCGGTGAACGCGGGCACCAGGTACACGCCGTTGCTGTCCTTGACCTTGCCGGCGAAGTATTCGGTGTCGGTGGCATCGGCGATGATCTTCAGCTCGTCACGCAACCACTGTACGGTGGAGCCGCCGTTGAATACCGCGCCTTCCAGGGCATACGCCACTTCGCCACGGGGGCCGCAGGCGATGGTGGTGAGCATGCCGTGCTTGGATTTCACCGCTTTGTCGCCGGTGTTCATCAGCAGGAAGCAACCGGTGCCGTAGGTGTTCTTGGCCTGGCCGGCTTCGACGCACATCTGGCCGAACAGGGCAGCCTGTTGGTCACCCGCGATGCCGCCGATGGCGATACCGCTTTTGGTACGGCCGTAGATTTCCGACGACGACTTCACTTGCGGCAGCATTTCGCGCGGTACGTCGAGGATCTCCAGCATCTTCGCATCCCACTCCAGCGTGTGGATGTTGAAGAGCATGGTGCGCGAGGCGTTGGTGTAGTCGGTGACGTGGGTCTTGCCGCCGGTAAATTTCCAGATCAGCCAGCTGTCGATGGTGCCGAACAGCAGTTCGCCGTTACGCGCACGCTCGCGGCTGCCTTCGACGTTGTCGAGGATCCACTTGAGCTTGGTGCCGGAAAAGTACGGGTCGGTGACCAGGCCGGTGGTGTCATTGATGTACTGCTCGTGGCCGTCGCGTTTGAGCTGCTGGCAGATCTCGGTGCTGCGGCGGCATTGCCAGACGATCGCGTTGTAGATCGGGCGGCCGGTGACTTTGTCCCACACGACGGTGGTTTCACGCTGGTTGGTGATGCCGATGGCGGCGACCTGGTCATGGTGCAGGCCGGCCTGCGCCAGCGCTTCGACCATCACCGCGCTCTGGGTCGCGAAAATTTCCATCGGGTCATGCTCGACCCAGCCCGCTTGCGGGTAATGCTGGGTGAATTCACGCTGGGCGGTGCAGACCACGTTGGCGTCGCGATCGAAGATGATCGCCCGGGAACTGGTGGTGCCCTGATCAAGGGCAATGATGTAGTTCTTATTCTGAAGGTCGGTCATGTCAATTGCCTTGGACGAAATAAGGAAGTCAGAAATCAGCCGGGGTCACGAAGGGCAGGGACCCTGGCTGGCGCTTTCAGGAAATACGGGTCTTGCCGTTGACAGCCGTGTCAGGTGTTTCAGCTATAGCAGGTGCGGCGCTCGGCAGATGACGGGCAATCAGCCCGCGATACGCGGCAGCGCCAAGGCATGCGCCGACAATCGGCGCGAAAATCGGTACCAGGAAGTAAGGAATATCGCGGCCGCCAGTGAAGGCCATTTCACCCCAGCCGGCGAAAAAGGTCATCAGCTTGGGCCCGAAATCCCGCGCCGGGTTCATCGCAAAGCCGGTCAACGGGCCCATGGCGCTGCCAATCACCGCGATCAGCAGGCCGATCAGCAGTGGAGCCAACGGGCCACGTGGCAGGCCATTGTTATCGTCCGTCAGGGCCATGATCACGCCCATCAGGATCGCGGTGATGACCATTTCCACCAGGAACGCCTGGGCCGTGCTCAGCAGCGCATGGGGATAAGTGGAGAACACCGAGGCCAATTCCAGGCTGGCCTGGGACCCACGCACCATGTGGTGAGTTTGTTCGTAATCGAAAAAAAGATTGCTGTAGAGCGTGTACACCAATGCGGCGGAACAGAAGGCCCCGGCGATTTGGGCGAGGATATAGAAGGGCAGTTTGCGCTTTTCGAAATCGGCGAAAATGCACAGGGCGATACTCACCGCCGGATTGAGGTGAGCCCCGGAAATACCGGCACTCAGGTAGATCGCCATGCTGACGCCGACGCCCCAGATAATGCTGATTTCCCACAAGCCAAAGCTGGCGCCCGCGACCTTGAGCGCAGCGACGCATCCGGTACCGAAGAAGATCAGCAGCGCAGTGCCGAGGAATTCGGCCATGCATTGGCTCGAAAGTGAGGGCTGTTGAAGAGCAGTTGTCATGGAAAACCTCAGTTGTTGTTCTTGTCTGGCGCACTGCCTCAACGGGCGGTTGCGCGATTTTCACCGTGGCAAGGATCCCCATCCTGGTCACGGCTTACTGCTCGAGTACTGGGGAGTTATTCCTACAGCATTCGGAAACGAAAAAATATAGACAAGAATGACCGCTGTCAAAGGTCGAAAGTGAACGGTTGGTCATTTCCTAACTATTGGTGTGGTGAATGATCATCGAAGGAGTCAGCTGTGTATGCGCTTGAGCGACTGTACTAGAGCGTTTTGCGCAGGCTTGGCCTAGAATTGACGGTCAGTTTGATCTTTCGGAGCCCACATGACGCCTGCCTTGGACCTGTTGAAAAAAGTTCGCGCCGAACATCGTATCCACAGTTATGAACATGATCCCAAGGCGGCGTCGTATGGCCTGGAGGCCGCGGAAAAATTGGGCCTCGACCCGGCGCAGGTGTTCAAGACGTTGCTGGCCAGCAGTGAGAAGGGTGAATTGCTGGTGGCGGTGGTGCCGGTCGTCGGAAGTCTTGATCTCAAAGCCCTGGCGAATGCGGCAGGCGTCAAGAAAGTCGAAATGGCTGACCCGGCGGCCGCGCAGCGTTCCACCGGGTATCTATTGGGCGGTATCAGCCCCTTGGGGCAAAAGAAGCGTTTGCGCACGTTCATCGATGTGAGCGCGCAGCCGTTTGCAACGATTTTTGTCAGTGCTGGCCGGCGCGGGCTGGAAGTTGAGCTGCCGGCCGAGGTGTTGGCTGAACATACCCAAGCCAGGTTCGCGCCGATTGGCCGGGCCTGATGGGCTCGCCCTAATGCCAGTAGGAGCGAGCTTGCTCGCGAAAAACGTCAACGATAACGCGTACTTCCTGAATGAACGCGGTGCCTGTGAGTTTTTCGCGAGCAAGCTCGCTCCTACAGGTTTAAACCAGTTTTTTCAGGTAGCTGCTTACGCCTGGAACAGCACCAGATGCTCGGCAGCCACTCGAATGCCCACATCCGCCCCGACCTGCTGATCGACATGGCTGGGAAAAATCGACTCCAACTGCGCGCCCGTCGCAAGTTGCAGGCGGTATAGCGTTGACGCGCCGAGGAAGGTCTTGCCGACAATCCGCGCTTTCAGCGCACTGTCCGGCGCGTAGACGATGTCATCCGGTCGCAGCAATACATCCACCGCGCCACCGGTCGGCCAGGTATAGGCACGGTTGCCACGCAGCTCGCCCAGCTCGGTGCTGACGGACTCGGGCGAGCTCAATTGCCCGCGAATGAAATAGCCCTGGCCGATAAAGCTCGCCACATACGGCGTCTGCGGCTCGTGATAGAGGTTGTAGGGCGTATCCCATTGCTCAAGACGACCCTCCTTGAAAACGCCCACATGGTCGCTGACGGCGAAGGCTTCCTCTTGATCATGGGTGACCAGGATCGCACTGGTGCCGCGCGCCTTGAGAATGTCGCGCACTTCATGGCTGAGCTTGCGCCGCAGTTCGCCATCCAGGTTGGAAAACGGCTCGTCCAGCAGCAGCAATTGCGGTTCCGGCGCCAGGGCGCGGGCGAGGGCGACGCGTTGTTGCTGGCCACCGGAAAGCTCGTGGGGGAAGCGTTTGCCCAAGTCTTTGAGGTTGACCAGTTCCAGCAACTCGGCGACCACACGCTCTTTGTGCGGGTGCTTGCGGATGCCGAAGGCGATGTTGTCGGCCACGCTCAGATGAGGAAACAACGCGTAATCCTGGAACACCATGCCGATACGACGTTTCTCCGGCGCCAGCGTGAAACCGGCACTGGAGATCACTTCGCCCGCCAGGCTGATTTCGCCTTCGTGCACCGGCTCGAACCCGGCAATGGCGCGCAGGGTGGTGGTCTTGCCGCAGCCCGAGGAGCCGAGCAGGCAGCCGATGTCGCCCGCGTTGAGGTGCAGGTTGAGGTTCTGCACCACCCGTTGATCTTGATAGCCGCATGCCAGGTTGCGCAGGCTCAGCAGTAATGGCTGGCTCATGCGTGGTGATACGACGGCGGCACGAGGAATTCGAGCAGGGCCTTTTGCGCATGCAGGCGGTTTTCGGCCTGGTCCCAGGCGACCGAGCGCGGGTCGTCGAGCAGGTCCAGGCTGATTTCCTCGCCACGGTGGGCGGGCAGGCAGTGCATGAACAACACGTCCGGCGCGGCCAGGTCGAGCAGGGCGCGGGTCACCTGGAATGGCGCGAACAGGGCCAGGCGCCTGGCGGTTTCGTCTTCCTGGCCCATGGAGGTCCAAACGTCGGTGCTGACCAGATGGGCGCCGACCACCGCGTCTTTCGGATCGCGCAGCAGTTGCACACGGCCATCGGCCTTGGCCATGAACTCGGCGCTGGGTTCGTAACCCTCGGGGCAGGCGATGCGCAGGTGGAAGTCGAACTGGATGGCCGCTTCTATATAGCTGTTGCACATATTGTTGCCGTCGCCGACCCAGGCCACGGTCTTGCCCTGGATCGAGCCGCGGTGTTCGAGGAAGGTTTGCATGTCGGCCAGCAACTGGCACGGGTGCAGGTCATCGGACAGGCCGTTGATCACCGGCACGCGCGAGTTGGCGGCAAATTCGGTCAGGGTGCTGTGGGCGAAGGTACGGATCATCACGGCGTCGAGCATGCGCGACATCACGATGGCGCAATCGCTGATCGGCTCGCCACGGCCCAATTGGGTATCGCGTGGCGACAGGAAGATAGCCTGGCCACCCAGCTGAATCATGCCGGCTTCGAAAGACAGGCGGGTGCGGGTCGAGGACTTCTCGAAAATCATCCCGAGCACGCGATTTTTCAAAGGCTCAAACAGTACGCCGCGGTTACGCAGGTCTTTAAGCTCAATGCCTCGACGGATCACGCTGACCAGCTCTTCGGGCGTGCAATCCATCAGGGAGAGAAAGTGCCTTGCGCTCATCATTAACTACCTTTTTGCAACAGACCGCAGATACTCAAAGCCTTGTTTATTGTGACAACGGGCGAGACCTGCGGCGAAAGCCGCACGGGGCGACGAAATAGGGGAAGGCGCGATATTGACATTAAATGTCGCGTCTTACCAATAGGAGGCTTATTTTTAGGGGCTCTAGCCAGACGCCTTTGGTGCGATGGGCCACAATCGGGCCAATTTGTACACTCTCAGCTTGTTCAGTTCGGCTCCCATCCTATGTCTGATACCACTGGAAGCAGGCACCAGTAACGACAGCGGTAAGGTGCGGATTGTGTGATAGCACCTATCAACTAAACCGCGCACGAAACTTGGCAAGTGGTATCAGGGGCGCGCCACCATCGTCGGATACGCAAGCGGTAACTCTTAGGAGGCCGGTTCCGCAAACGACAACAGGCGTCCCATTTTCAACGAATATCACTTTCCCGGCTGTTCGATTCTCTATCTGCACATCGTCCAACTCTTCAGCTGCAAGGATGCGAGCCGGGACACCATCTACCCGGCAGAACGCGCCGCGATAGGGGTTGCCGACTGCATCGATCATGCGTCGAATTCGTCTGGCCGACTGGGTCCAGTCAATTTGATAATCCTCGTCGTCTCGCCACAGGCTATAGCTCGCCTCGCTATGGTCCTGTGCTTTAGCCTTCAATGGCTCTCCACTGGACAAAGCTTCCAGCACCGCCAAACCTGAATACAGGTAGCATTCGTTTACAGCTGTGATCGCCTCAGCAATGGTGATCGGGTAACGGATAGGCACGGATGTTTGATGGATGATGTCGCCACGATCATATTCGCTGGCGCCGAAGATTGCCGATACCCCGATCCTGCTTTCTCCGTTGATCAGCGCATTGACCAATGGCGCAAACCCTCGGTATTTCGGAAGCAGGGAGTCATGGAAAACGATCAGCTTCTGTGCTGGATGATCTATCAGCCATCGCCAAGATATGGCCATGGCGTATTCAGTGGAGAGTCCTTGAAAGTCTTTGCGCTGGGTGTGCTTGACGCCAGCTCTATCACATACACCGGCGATTTCAGCGGAGTAATCGTTGGTGAGTGCCGAATCTTGTCCGATGACCACCTCGGCGATGATACTTTTGAACTGGGAAACAGCCTGTTCGGTAAAAGCCAGCCCTTTTTCAGTCATAACAAACAGGGTCAGCATTGGTGTAAGAGTTGTGGCTATCATTGCAATCCTTCCACGGGGATAGGGTAGGCGGCGAAGATAGCCACAATTTTTAGCATTGGCAAAGTTAGTTGTGTTCGTTCGTTTCGGCAGGACGCCGTAGATACCTGGGCCAATTCTTGGGCCAAGGATGAATTTTGATAGCGGGGATGGGTGGGGTGCGACGGGGGGATTGGCTTGAAAACCTTCTGGGTCGCAAGCAGCGCAAGGCAATGCTCAGGGGCGCCTGTGGGAAGTTTCTGAAACATTTGCTCACGCTTAGCCATGCCCTGGCCTATAGCCGCCGATTCACCGCGCGAACGTTGCTAGCGCAGCGCGCAGGCGCGGCCCATAGTTGAACAAAGCCCTTATAAAAGAGACTGGCCATGACCAAGACTCTCCATCACCGTGCCTGCCACCTGTGCGAAGCCATCTGCGGCCTGACCCTGGAAACCACCCGAGACGACGACGGCGGCCTGTCGATCACCTCAATCAAGGGTGACCCGCTGGACACGTTCAGTCGCGGGCACATCTGTCCCAAAGCCGTGGCATTGCAGGATATCCAGAATGATCCGGACCGCCTGCACCAGCCCATGTTGCGCGTGGGCAGCGAGTGGCAACCGATCCCGTGGGAAGACGCGTTTGCGCTGGTCGCCGAACGCCTTGCGGGCATCCAGGCCAGGCATGGGCAGAATGCGGTGGCGGTGTATCAAGGCAACCCCAGCGTGCACAACTACGGGTTGATGACCCACAGCAACTACTTTCTTGGCCTGCTGAAGACCCGTAACCGCTACTCCGCAACCTCGGTGGACCAACTGCCCCATCACCTCTCCAGTCACCTGATGTACGGCCATGGCCTGTTGCTGCCCATTCCGGACATCGACCACACCGACTTCATGTTGATCCTGGGTGGTAACCCGCTCGCCTCCAATGGCAGCATCATGACCGTGCCCGATGTTGAGAAGCGCCTCAAGGCGATTCAGGCCCGGGGTGGAAAAGTGGTGGTCGTCGACCCGCGCCGCAGTGAAACGGCGGCGATTGCCGATCAGCATCTGTTCGTGCGCCCCGGCGGCGATGCGGCCTTGTTGTTCGGGCTGCTCAACACGCTGTTTGCAGAAGGGTTGACCCGCGACAGCCATTTGCCGGTTGAGGGGCTGCAAAGTGTGCGCCAGGCGATCGCCGGGTTCACCGCCGAGGCCATGAGCCGTCAGTGCGCGGTGCCTGCCGAACAGATCCGCCAGTTGGCGCGTGACTTCGCCGCAGCGGACAAGGCGGTGTGTTACGGGCGCATGGGCGTCTCGACCCAGGCATTCGGCACGCTGTGTCATTGGCTGGTGCAGTTGATCAATCTGGTCACCGGCAATCTGGACCGCGTGGGCGGCGCCTTGTGTACCACGCCGGCGGTGGACCTGGTGGCGTCGACCGGAGGCGGGCATTTCAACCGCTGGCAAAGCCGCGTATCCGGGCGGCCTGAATACGGCGGCGAGCTGCCGGTGTCTGCCTTGGCCGAGGAAATGCTCACCGAAGGTGAGGGGCAAATCCGCGCCCTGGTGACGGTGGCCGGCAACCCGGTACTGTCGACGCCCAACGGCCGTCAGCTGGAGCAGGCGCTGGAGGGGTTGGAGTTCATGGTCAGTGTCGACCTCTACATCAACGAGACCACGCGCTATGCCGACCTGATCCTGCCGTCCACATCGGCATTGGAGAATGATCACTACGACACCACCTTCAATATGTTCGCGGTGCGCAATGTCACGCGCTTCAACCGCGCGATCCTGCCCAAGCCTGACGGTGCGCTGCACGACTGGGAAATTTTCGTCGGCCTGGCCAAGGCGTTTGCGGCGCATACCGGCGTGGTGCTCAAACCGACGATGCCGCCCGCGCAGATGATCGACTTTGGACTGCGCGCCGGGACTTACGGCGATGCCTCTGCGCACAAGCTGTCAGTGGCGATGCTGGCCGATCATCCCCATGGTGTTGACCTGGGGCCGCTCAAGCCCAACCTGGCCGAGCGGCTGAAAACCGTCGACGGCAAGGTGCAGGCGGCGCCGGCGGTGATCCTGGCTGACCTGGCGCGCTTTGCCGCGCAACCGCAACCGGCGGCTGACGAACTGCTGCTGATTGGCCGTCGCCATGTGCGCAGTAATAATTCCTGGATGCATAACTATCACCGACTGGTGAAGGGCAAACCGCGCCACCAACTGTTGATGCACCCCGACGACCTGGCCAGTCGGCAATTGAGCGACGGTCAGCGGGTGCGGGTCAGTTCGCGCATCGGCATGGTCGAAATCGAGGTGGTGGCCAGCACCGACATGATGCCAGGCGTGGTCAGCCTGCCCCACGGCTGGGGGCACGGGCGCCCGGGTGTGCAGATGAGCATCGCCAGCGGCCAGCCCGGGGCGAGTGCCAACGACTTGACCGACGAGCGGCAATTGGACGAGCTGTCGGGCAATGCGGCGCTCAACGGCGTACCGGTGAACGTTTCGGCAGCTTGAGGTTGGCTGTCGGCGCGCCCGAGCATCCAGCAGGTTTTTTGCGTTACAATGCGGCACCGTGCCGACCCGTGAGTCGCAAAGTTCCTGCAGAGGTGTTCCATGGATATCATCGAAACGATCAAAGAGCAGATTGCCAACAACACCATTCTGCTTTACATGAAAGGCGCGCCAAACGCTCCCCAGTGCGGTTTTTCCGCGAAGGCTTCCCAGGCTGTGATGCAGTGTGGCGAGAAGTTCGCTTACGTGGATATTCTGCAAAACCCTGAAATCCGCGCGAACCTGCCAAAGTACGCCAACTGGCCGACGTTCCCGCAGCTGTGGGTAGCCGGTGAACTGGTCGGCGGTAGCGACATCATCACTGAAATGGCAGCTGATGGCTCGTTGCAGGCGCTGATCAAAGACGCAGCAGCAAACGCGGCGGCCAAGACCGACGCTTGATTGGCCTGCAATAAAAAGCCCCGCTTCTCATCAGAGAGCGGGGCTTTTTTGTACCTGAACGCTTGGGGTTATTCGCCCATCTGCGATTGCAGGTAGTTTTCCAGGCTGACTTTGTCGATCAGGCCCAGTTGGGTTTCCAGCCAGTCGATGTGTTCTTCCTGATCTTCAAGGATATCTTCCAGCAATTCGCGGCTGCCATAGTCGCCCGTGGCTTCGCAGTGAGCGATGGCGGCCTTGAGGTCGCTGTGGCTCTTGCGTTCAAAGCCCAGGTCGCTGCTGATCATTTCCTGGGTGTGCTCGCCGATATTCAGCTTGCCCAGGTCCTGCACATTCGGCAGGCCTTCCAGGAACAGGATGCGTTTGATCAGCGCATCGGCGTCTTTCATGGCCTTGATCGATTCTTTGTATTCGCGCTTGCCCAGCTTTTCCAGGCCCCAATCGTCGTACATGCGTGCATGCAGAAAGTACTGATTGATCGCGACCAGTTCATTGGCAAGGATTTTGTTGAGTTGCTGGATGACTGAGATGTCGCCTTTCATGACTGGGGTCCTGCCCTGTAATAGCTGTGTATGGGCGGAGTTTGAGCGGCGACAATCCCGGTGTCAAACCTAAGTTATTGAATAATAAATGAAAATTAATCGGAATAAGAATGTTTGTGTTCCGCGTCTTGACGCTAACTAATTGAATTTCAGGCATAAAAAAACCGGACACAGGGTCCGGTTCTTTAAAACACGCCTATTTAAGCGTGTGTAAATTCTACTGAATACGGTGCCGCAGCCTGGGCTGTCTGCAACTGCGTAAGGGTTTCCCGTACCACTTGCTTGGCGAGGCATGCACATTTTCCACACTGGCTGGCAACGCCGGTGGTTTCACGCACTTCCTTGTAGCTGCAGCAACCTTCATAGATTGCTTCGCGGATTTGTCCGTCGGTGACGCCAGTACAGAGGCACACATACATAAGGAGAACCGTCGCGGGTTTAGGGCTTAAGTGCGATGGATCTTAATGTTAACGAGAATGATTGTCAAAATAGTTTCGTCGACTGTCCCTTGGGTATTGCCTGCGCGCTGACGAACGGTTTTTTCGGTGTATGATGGTCGGTCTTCACGAAGCGTGACCGCGTCACAGGTCTGTCGCCACTACACGGCAGACTCGACGCTGGTCCTGTTACTTCAATCGTCACCCCTTCATCAGGAGATATCCAATGAGCGTACTCGTCGGCAAACAAGCCCCGGATTTCGACGTACCTGCCGTCCTCGGCAATGGCGAAATCGTAGACAGCTTCAAACTGTCTGAAGCCATCAAAGGCAAATACGGCCTGGTGTTCTTCTACCCGCTGGACTTCACCTTTGTCTGCCCATCCGAGCTGATCGCTCTGGATCACCGCATGGACGATTTCAAGGCACGCAACGTTGAAGTGGTCGCCGTTTCCATCGACTCCCACTTCACCCACAATGCCTGGCGCAACACCGCCATCAACGATGGCGGCATCGGTAAAGTCAAATACACCATGGCTGCCGATATGAAGCACGATATCGCCAAGGCCTACGACGTAGAGTCCGAAGGCGGTGTGGCTTTCCGTGGCGCATTCCTGATCGACGACAAGGGCGTTGTGCGCTCGCAGATCATCAACGACCTGCCGCTGGGCCGTAACATGGAAGAGCTGATTCGTCTGGTCGACGCGCTGCAATTCCACGAAGAGCACGGCGAAGTCTGCCCTGCCAACTGGAAAAAAGGCGACAAAGGCATGACCGCTTCCACCGAAGGTGTGGCGGCTTACCTGACCGAGAACGCCGGCAAGCTGTAAGCCGGATTCAAGGTAGAAAAAAACCGGCCTGTGAGGGCCGGTTTTTTTATGGGCGGGGCGGTGCGACGATTCGACTTGCGCGTGATTGCGCAGTATCAGTCCATAAATACGTCACTGACACGCCGCAAGCCCTAATGCCATGTAGGAGCGAGCTTGCTCGCGAAAAACTCACAGGCACCGCGTTCATTCAGCAAGCACGCGTTATCGTTAACGTTTTTCGCGAGCAAGCTCGCTCCTACAGACCTGGCGGGACGAGTCTCAGTCGCTGAAGTCTTCCCAGCCACCCATCTGTTTCCAGCGATTGACGATGCCGCAGAACAGCTCGGCGGTCTTTTCGGTGTCGTAGCGCGCCGAATGAGCTTCGCGGCCGTCAAAGTCGATACCGGCGGCCTGGCAGGCTTTCGCCAGCACGGTCTGGCCATAGGCCAGGCCGGCGAGCGTGGCGGTGTCGAAACTGGAGAACGGATGAAACGGGTTGCGTTTCATGTCCAGCCGCGCCACGGCGGCGTTCAGGAAGCCCAGGTCGAAACTGCTGTTGTGCCCCACCAGGATCGCGCGCTTGCAGCCGTTGGCCTTCAGCGCCTTGCGCACGCCACGGAAGATGTCGGTCAGCGCCGCTTCTTCACTCACCGCCATGCGCAGCGGGTGATCGAGCTTGATGCCGGTGAACTCCAGGGCCGCTGCTTCGATGTTGGCCCCTTCAAACGGCTCGACGCGGAAGAAGTGGGTGTGATCCGGGTACACGAAGCCCTGCTCGTCCATGCCGATGGTGGTCGCGGCAATTTCCAGCAACGCGTCGGTGGCGCAATTGAAACCGCCGGTTTCTACATCGATAACGACAGGCAGGTAGCCGCGGAAACGCTCGGCCATCGGGTGGCGCGAACCGCCGCCACCGCCATGTTCCTGGTCTTCATCGTAATGGTCTTCACTCACTTGCTTTCCTCCAGCAGGCGCCAGCGCAGTGTTTCACCGGCGCGCAGCGGGATAACGGTCAGCTCGCCAAACGGCAGGCTGGCGGGGGCGGTCCAGTCTTCACGAACCAGGGTGATGCGGTCGGTATTGGCCGGCAGGCCATAGAAGCGGGGGCCGTTGAGGCTGGCGAAACCTTCAAGCTTGTCCAGGGCGTTGCGTTGTTCGAACGCTTCAGCGTACAGCTCGATGGCGGCAAACGCGGTGTAGCATCCCGCGCAACCGCAGGCGGCTTCCTTGGCGTGCTGGGCGTGGGGCGCGGAATCGGTGCCGAGGAAGAACTTCGGGTTGCCGCTGGTCGCGGCATCCAGCAACGCCACCTGGTGGGTGTTGCGCTTGAGGATCGGCAGGCAATAGAAGTGCGGCCGAATACCGCCCACCAACATGTGATTGCGGTTGTACAACAGGTGGTGTGCGGTGATGGTCGCGCCGACGTTGGCCGAAGCCTCGGTGACGAACTGCACGGCGTCTGCGGTGGTGATGTGTTCGAACACCACCTTGAGGGTCGGGAACAGCTCGACCACGCGGCGCATATGTTCGTCGATGAAGATCTTTTCGCGATCGAACACGTCGACATCGCCACGGGTGACTTCACCGTGGATCAACAGCGGCATGCCCACATCGGCCATGGCTTCGATGGCCGGCAGTATCTTGTCGATGCTGGTCACGCCGGAGTCGGAGTTGGTGGTCGCGCCGGCCGGGTACAGCTTGGCGGCGTGCACGAAACCGCTGGCCTTGGCCTCGCGAATCTCCGAAGGCTGGGTGCGGTCGGTGAGGTAGAGCACCATCAGCGGTTCGAAGCGGCTGCCGGCCGGTCGTGCAGCGAGGATACGCTGGCGATAGGCATCGGCTTGCTCGGCGTTACGCACCGGAGGTACCAGGTTAGGCATGATGATGGCGCGTCCAAATGTGCGCGCGACATCGGCCACGGTGTGGGGTAACACAGCACCATCACGAAGATGTATATGCCAGTCGTCGGGACGCAGCAGGGTCAGGCGGTCGGACATTGGGGATTCCAGGCGGGTCAATCTGGTGGGAATGCTACCGGAAAAGACTCGTGCAGGCACTCGCTATCAAGTTTTGCAGGATGCAACCGATAGCACTGGGTATGCCTTAACGATGTATGACGCCTTGAAGTGTTGTAGAAACCAGTGGAGCCTCCCGTGCGCCAGCATTATCTAGCCCTGCTCAGTGTGTTCGCCAGCCTGCCCGCGATGGCCCTCACGTTCCAGACACGCCTGGAGAATATTGAGTGGAAAGTGGAGGGCGATCAGTTCGAGTGCCGCCTGACCCAGCCGATCACTGATTTCGGCTCGGGTGAGTTTGTGCGCCGGGCGGGCGAGCATGCGACCTTTCGCCTGAAAGCCTACAGTGGTTCGCTCGGTGCCGGCTCCGCCACGTTGCTGGCCGCCGCCGCGCCCTGGCAACCGGGTCGCGGTGACATCAACCTCGGTGCGGTACGCGTCGGCAGTGGTGATGTACTGTTCAACAGCTCCCAGGCCCAGGCCGGGCGTCTGTTCACCGGTTTGCTCGAAGGCCGCAGCCCGACCGTGCGGCACTACGGACGCGAAGGCGGTTATTCGGAAATTCGCCTGCTGCCGGTGAAATTCTCCAAGGCCTACAACGACTATCAGTTGTGTACTACCAAGCTGTTGCCGATGAACTACGATCAGGTTAAACAGACGGAAGTCGGTTTCCCCGGTGGTGGCATCGAACTGGATGCAGCGGCCCGGAAGAAACTGTCGGTCATTGTCGCGTTCATGAAAGCCGACCCTACGGTCAACCACATCGAGCTGAACGGCCATTCGGATAACAGCGGCAACCGCCTGACCAACCGTGATGTTTCACGACGCCGTGCCTTGGCGGTAGTGGACTACTTCAAGGCCAACGGCATCCCGGAATCCCAGATCACGATGCGTTTCCATGGTGAAAGCTACCCCTTGGCGCCCAACACCAATGCCGCCAATCGAGCGCGCAACCGTCGGGTCAACGTGCAGCTCGAACGCGTGGCGGCGCCCGAGAAACCGGCACCCCAGGCCGCAACTCCGAGCAACCCTGCTGCGACCTCGTAAGGCGCGGTCATCGGTCGCTCGTTCGACACAATCTGTCGCTTTATCTTCATTTGCTGTCGCGCCCCTGTAAATTCGCGGTTTTGATCGGTAGAATCGTTGCCTTTCCGTACAACCCCGTGGAGTGATGGCATGGCCGACGTAAACAAGGTCGTTCTCGCGTATTCCGGCGGCCTGGACACTTCGGTGATCCTCAAGTGGCTGCAGGATACTTATAACTGTGAAGTGGTGACATTCACCGCTGACCTGGGTCAGGGCGAAGAGGTCGAACCTGCACGTGCCAAGGCGCAAGCCATGGGCGTGAAAGAGATCTACATTGACGACCTGCGCGAAGAGTTCGTCCGCGATTTCGTTTATCCGATGTTTCGCGCCAACACCGTCTATGAAGGCGAGTACCTGCTCGGCACCTCCATTGCACGTCCGCTGATCGCCAAGCGCCTGATCGAAATCGCCAACGAAACCGGCGCCGATGCCATTTCCCATGGCGCCACCGGCAAGGGCAACGACCAGGTGCGTTTCGAACTGGGCGCCTACGCCCTCAAGCCCGGCGTGAAAGTGATTGCGCCCTGGCGTGAATGGGACCTGCTGTCCCGTGAAAAGCTGATGGATTACGCTGAAAAGCACGCGATCCCGATCGAGCGTCACGGCAAGAAGAAGTCCCCGTACTCGATGGATGCCAACTTGCTGCACATTTCCTATGAAGGCGGCGTGCTGGAAGACACCTGGACCGAACACGAAGAAGACATGTGGAAATGGACCGTCTCCCCGGAGAATGCTCCAGACAAGCCGCAGTATCTGGAACTGACCTACCGCAACGGTGACATCGTCGCGCTGGATGGTGTCGAGATGACACCCGCCACCGTGCTGGCGACCCTGAACCGTATCGGGGGCGAACACGGCATCGGTCGTCTCGACATCGTCGAGAACCGTTACGTCGGCATGAAGTCCCGTGGCTGCTACGAAACACCGGGCGGCACCATCATGTTGCGTGCTCACCGCGCCATCGAGTCCATTACCCTGGACCGTGAAGTGGCCCACCTCAAAGATGAGCTGATGCCCAAGTATGCCAGCCTGATTTATACCGGCTATTGGTGGAGCCCTGAGCGCCTGATGCTGCAGCAGATGATCGACGCCTCCCAGGCCCACGTGAACGGCGTGGTGCGCCTGAAGCTGTACAAGGGCAATGTGATCGTGACCGGTCGCAAGTCCGATGAGTCACTGTTTGACGCCAACATCGCGACCTTCGAGGAAGATGGCGGTGCCTACAACCAGGCGGACGCGGCCGGCTTCATCAAGTTGAACGCCTTGCGCATGCGCATCGCGGCCAACAAGGGACGCAAGTTGTTCTGAGTGTTTGCTTGTTGTGAAAAAGGCCCCTTATGCAAGGGGCTTTTTTTTGCTCTGAATATACCCATACAAACATTAATCAGGTGTGAGCAACGTTTAAAAATGTTTGGTATGTGTTTAAGCGTTTTATTCAAGTCTTTCGAGATTTTTTCAGTTTCAGAAATCTACTCTCCTACGGAAAGGTTTTTTACATCTAGACAGGAACCATGTCTTACAGAAAATTCACTCATATAGGCGCAAAGGATCTGTAATTTGTGGAATTTTCTGTAGGAAAATTGGATGTATATAAATATGTTAAATGGAACTGAAGCTGACGGGGTTTTTTCAGCCCTTTGTATAAGCCGCAACGGTAAGCAAGGGGTATTTCCTGAGAGCGCTGTGCGCAACGTTTACGGCATAGGCCTCGGGATGAGGATATTTCACTCAAAATATGTACGAGCAGGGAAAGGTCTGAAGGGTTCCATAAAGCCCAATACACTAAAGTTGGCGAATTTTTGTAGGCTAATTCCTTTCTTGTTGTGGGTTGGGTCTCTGTCTGCTGTTGCTCGGGGGGGCACGCTATGCCAACTAGCAGGCGACTAGGCTATTGTGCTTTCTCTAAATAATTCGAACAGCGAAATTGGACTTTCTCATGAATAAAGTGCTGATCGTGGATGATCATCCCGTCATTCGGCTAGCTGTGCGCATGCTAATGGAGCGTCATGGTTATGAGGTTGTTGCCGAGACTGATAACGGTGTCGATGCGCTGCAACTTGCGCGGGAACATATGCCGGATATTGTCATATTGGATATTGGAATCCCCAAACTCGATGGCCTTGAAGTTATTTGCCGGCTGGCCTCGACCAAGCAAGCCGTGTCGTTCAAGGTGCTGGTGCTGACGTCCCAGGCACCTGGTCATTTTTCCATGCGTTGCATGCAGGCCGGTGCCGCCGGCTACGTGTGCAAGCAACAGGACCTGACCGAGTTGTTGAGCGCCATCAAGGCGGTGCTTTCCGGCTACAGCTACTTCCCGAACCAGGCGCTCAACTCGGTGCGGTCCACCATGGGCAACGCCAGTGAGGCTGACATGGTCGAACGTTTATCGGGGCGGGAGATGATGGTGCTGCAACAGCTGGCCCGTGGCAAAACCAACAAGGAGATTGCCGACGGTATGTTCCTGAGCAACAAGACCGTCAGCACCTATAAGACGCGCCTGCTGCTGAAGCTCAATGCCCGGTCACTTGTCGACCTGATAGAGCTGGCCCAGCGCAATGGCTTGGTGTGAGGAGGAGGGGGCGTTCACCCTTCTGACACCGCTGTAAAATCCGGCACAAAAAAGCCTCCGTCAGGGAGGCTTCCGGCTGGCTGCCGGATGGTCAGAGGTCGAAGTCGTAATCGGCCAATTGTTTTTGCAAGCGTCGCTCTTCCAAGAGGTTGTCGATAATCAGGCGTTTGCTCAAATTGGTCTTGGCCACCTCCGGGACGGGCGCTGGCGCGTCATCGTCTTCCAGCTCCACCGGTTCGTCATCTACTTCCAGTTGTTCTTTGCCAGTGCTCATAAGGTTCACTCCAGGCTAAGACTGCCATTGGCGCTCCTTATAGCGATAAACCACGGACGCGTAAAAAAGATTTTTTCAATCGATTCATAGGCAAAACCCGACAACCCTCAATCATCGGAGGTCTTGTCCTTGTATTCACATAGATCTTCGATCCGACAACTGCCGCACCGAGGCTTGCGCGCCTGGCAAACATAGCGCCCGTGAAGAATCAGCCAGTGATGGGAATCGAGCAGATAGGGCTTGGGCACGAACTTCATAAGCTGTTTCTCGACCTCCACAACATTTTTTCCGCGAGCGATGCCGGTACGGTTGCTGACGCGAAAAATATGCGTATCCACCGCCATGGTGAGCTGCCGGAACGCCGTATTGAGTACAACGTTGGCGGTCTTGCGGCCCACGCCGGGTAATGCTTCGAGGGCTTCGCGGGTTTGCGGTACTTCGCTGGCGTGCAGTTCCATGAGCAGGCGGCACGTCTCGATCACGTTCTTGGCCTTGCTGTTGTACAAGCCGATGGTCTTGATGTACGCCGATAACCCTTCCACACCCAGGGCATAAATCGTCTCCGGCGTATTGGCCACCGGAAACAGCTTGGCCGTGGCCTTATTGACGCCGACATCTGTGGATTGGGCCGACAGGATCACTGCGATCAGCAGCTCGAACGGCGAGGAGTAGGCCAGTTCGGTCTTGGGTTCCGGATTGTCTTCGTGAAACCTGCGGAAAATTTCCAGGCGTTTTGCAGCGTTCATAGGGAGGGACGTTTCCTTGCAGGCTGTCGACGTAATTGTAGCAATACACAACGCAGCGTCGGTTGTGGGTCAGGCGTTACCGTTGGCGCTGGCGTCGCAAGTGGCCTGGGCGTCATGCAGCGTCTGCTCGGCGGCGTCCAGCGCGGCACTCAAGTGTGCCAGTTGCTGTTCGTCAGCCTGTTGATCCTGGGCCTTTTTCAATGCTGCCCGGCGCATTGCCAGTTGGATCTTCGCGCGCTTGAGTTCAGCGCTTTTGCTTGTAGGCAGCGGTGGCGGGACGTTGACCTCCAGCGCGGCAAGCGCCTGCTCCGAGGCTTCGAACTGCCTTTGCAGGGCAATCAATTGCGACTGTTGCTCAAAGGTCGGGGGGTGACCAAACGCCTTCAGGGATTTATGCAACTGCGCACGGCTCATGGCGACACTGATTTTGGCTTGCTTGATTGCTGCATCCTGAGCGGCCTGATGGCTATCGGCTGATGCCGCTGCCACGGGCGCAATGCGCTTGGCCCGGGCCACGCGTTCGGCGTGTTTGCAGGCTTGCTCACGTTGCAGGCGTGCGTTGCGCTGTTCGAAACGCCGACGTGCCCGGTCGCGTTTAAGGCCACGTTCGCGCCGCTCGTCATCGCTGCGCGCCAGGTCGCCCGCAATCGGCAGGACTTCAGCAAGTGGGCGCATCTCGATGCAGTCGACAGGGCAGGGCGCGACGCACAGGTCGCAACCGGTGCACTCGTCGATGATGACCGTGTGCATCAACTTGGCGGCGCCAATGATGGCGTCCACCGGGCAAGCCTGGATGCATTTGGTGCAACCGATGCATTCAGCCTCACGGATGTAGGCGATCTGGGCCGGCGCGTCGCCGCGGCTCGTATCCAGGGCCAGCACCGGCACGCGCAGCAATTGCGCAAGCCCGGCGATGGTTTCCTGGCCTCCGGGTGGGCACTTGTTGATCGCCTCGCCGTTAGCAATGCCTTCGGCGTAAGGCTTGCAGCCCGGGTGCCCGCACTTGCCGCATTGAGTCTGCGGTAGCAGCGCGTCGATACGTTGAATCAGGTTCATGCTTTGATCATTGCGTTGACGCCCGGCCCGCCGATGTGGGCGGGCTGAAAAGCCCCGGCGTCGAAACGCCGGGGCATCCTGCAGGGGTTACTTGATGCGTTGACCTGGCTTGGCGCCGCTGTCCGGGCTGAGCAGATAGATTTCTGCGCCGCCAGGACCGGCCGCCATCACCATGCCTTCAGAGATGCCGAATTTCATTTTTCGTGGCTTGAGGTTGGCGATCATCATCGTCAGGCGACCATCGAGCTTGGACGGGTCCGGGTAAGCGCTCTTGATGCCGGAGAACACATTGCGTTGCTCGCCGCCCAGATCCAGCGTCAGGCGCAACAGCTTGTCGGCGCCTTCCACGGCTTCGGCCTTGACGATCAGTGCAACCCGCAGGTCCACGGCGGCGAAAGCGTCGAACTCGATTTCCTCGGAAATAGGGTCTTTGGCCAACTCGCTGTCATCGGCTGGCGCGGTCGAGCCGGTATCGGTCTGGCTGGCGACGAGGTCTTCTTTGGAAGCGTCGGTCATGGCCTGGACTTTTACCGGGTCGATGCGGGTCATCAATGGCTTGAACGCGTTCAACTGATGGTTGCCGAGCAGCGTGGCGTGGTCGTTCCAGGTCAGCGGCGCGACGTTGAGGAACGCCTCTGCATCGGCGGCCAGTAGCGGCAGCACCGGCTTGAGGAAGATCACCAACTGACGGAACAGGTTGACGCCGGTGGCGCAGATCGCCTGGACCTCAGCTTCCTTGCCTTCCTGCTTGTTCAGCGACCATGGCGCCTTGTCGGCAATCCAGGCGTTGGCGCGGTCGGCCAGGCCCATGATTTCGCGCATGGCGCGGGCAAAATCGCGGGCTTCATAGGCGTCGGCGATGCTCGGCGCGGCGGTCAGGAAGGCATCGGTCAGTTCCGGCGCGGCGTTTTCAGCGACCAGCACACCCGCATTGCCCTTGTGGATAAAACCGGCGCAACGGCTGGCGATATTGACCACTTTGCCGACCAGGTCCGAGTTGACCTTCTGAATGAAGTCTTCCAGGTTCAGGTCGAGGTCGTCGACGCCACGGCCCAGCTTGGACGCATAGTAGTAGCGCAAATATTCCGGCGACAGATGGTCCAGGTAGGTGCGCGCCTTGATGAAGGTGCCGCGGGACTTGGACATCTTCTGCCCGTTCACCGTCAGGTAGCCGTGCACGGCAATGCCGGTCGGCTTGCGGTAGCCCGAACCTTCGAGCATCGCCGGCCAGAACAGCGCGTGGAAGTTGACGATGTCTTTGCCGATGAAGTGGTACAGCTCGGCAGTGGAATCCTTGCCCCAGAACGCATCGAAGTCCAGCGCCGGTGTGCGGTCGCAGAGGTTCTTGAAGCTGGCCATGTAGCCGATCGGCGCGTCCAGCCAGACATAGAAGTACTTGCCCGGCTCGCCCGGAATTTCAAAGCCGAAGTACGGCGCATCGCGGGAAATGTCCCACTGTTGCAGGCCGGCATCCAGCCATTCGGCGATCTTGTTGGCCACGGCATCCTGCAAGGCGCCGCTACGGGTCCAGGTTTGCAGCATCTGCTGGAAATCCGGGAGCTTGAAGAAGAAGTGCTGGGAATCCTTGAGTACCGGGGTAGCGCCGGAGATGGCCGACTTCGGGTTCTTCAGGTCGGTGGGTGCATAGGTGGCACCGCATTTCTCACAGTTGTCGCCGTACTGGTCGTCGGTGCCGCATTTCGGGCAGGTGCCCTTGATGAAGCGATCGGCCAGGAACATTTTCTTTTCCGGGTCGAAATACTGGGTGATCGAGCGCGTGGCAATGTGCCCGGCGTCTTTCAATCGCAGGTAGATCTGGCTCGAAAGCTCACGATTTTCGTCGGAGTGGGTCGAATGGAAGTTGTCGAACTCCACCAGGAACTCGGCAAAGTCGGCGCTGTGTTCAGCCTGCACATTGGCGATCAGTTGTTCCGGGGTGATGCCTTCCTTTTCGGCGCGCAACATGATGGCCGAACCGTGGGCGTCGTCCGCGCAGACATAAATGCATTGATTGCCGCGATGCTTCTGGAAGCGCACCCACATATCGGTCTGGATGTACTCAAGCATATGGCCAAGATGGATGGAACCATTGGCATAGGGCAGGGCGCTGGTGACGAGGATCTTGCGTGGCTCGGACATGGGGCTCGGCTACTTGATGAAACGGAGGTCGGCCACTATAAAGCGCCGGGAAATTTATTTCACCCCGTGGTGCTGTTTCAGCATCTTCCGATCCTGCGAAAGCATGCCGCTGGTGGCCTGGAACGGTTAGGATAGCCGCCTGTTTCAGTCAGTCTTTTTCGGGAGTTGCCCATGAGCGCCGTCAATCGCGCAGCGGTGGAAGCCGTCCTTCGCCAGTACACCGACCCCTATTTGAACCAGGACCCGGTCAGTGCCGGCTGTGTGCGGGCCATCGAGGTACAGGCTGACCACGTATCGGTCCAGCTGGAGCTGGGCTACGCCGCCGGCCTGTTCAAAAACGGCTGGGCGCAGATGCTGCAAATGGCCATCGAAGGCCTCGACGGCGTGCGCTCGGCCAAGGTCGACATCCGGTGTGTGATCGCCTCGCACAAGGCCCAGGCACAGATCCCTGGCCTGGCCAACGTCAAAAACGTGATCGCCGTGGCATCGGGCAAGGGCGGGGTGGGTAAATCCACCACCGCCGCCAACCTGGCCCTGGCCCTGGCCCGCGAAGGTGCCCGCGTGGGCATCCTCGACGCCGATATCTATGGCCCGAGCCAGGGTGTGATGTTCGGCATTGCCGAAGGCACACGACCCAAGGTCAAGGACCAGAAGTGGTTTGTGCCGATCGAGTCCCTGGGCGTGGAAGTGATGTCCATGGCGTTCCTGACCGATGACAACACGCCCATGGTCTGGCGCGGGCCGATGGTTTCCGGGGCGCTGCTGCAATTGGTCACCCAGACCGCCTGGGGCGACCTGGACTACCTGGTGATCGACATGCCACCCGGTACCGGCGATATCCAGTTGACCCTGGCGCAGAAAGTCCCGGTGGCCGGCTCGGTGATCGTCACCACGCCGCAGGACCTGGCACTGCTGGACGCGAAGAAAGGCGTGGAGATGTTCCGCAAGGTCAACATTCCGGTGCTGGGCGTGGTGGAAAACATGGCGGTGCACATCTGCTCCAACTGTGGCCATGCCGAACATCTCTTCGGCGAGGGCGGTGGCGAGAAGCTGGCGACTCAATACGGCGTCGAGCTGCTGGCCTCGTTGCCGCTGTCGATGTCTATCCGCGAACAGGCCGATGGCGGCAAGCCCACCGTGGCTGCCGAGCCCGATGGTCAGATTGCCATGGTGTATCAGGAACTGGCACGCCATGTGGGCGCGCGGATAGTCCTGCAGGAGGCAAGCAGTCCCGCGATGCCGACGATCACCGTCAGCGACGACTGAATCGCGATGTAGGAACAGTACCGCACAGGCTTGTGACGCTCTTTTCCCAATCAGTCGTGTAAGCATTCGCTTACCGTCATGTAGGTATTCGGTTTTTTTACCGGGAATGAGCGTCTCGAATCTGCGAGCGATATTTCTAACTGTTTGAAATAAAACAATTATTTAATGTCACTCGAGCATCGCCGATTGGTCTCCATCCGTTTGGATCCCGTTGAACTTATCTTGGGAGGCTCTAACATCAGCCCTGTGTCCACGGATTGGCACAGCCATCAAGGAATGGTGGTTTGAAGGAATGTCGCAGGATGCGATTCATCAGGACGATGAAAAGGATTAAAGGGACTAGGGAAAAAATGTGGGCGGGTCATACCGCCCCTTTTTTCGCCTGTAGAAAAGTGAAAGCGGCTACACGAAAACGCAAAAAAGGCCCGCAAGGGGCCTTTTTTTTGGCAACGACGCTGCTATCAGCGTTCGAGGCCTGCAATCTTGCCGGGTTTGCCATCCCATTCTTCCGCATCGGGCAGAGCATCCTTTCTTTCCGTGATGTTCGGCCAGATATCCGCCAGCTCGGCATTCAACTCAATGAAGTTTTCCATACCCGCAGGTACTTCATCCTCAGAGAAGATGGCGTTAGCCGGGCATTCTGGTTCACACAGGGCGCAGTCAATGCACTCGTCCGGGTGGATGACCAGGAAGTTCGGGCCTTCGTAGAAGCAGTCCACCGGACACACTTCTACGCAGTCGGTGTACTTGCACTTGATGCAGTTGTCGGTGACGACGAAGGTCATTTCTAATTTTCTCCTCAGGCGGCGGCAGCGAAACCCTGTGTGGCAGGGCTCGCGAGGTTCGGGAGCGATAGTCTGCGGGCCAGGCTAAAAGCCCGCAGCATCCCAAACCGCGCGAGAGTCTACCAGCTTGCACGCGTGTGCGTTATATCCGAGTCTTCAGTGCATATAACATTTCGAGCGCTTTACGCGGCGTCACGTCGTCCAGGTCAAGCTTGGCCAGCTCATCGAGTACCGGATGGGGCAGGCTGGCGAACAGGTCGCTCTGGTGCGGCGCGGCGGGTTTCCTGCTGGCCTTGGCAGGGCTGGCGACCACGGTTTCATGGGGCAGGGCCGTGGTTTCCAGGCGGCTCAGGTGCTCGCGGGCGCGAGTGATGACATCATTGGGCACGCCGGCCAACTGCGCGACCGCCAAGCCATAACTCTGGCTGGCCGGGCCCGGCAGCACGTGGTGCAGGAACACGATGCGCTCGTTGTGCTCGGTGGCATTGAGGTGCACGTTGGCTACCAGCGGCTCGCTTTCCGGTAACACCGTCAGTTCGAAGTAGTGGGTGGCAAACAACGTATAGGCGCGCAAATGTGCCAGACGCTCGGCCGCCGCCCATGCCAGCGACAGGCCGTCAAACGTACTGGTGCCGCGACCCACTTCGTCCATCAACACCAAGCTGCGGTCGGTGGCGTTATGCAGGATGTTCGCGGTTTCGCTCATTTCCACCATAAACGTCGAGCGCCCACCGGCAAGGTCGTCGCTGGAACCGATCCGGGTGAAAATTCGGTCCACCAGGGACAGCTCGCAACTGGCCGCCGGCACGAAGCTGCCGATGTGTGCCAGCAGCACGATCAGCGCGGTCTGGCGCATATAGGTGGATTTACCGCCCATGTTCGGGCCGGTAATCACCAGCATGCGAGTGTCGTCGTCCAGCGACAGGTCGTTGGCGACGAATGGCGTGGTCAACACCTGCTCCACCACTGGGTGGCGCCCTTGCACGATGCGCATGCACGGCTCGCTGACAAAACGCGGGCAGTTGAGGTCCAGGTTCAGCGCACGTTCGGCCAGGTTGCTCAGCACGTCCAGTTCCGCCAGGGCGGCGGCGGTGTCCTGCAGCGGCGCCAGGCGGCTGATCAAGTCCTCAAGCAAGGCTTCGTAGAGCATTTTTTCCCGCGCCAGGGCGCGGCTTTTGGCCGACAGCGCCTTGTCTTCGAACGCTTTGAGTTCGGGGGTGATAAAGCGCTCGGCGCCCTTGAGCGTCTGGCGACGTTGATAATCGATAGGCGCCGACTCCGCCTGCTTGCTCGGCAGCTCAATAAAATAGCCATGCACGCGGTTGTAGCCGACCTTCAGGTTGGCCAGCCCGGTGCGGGCTTTTTCGCGGGCCTCCAGGTCGATCAGGAACTGGCCGGCGTTTTCGCTCAGCGATTGCAGCTCATCCAGCTCGCTGTCATAGCCGGTTTTCAGCACACCGCCATCACGGATGATCGCTGGCGGGTTGTCGATGATGGCCTTTTCCAGCAGCGCCGCGAGGTCCGGGTAAGTGCCGGCGGTGACTGCAAGCTGTTGCAGGTGCGGCGTGTCCAGTTCGGTCATCGCGACTTGCAACTGGGGGAGGGCACTCAAGGCATCACGCAGGCGCGCCAGGTCACGAGGCCGCGCGTTACGCAGGCCGATCCGCGCGAGGATGCGCTCGATATCGCCGATTTCCTTCAGTTGCGGCTGCAGCTTTTCAAAGCGATAGCCGTCAAGCAGGCAGGTAATGGAAGTCTGACGTGCTTGGAGGACGGTCAAATCCCGCAGCGGACGGTTCAACCAACGGGTCAGCAAGCGGCTGCCCATGGCCGTCTGGCAGCGGTCGACCACCGATTGCAGCGTGTTGTCACGCCCGCCCGCCAGGTTGGTATCCAGTTCCAGGTTGCGACGGCTGGCGCCATCCAGTACCACGGTATCGTCCAGCCGCTCATGCCGCAGGCTGCGCAAATGCGGCAGGGCCGTGCGCTGGGTTTCCTTGGCGTAGCTGAGCAGGCAGCCGGCAGCGCCGATGGCCAGGGTCAGGGTTTCGCAACCGAAGCCTTTAAGGTCCTGCACCGAGAACTGCTGGCACAGACTTTTCAGCGCCGAATCACGCTCAAAATCCCACGGCGCACGACGTTTGGTCCCACGGCGCTTCTCTGCCGGCAAGTCCTTGGGCCAATCATCCGGAATCAACAACTCCACCGGATTGATACGCTCCAACTCCGCCAGCAGGTTCTCCCAGCCCTTGATCTCCAGCACGCTGAAATTGCCGCTGGTGATATCCAGCACCGACAAGCCGAACAGCCGCTCATCGCCCAACACCGCAGCGATCAGGTTATCGCGTCGCTCATCCAGCAGCGCCTCATCACTCACCGTGCCCGGCGTAATAATGCGCACCACCTGCCGTTCCACCGGCCCCTTACTGGTGGCCGGGTCGCCGATCTGCTCACAGATCACCACCGACTCGCCCAGCTTCACCAACTTGACCAGATAACCTTCCAATGAATGGTAAGGAATCCCACACATCGGAATCGACTGCCCCGCCGACTGCCCGCGCGCGGTCAGGGTGATGTCCAGCAGCTTGGCGGCCTTCTTCGCGTCTTCATAGAAGATCTCGTAGAAGTCGCCCATGCGATAGAACATCAACTGATCAGGGTGCTGGTTTTTCAGGCGCCAGTACTGCTGCATCATTGGCGTGTGGGAGGACAGATCGGAGGTGTTTTTACTCATTGGGTAGTAGGCAAATTCGTTGAAAGTGATGGGGCAAAGGGGGCGCTTGGCCCAGCATTTTTTGCAATGGGCGCAAGGTTAACACGCGAGGTCGGGGGTTCGCAGGTTGCAAACGGCCAGGTAGAAATAGAAGAAGGGCGCAGCGCGTTCATTCAAATACACCGCCCCCTTCTTTTTATCGGCCCTTACGGAATGTTGTTGGGGGAATCCAACACCTTCACCACATCATCAATCACCGCCTTGACCATCTCCTGCAAGTAATGCGACGCCCATGCGTAACGGTCCGTCTCCTTGGTCATCGCCGCATCTTCTGCGAGCAGCTTGGCGACATGGAGAAGATCGGAGGCGTGATGCAAGGCTTCCTGCAGGGAAACACCGCTGTTGACGCGGAATAGAGGCTGGTCGGAGTGAAAGGAGAAGGGGGTGACGCCGAGGGTGGTTAACGCAGGCGGATTTGTAGCAGTCATCGGTAAAACTCCCATATCAAGTGAGAGCTACCACGTTCGTTCTCAGGCGAATGGGTGGCAGCTGTGCGCAGGCTGAGAAACCGGAGATACAGGAACCCGGCAGACCCGAAGGTCTCCCACGCACAGCCGCCATTGCACGAAATGATGGGCGAAAAAAAACGCCTGCAGATCGGGTTTGGGGGCGCTTTGCGCCTGCATCTTGCCGGGTTCTCAGGCCCGATCGCTGAATTGGCAGCGACGAATGGAAGGGTAGCGTGGTGATAGGGAGGGTGCAACTGGGAAAATTGTGTCCTGGAAATAGATGCGTCCACTTTTCTCCAGTAGGCACCATTGGCAAATCACGCCTCCTAGAACGATGTGGCAGGTAATGTCATGATTCGACTAGTTTGAATTTCGCAACCCGGAAACTTATGACGAGTACCCTGAAGTATCAGATTCTTGCTGGGCTACCAGGCGAAGGACCTCTTCCTTTACAGTTCAGCGCTACCGGCCAAGGGCACCATAGTGAAGGAGTCGTCATCAGGTTCTCGCCGGAGGCGATGCCTTCTTGGGTGGGGAATTTTCAACCGGGTTTTTGCCGCTTCAGTTGCGTTCTGGAGCTGGGTTCAACTTTCCATGTGATGATAGTTGCCGGTGGTCAGGGTTATATCGTGGACATTCGTAGCGGCGTTCTCTTGAAGCATTTCGGTGGGGATATCGAGTATTTGGTCAGCATTCCAGAATTAGACAGTGTTCTTGTTTCAAATGGGTTGTGGCTCAGGCTTGTTAAAGGCGAGGCTGAGGTCTGGTGCTCTGAGCGCCTGTCTTTGGACGGGATTAGAAATATCCAAGTCTCGCTCGCGGATGGGATTATTACAGGGGAGGGATGGTATGTAGACGATTGCTGGTATCCGTTCAAAGTCTGCATCTCCTCGGGTGAGGCTACGGGAGGAGTTTTCGAGTCGCTTGACTTCAGCTAAGTCTATTTCTGCGTTTCTGAATGATTAGCTACCGGGCGCCCTGAAAGCAGTACGCGCCAAATCACCAAGCAGTAACACCGCCATAAACTCAGCGATTTATCGCTCTGATCACTCATTCTCTCCAGCGCCATTTTTACAACCCGTCACGGTGGGATAAGGCAGGCAGACCAGAATCATTTTATTCTTCGGTTCAAAACCATGATCAATCATGCAGCGTTGTGCCTTGGCTGTGCGCCCGATGCTGGCGACGGCCAGGTTCGACCCCAGCGGTTTTGGGTATCCGCAGGCGTACATGACCGGTAGCGCTTCTTTATCGTTGACCAGTTGCACGGAGTGGTGCGTCGATGCGCCTACTTTACGCCAGGTGACCTGCATGTCTTCAAACCGGCCAGAATCGGGTTTTATCGGGTAGAAACCGTCATCATCTTTAAACGGCAAAGCCTCAAGCTCGGACACGCTTAGTGGACGACCTTTTTTTGCTTCAACGCAGGCCGGAGTGTCTTTCATGACATCACAGAACTCAAAACCGTCTTTACGCTTAAAACCCAGAAGTTGCATGCATTGAAACTGGAGTACCTGTTCATTTATGGGTAATTGAGTCAATGAGCCGCCTACAGGGTCACCACATTCCGCCATCGCAGCCTTAACATCATCGACGTTCGTGGAGGTACGCCGCCACTGTGTGAATTCAGCAGGTGGCGGACAGCCTGTGAGTAAAAGTACCGATGCGATCAATGCCGGGAGAGTGATGATCTGGCTTTTTCGCAGCATATTAATCCTTCAAAGTTGGAATTACCGCGCGGTTCAACAGGCTATCTGGATCTACGCCCACTTGCCGGAAACAACCCTCTGATCACCCCAAGAAACGCCGCAAACAAATTGATTGAAGTCGCCGTGGTGATGGCAATCAGCACGTTATCCGAGAACGGCGCCTTACCCGAGTAATACGTCGACCACCCATTCCACACCAGCAGTACCGCCCAGAAGATCACTCCGCAGGCAGCAAACCAGAACGCACGCCCCGCATATTTCTTGCGCAGTTGCCGTTCGGCCTTCTGGTCTTTGAGGTTCTGGTTTCTTTCATCATCGGTGCCTATGGCTTGCTCGCCACCGGCTTGTGAGTCCTGGTCAGGTCCTGCCTCGGGGGGTAGGGTGAGTTCCAGACTGTCGAGTTCTTCACTCACGGATGCGACTCTTGGGATGAATGAGTGCTGCCATGTCTTGCCAGTCGATGGCGGAACCGTCGGCGCCCTTGAGGGCCCAGGCTGTGCCGTTCTCGTGGGAAAGGTTGGACAGTTGGGTGCCTGACCATTTGCCGTATTTGCTGATGATCCGATCAATCAGGCGGTGGGCATAGGTGTCACTGTCGGGAATCCTCGGTGTTACGAAGATGATGTCTTCGTCGTCCGGCTTCAAATTGCTGAGCAGCGAGGTGACCGGACGGCTGCCGTAGGATTTCAACTCATGGTACAGCGACGGGATGACCGGGCCATATTGCCAGCGGGCGAAGTGGTCATCCATGAGCGGCTGATCCCGTTCACGCAGATGCCAGGACTGCGTGTAGAACAGCAGTTTTTGCAGCTTCATGGGCGTCAGGCCCGAAAGCTTGCCTTCCTTCGCGCGTTCAATGAAGGCGTTAGCGACAGCTAGCGCTGAATAAGCCATGAGCACCTCCGTCGTTGCTGGCCATGTTGTTCCAGAGTTTTATACATAGGCCCTGAATTGTCGATAAGCAAGGGCGCCTGTCCATCCGCTCGGTGTGGCATCAGGCTACCCTGCGGCGATATCAAGCGGTTCTGAATGATAGAAAGCAATTAACTGTTTGCATATACAGTATTTTGTTTCAATCTAAACAAAATTGTGTGTTTAATGCATAAATATGCAAATTAGCATTTGCCAACCTTCAAGACTCCCGTCAATATCCGCGTTATGCAAAAACGCAACGTTTCTATCGTCTTGAAAGAGCTGCTGGATCGCGATCGGATCTCCCCCACGGAGCTTCACCGACGCACCGGTGTGCCTCAATCCACACTGTCCCGGATCCTCAGCGGCAAGATCGTTGACCCGTCGGACAAACACATCTCTCGCATCGCCGAGTATTTCCGCGTCAGCACCGATCACCTGCGTGGGCGCGCCGGTGCCGGTATGGGTGCTTTGCGAGATGATGGGCGCGACCCGATGCATTCGGAGCTCAAGGACATAAGCCTGTGGGACGACGACACGCCCGTTAATGATGACGAGGTGTCGATCCCCTTTCTGCGCGAGGTTGAATTGGCTGCTGGATCAGGAAGATTCGTCATCGAGGAAAGTGAGAAAGCCAGCCTGCGCTTTGGAAAGCGCAGCCTTCGGCATAACGGCGTGCAGTTCGATCAGGCCAAATGCGTGACGGTGCGCGGCAACAGTATGTTGCCGGTGCTGCGCGATGGCGCGACGGTGGGGGTCAATGCCGGCAAGAGCGGGATTGGCGACATCGTCGATGGTGACCTGTATGCCATCAATCATAATGGCCAGCTCCGGGTGAAACAGCTCTACCGTCTGCCTTCCGGGATTCGCCTGCGCAGCTTCAACCGTGATGAGCATCCGGATGAAGACTATAGCTTCCAGGATATTCAGGATGAGCAGATCAGCATCCTCGGTCATGTTTTCTGGTGGGGGATGTACGCCCGCTAACCTCATCGCGTAAGACGAAACCCGCCCATGAGCGGGTTTTTTTTCGCCTGCAGAACACCTCCAAACCCCGAGCACATAAGGCTTTTAATGCGCCAATGCATGTTCGCTGGAAAAATAAATGCATTGATGCATTGACTGTATATGCATACATGCATATTATTCATCTCAAGCCAGCCAACAAGGCCTGGTGGAGGCGGCAAGGATGCCGCCAAGGAAGACAAGGAAGGCACGCAACATCGGCAAGGACGCCATCGAAGCGGTGGCAGGGATGCCAGGCAACACCGGCAAGGATGCCGACGCTCTTTAGTTTCACCCAGCTTCAAAAACAGGCAGCGATGAACCGGCCTTAACGGTTCAGAGGGTTGGCAACTGACCCGGGTGTGCAGCGTAAAGCACCAGAAGCAGTTATCCGGCAGACAGGGATCGTGGTCGGAAAAACATTCAGGAAAGGACCGTACCGCGCCAGTAGCGCCGAAAGTCCGAGGACATCATTACTGAAAAGCCCGGGCTACCGGGCTTTTTGGAATGCCTACCTATCGAAGTGTGTGTAATTGAAAAACGGACTATTCAGTGCTCAGCCAGGAGGCGTGACATGACAAACGAACAACAAGCGTTAGCGGAAATGCCTATCTGGCTGGTGATCATATTGGCCTTGGTCGGCGGCGTTTCCGGAGAGATGTGGCGCGCCGACAAGGAGGGCGCCCGCGGCTGGTCGTTGATCCGCCGCCTGGCGCTCAGGTCCGGCGCGTGCATGGTCTGCGGGGTTTCGGCCCTGATGCTGTGTTATGCCGCCGGTATGTCGATCTGGACTGCCGGCGCCATTGGTTGCCTGACCGCCATGGCCGGCGCCGACGTGGCCATCGGCCTGTATGAGCGCTGGGCAGCCAAGCGCATCGGGATCAATGAAGGGTCTCGTCAGGACCCGCAGTAACCGCAAGGACGCTACCCAAATGACCCTTATCGAAAAGCCATCCCAACTACCCCAGGCTATCGGCGCGGCGCTGCATGCGGCCTACCCGGACCTCAAGGTCGGCAGCCACCGGGACTTCCAGAGTGACCTGGAGAATACCGGCGTCATGATCACGGTTGAAGGCAACGGTCCGGGCATTCGCTCCCGCGAAGGGCGCAAAGCCCATGTCCTGGCCATTTCGCTCAGAGCCATGGTTGCCCCCGGCGCATTGCCGTTCGATGCCTGTGACCTGGCCAGCCAACTGATGGACCTGGTGCTGGACAACCGTTGGAACCTGCCTCAGTCCCAGTGCGATTTGCCGACGAATATGGTCGCCGCTCCTTCTATGGTTTCCACCGTAGCGACGGACTACGACACCTGGACTGTTTCCTTCACTCAAACCCTCTATCTCGGGCCCGAATTACTCAACGATCCTACGGGCCAAGCGCTATTTGCCTGCACCTGGGACGTCTTGAACATCGATGACCCCGATCAATACAGACCACTGGCGGAGTAGCCCATGTTCGACGCGCTGTTACGCATGCAACTGGGGCCAATCGTCGAGCGGCTGGCGGAGATGGAGGCTCAGCTGGAGGACTTGTACCGCCGCGCTGAAAGCTTCTGCCGGATTGGCGTTTGCCAACAGGTCGACGCCGCCAGCAATACCTGCCGGGTCAGCCACGGTGAGTTGCTCACGCCGGCCATCCGCTTTTTCAACCCCAGCGCCGGTGCGCAAACCGAAACCCGTATTCCGTCCGTAGGCGAGCAATGTCTGTTGCTCAACTACGGCGGTGGGGAAGGGGGGGCGCAGTCCGTGGCTCTTTTCGGCCTCAACAGTAGTCTCTTTCCGCCAGTCTCGACGGTTCCCTCGGTGACCCGACGGCGCCATCAAGACGGTACCCAAAGCGATTACGACGACGCCAGCCACACCTTCAACTGGGCCAACGGTCCGACGATGGTCACCGGTTCTCGCGAACAGGTCGACCTCAAGGTCGGCGCCGCCAGCCTGACCCTCAACCCGCAGGGCATAACCCTGCAAATCGGCGGCACCGCACTGTTGCTGGATGCCGGCGGTGCTCACTTCAGCGGCCCGGTGATAGACCACCAAGGTCGGGTCATCAGCCCCTGACAAGGACACTCCATGATTGGCATCGATCGCAACACCGGGGCGGCCGTCGATGACTGGCTGCAATTCGTCCAGCGCGCCACCCGAGCGCTGACCACGCCCATTGGCACACGGCAGAAGCGTCCGCTGTATGGCTCGCTGATCCCGCAGTTGCTCGGGCAGAACCTGGGCGACGACCTGCTGCTGCTCGCCCAGAGCCATGCCGCCCAGGCGTTCTACAACGCTCAGAACGGCATCGGTGACTTTCAGCCCCAGGTCATCGTCGCCACCCGCCAGGGCGCCGGCCTGCTGCTGCGCTTTGCCGGCACCTGGAAAAACCGCCAACAAACCTTTGAGGTCGTGACATGAGCATGCTGATCCCTGGCCAGAACCAACTGGCCGAGCCGGCGATTATCGCGGTTGACGAGTTCGAACCCTTGTTGGCCGAGTTCAAGGCCTTTGTGGTCGACTACGTTGCAGCGAGTGCGCCGCAGAGCGCGGCCAAACTCAAGGTCAGCCTCGACAACGAAAGCGAGCTGCTGACCCTGGCGCTGGAAGCTTTCTGCGTGCGCCTGCAAACCCATGAGCGCAAATACAATGCACGCATCAAGCAGATGCTGGCGTGGTGGGCCACCGGCAGTAACCTGGATGCACGGCTGGCGGATATGGGCCTGGAACGCCAGGTACTCGACCCCGGTGACCCTGCGGCTTTCCCGCCGGTGCCGCCGATCCTTGAAAGCGACGACGATGCCCGCCTGCGCTACTACCTGGCACCCCATGCTCCGGCGGCGGGTTCGCGGATGCAGTACCGCCGCGAAGTGTTCACCCTCGGCGAGCGGCCGGCGGTCAAGGTCCAGAGCGCATCGCCGGGCGTGGTGACCGTCAACTACACCTTCGATCCGGACGGCTATGCGGCCCAGGTCAAGGACGGTAACGGCCGACGCATCGCGCCCGGCGAAGTGATGGTCACCGTGCTGTCGCGTGACGGCGACGGTACCCCATCCGCCGAATTGCTTGACGGTGTGCGCCGACATTTCGCACGGCCTGATGTACGCCCGGAAACCGATCTCGTCACCGTCCAGGGCGCACAGATTCAACCCTACAAGATTCGCGTCATCGCCAGGATCAACGCCGGGCCAGACTCGGGTTTGACCCAAATGGCGGCGCAGCAACTGCTGCAGACTTACGCTGATTCCTGCCATCGCCTGGAAGGGCGCGTCGACCCGAGTTGGATCGACTACGCCATTCACAGTGCAGGGGCGGCGCAACTGCAAATCCTGGAACCGCTGGCGCCGATTGTCAGCAGCGCGTTCCAGGCCCCGTATTGCACGGGTGTCGAGGTGGAGGTGCGCACGCTATGAGTGAACCCAAAGCGAGTTTATTGCCGGCCAACAGTTCACCGCTGGAAAAGGCGCTGGATGCAGGGTTCGGCAAGCTGCTTGACCGGGTCGCACCGCCGTTTCCAGCGTTGATGAACCCGCTGCAAACCCCCAGCGAATTTCTGCCTTACCTGGCCGCCGACCGAGGTGTCAGCGAATGGGATGCCCAAGCCAGCGAATCGGAAAAGCGCCTGACCGTGGCCTTGTCCTGGCAGATCCAGCGCCAGGCCGGCACACCCAAGGCCTTGAGCCATGCGGTGGAGTCACTGGGGTTTACTCCCAACATCAGCGCCTGGTATCAGCAGCGGCCAACCGGTATGCCGTACACCTTTGACGTGCAGGCGATCATTGGGCGCAGTTGGTCCAGTGGCGACCACAACCGGCTGATCCGCCGTGTCAACGCGGCCAAAAGCGAGCGGGATCAGGCCACGATTACGATCGTGCATGAAACCGAAGGTCAGCTTGCGTTCACGCAAGTGCTTGACGCCCCTTTAAGCGACGGAGAGTTCTATTTAGATGGCGCGCTGCCGGAATTTTCGCTGGTTGCTCGGCTAAACAGTGCCGGGGTTGCCCAGCACTACACCATTAACGACTACGACCTCAGGGCGCAGCCATGACAGATGAAATCACGCGCCTGGTGCGCTTCACTTCCAAGGGTTTGGATGAAGTGCTGCAGGCCAGGAACCAGGGCCTCAAAGGCGAAATCACCCACATCGGCGCCGGTACCGGCCGCTACAACCCCGATGGCACGGAAGTGGCCTTGCGCGATGAGCGCCAACGGGTCGCCATTGTGGATTACGAAGACCTGGGTGAGCGCCAACTCAGGATGGCCGCGCTGTTTGACGGCGACGATGAGTATGAAATTGGCGAGTTCGGCTTTTACCTCGCCAGTGGGACCTTGCTGGCGGTGTATTCCGTAGCGGGGAAGTTGCTGACGTATAAAGCGGCGGCGGCTCGGGTACTGCAGAAGTTCACGCTGGATATTTCGCCGTTGCCGGCGGATAGCGTGACGGTAGTCGTGGGGACTGAGAGTCTCAATATTCTGCTAACTGAAGAGTTGGCTTCGTTGTCGGCTGCCAGCATCGACAGTATGTCCAGAGATATCGCCATACTCCTTCGGGTTATGAATCTGGAGGCGGAGACCCAGGTCGATTAGTGGTTGTTTAATTACCTTCAAACTTGGCTTGATTGAAGAGAGTCAGCCAACCGTTCAATGCACTACAAGGAGTTCAAACATTGAGTACTGAACAGCAACTGGCGGCCGTGGTTAGCGCAGCGAATGCGCTAACCAACGTCGTGACAGGGAAGATTGGCGAAATTGATAAGGCGCTAACGGACGCAAGGGCGAAATATGATGAGCAGCTATCCAGTTTGAATAGCCGCTTGCCTCGTCTTGCCGTGACGAAAAACTTTCATATGGAGCCCGATACCACTGGCAAACTGATTGATGGCTGGTATGTGCATAGCGAAGTCACCGCCACCAAAGTACGGACTATTACACAGCAGGCTCAATCTGCTGGGCGGCCGGACGCTGACGTTGAGTTTATGCGCCAAGTGGAGGCTGATGTGCGCGAGCAGTTTCCCGGGTTTGATATAAGGGCGGCAGGTTACTGGCGAAATCAGGTTAATGTTTGGCAAATGAAGTGGTCCGAAAACAAATCCATGACTTGGCTGGCGTTTCCCACATCGATCGATACGGGGCGCTTGAGCGGAACGACTCCTGTGCCGTTGAATAACTGCATGACGATGGGCGCTTTTGTTCGGGTCAATGAAGGCACCATTGAGGGGGCGTGGGCCACTGGTAATACGAAGGGCAAATGGCGCTGGTGCTCCGTGCTTCACATGCCTGACAACTTCTTCGCTAATTACATGCACGTTCACCCTGTCCGCGGTTCTGCAACGGGGACGGTTGAAGTGATGCTTGCCGGCGCCTGTACAGGCGTTGTCACTCGCCCCACCGAATGGGGAACCCTATTGGGTCTGGGTTAAGGAGAAATATTGATGAAACCAGAATTTGTACTTCCTGAAATTCACCCATTGATTAAATGGAAACTGATTCGCGCCGCGCGTGATGCTGACCTGTCATCCAGTGACTACGCGGCTATGCCTGATTATCCAATTGCGGACAAGGATCGCCCAGCATTTGTGGCTTACCGTCAAGGGTTACGTGATATCCCGGATCAGGGCGCAGATCCCGAGGCCTTAGTCTGGCCTGAAAAACCTACGTTCCTTAAGTAACCCCCACCGCGAAAGCGGTTTTTTTTCGCCTCCCCAAAGCCCCTCCCGCAGGGGCTTTGGCATTTCTCACCCGGAGAATTCTACCCATGCCCACGCGCCAAACCTACACCGTCCTCATCCCTTTTCCCATCGGTAACGGCCATTGGTCCACCGCTGGCGAGGAGCTTGAATTGCTGGACGTCGAAGCATCCGCCCTGCGCACCGCCGGCCGTCTGGAACTGACCAGCGTCCTCAACTCCACCCTCAAGAAGGCTGAATAATCATGGCTGAGGTTTTGAACTTCGAGCACAACGGCATCACCGTCAATGCCACCGAGTCGCCCGAGGCCATGGGTGGCCTGGGCGATAATGTCATCGGCCTGGTGGGCACTGCCCCCAATGCCCATGCATCGATCCCGAAAAACGCGCCGTTTCGTATCAACAGCTTCACCACCCAGGCGCTGCTCGACCCGACTGGTAGCGAGTCGGGCACCTTGTTCCAGGCGGTGTACCAGATCCTCAAAGTGGTCAAGGTGCCGGTCTACGTGGTGATTGTCGAAGAAGGCGCCACCCCGGCCGACACGCTCAACAATGTGATCGGCGGCAACGACCCGGTCACCGGTCGCAAACTCGGCCTGGCTGCCCTGAGCAGCGTGCCTGAAGACCTGACCATCATCGGTGCCCCGGGCTTCACCGGCACCAAGGCCGTGGCCGGCGAGTTCGCCTCCTTCGGCAAGCGCATCAAGGCCCGTGTGGTACTCGATGGCAAGGACGCTTCGGTCGCCGACCAAGTGACCTACAGCGGCGAACTGGGCGGTGCAGACCTGGGCTTCGACCGTTGCCTGCTGGTGCACAACATGCCGTCGGTGTATTCCAAGGCTGCGAAAAAGAACGTGTTCCTGTCGCCGTCCTCGTTGGCCATCGCTGCGCTGGCCAAGGTCAAGCAGTGGGAAAGCCCGGGTAATCAGGTGACCTTCGCCGAAGACGTTTCCCGCGTCGTCGAGTACAACATCCTCGACACCTCCACCGAAGGCGACCTGCTCAACCGTTATGGCGTGAGCTACTACGCCCGCACGGTGCTCGGCGGTTTCTCGCTGCTGGGCAACCGTTCCATCACCGGCAAATTCATCAGCTACGTCGGCCTGGAAGACGCCATCAGCCGCAAGCTGGTCAAGGCCGGCCAGAAGGCCATGGCCAAGAACCTCACCAAATCCTTCATGGACCAGGAGGTCAAGCGCATCAACGACTGGCTGCAAACCCTGGTGGCCGACGAAACCATCCCTGGCGGCAGCGTCTACCTGCACCCGGAGTTGAACAGCGTCGAGAAGTACAAGAACGGCACCTGGTTCATCGTCATCGACTACGGCCGCTACGCGCCGAACGAACACATGGTTTATCAACTCAACGCCCGCGATGAAATCATCGAGCAGTTCCTGGAGGACGTTCTCTAATGTTTACCAACCGAGTCAGACAGGCCATTGCGGCCACCCTCCAAGGCCTGCCGTTGTCGGCCACGGTCGATTCCTTTACGCCGCCGAAGATCGAGTTCGAAATGGACCCGATGACTGGCGGGCGCTTCATCGCCGAGGAGGTGGCCAAAAGCGCCAAGGTGATGGGCGCAACCCTGGTACTGCAAGGGGTGGGTGCAGAAGTGTTGCTGGCGCTTGGCGTCACGCGGGGCGATGACATCCTGTTGAACGTGCGCGAAGCCGGGCAGGATCAGGATGGCAAGACCTACTTCACCTACCACACCGTGGGCGGCAAGTTGAAGTCGCTGACCGAAACCGCGCTGACGATGAATGCCAAGCCCGTCACCACCCTGGAACTGTCCTGCCGTACCTATAACCGTCTGGAAAACGGCATTTCGGTGATCGATATCGACGTGCGTACCCAGAAGTTCGTGCTCAACGGCGTCGACATTCTCGGCGACGCCCGCCGCGCCGTGCTGATGCCGTAACCCCCCGGGGGCGGGTTCGCTCGCCCCCATACCTGATCAAGGAATCACCCCATGGCCTGGATGCCTGCGCTACACGTCCTGCTCTCCCCGATCACCGCCGACACCGGTGCCGTGATCGAGCAGATTCAACTCAAACCCTTGTTCTACGCGCCACAGAAAGAAGCCCTGGCGCGCGCTGGCGACGATGAAGATGAGCAGTTTTTCGAACTGGCCAAGCTCGCCACCGGCCTGTCGGAAAAAGAACTCGACCAACTCAAGCGCCCGGACTACGTCAGCATTGCGCAATACGTACACGAGATGTCGACCCAGCCTGCATCGTTTTTTCTCGATCAGGCCGATGTGCCGCGCCAATCGCTGACCAGCGAGCAGGTCGCGCTGCTGCTTCCCCTTCAGGCAAGCGGTCGCACGCTCACCCACGTCACCCTGGAAATGCCCGCCCTGCGCGCCACCAAAGTGATGAAAAAACTGCCCACCAACAAAGAACGTGCCGAGTTCATCACCGCCCATTGCGCCGGCCTGATGATTCCCGATCTCGCCGGCTTGACCGTGCCCGACTGGACCGAACTGCAGGGGCGCATCGACGATTTTTTAAACAAACCGGCGGACTTCTTTCGGAACGCGACATCGAAGTGATCCTCGATGTAGTACCGCTGGTTTACTCAGTAACCGAAGCGGAAATCCTCGACTGGGACGCCGGCAAGGCATTGCGCCGCTACGACATCGCGATCAATCGCCTTGGCGTTAAACAGGAGTAGAGCGGGATGGCAGACAGTAATAAAGGCGCTGAGTCAGCCATCGCCAGGGACGGCGTGATGATTCAGCGCTCACCCGAAATGGCCGGCGCACAGGCCAGCCTCAACCCCATCGCGCAAACCCTGGCGAGTCCGGCTGAGGCGGTGCCGGGAGGTGCCGCGAACCTGGTGTTGGCATTGGCCGATGCCAGCCTGCAGATCAACCATTTGGCTGAAGGTCAGGCGCGGCTTGTGGACACGCTTGAGCTGTTCAACGCCTCATTGCTCAAGATGATGGACGCCCGGCAAGCCGACGCCATCGAGGCGGCGGGCACGGGCGATACGAGCACCCGCACGGCGGCGCCTGCGGGTACGCCATCGCAGGCACTGGATGCCGCGATGACCGACCTGGACCAACTGCTGCACTTCGTCGGGCGTGAGCGCAAGTCAATGCGCGAAGCCAACCTCGCCATGGCGACCGAGCCCATGGTGGCGGCCAGCGGCGCGAGCGCGGTGGACCTGGCGAAGGTCGAGTACGTTGCGGCCAAGTCGGGTATCGGCAGCGAGCGAGTTGACGCGTCAGGCAATATCGACCAAGCCGGGCGCCAGGCAGACTTGCAGCAATTCGCCCGCGACGCCGCGATCATGGCGACGGCGTTCAAAATCGATGTGAAGCATGCCGGCGAACTCATCGGCGGATGGCGTGAGTCTATGCACCTTGACCGCGCCCAAGCGCTGGATTTGGCTGACGCGACAAATGTGCTGGGCAACGATGTCTCGCTCAAGGCCGAGTCAGCGGACATTGCAGCGATCGTGCAACGTCGCGGCGCCGCCGCAACGACTGCGGGCATGCTTCCCGAGCAGGCGGCAGCGCTTTCGGCGGTGTTGTTGAGTGCCGGTAACAGCAAAGGTGCTGCGGAGCTCGGGCTGGAAAAAATCAGTCTCGCCCTGGCCAAAGGCGACAGCGCTTCTCCCGCGCAGCGCAGTGCCTGGGCAGCGCTCAAGCTTGATCCCAAAGAGCTGGCCGGTGGCATGAAACAGGATGCCCCGCAGACCCTGGTTACCGTGCTGGAGGCCCTCAAGTCACAACCGGCTGAAAAGCAGGCGGCGCTGGCGGCGCAACTGTTCGACGGTAACCAGTCGATTCTGAGCCTGGTGCCGATTATTGACAGCGTTAAACACGCCTTTTCGCAGGTGGCCGAAACGTCCACCTACGCCACCTCGGCGTTAGGCGATCAAGGCTCTGTTCAGCGCGTTGCAGCGATTCGCGCCGATTCCTCCCAGGCTCGACGGCAGGCCTATGAGGCCAGTACCACGCGCTTGCAAACTGCCTCCGATGTGGCCCTGGCGCCCGCCGTGGATACCTCGCTGACAGCGATGACCGGTTTGGTCAACGGCGTGAGTGGCTTGGCTGAAGCGCTGCCTCACACCACCGCCGCCGTCACGGTGGCAGGGGCTGCACTGGGGGCTGTGCTTTCCGGCGTGTTCGATGCCGTGAAGGACAAGGTGTTTGAAAAGGTCGCGGGGAAAATTCTCCGCGAAGGGCCTGCCGCTGACCCTTCCGCCCGCCCGCAGCACACCCGGAGTGACGACACCCCTACAGGTAAACCCACGCCGGGTTCGGCGTCCGGTCCTGACCGGCCAAGCAAAACGGAGAAGGCCGGCAAAGTCGCCAGACAGGCTTCGTTGGGGTTGGTGCTGGCACAGGCCGGAGTTGATGTCACACAGGGCGCGCTGACGGGGAATCCGGGTCAAGCGCTGGGCTCCAGCGTGGGTTCGGTAGGCGGCGCCGTCGCCGGTGGCGTTGCCGGTGAGTTCGCCGGCATGGCGATTGGCCGAGCGGTCGGCACGCTTGCCGGAGCGGTGATCGGTTCGGTGGTGCCGGGTGCCGGTACGGTGCTGGGCGGGGTCATGGGCGGCGTCGCCGGTGGCGCGATCGGCAACGTGGTGGGCGGCGCCGTCGGTACGTTTGTCGGCAGTGACGTGGGGGCATGGCTTGCCGAGAAAGTAATGGGTTCCGGGGATCGCTTGCCGTCTCCCACGGATGTCAGCCACAACCTCAACAACCCCCAAGCCGATAACCGTCAAATCAATTTTGCCCCGCAAATCACTATCAACGCGCCGGAACAAGCCAGCTATCAGCAATTGGCGACACTCGTGGTGCAACAGATCGAAGCGCAATTTACGCCGCTGTCGATGGACAACCTGCTGGCGACGCGACGTGGCGCAGCACTGACCGATGGAGCTGTGTGATGCGACAACAGATGGTGTTGGGCACATTTATTTTCGGGCTGTCCCGCGGGTTCGCCTACGACAGCCTCGATCGTGGCAGCAGTGGTGGGTGGGTCAGCCTGGACATCATCGCCGGCAAACCCAAATCCAGCCAGGTGGGGCAGGGTCTCGAAACATTGGCAGTGGGCGGCAAGGCCGCGCGGGCCAATGGCATGCAACGCCTGGATGAACTGCGGGCCCTGCAGGACCTGCGCGTGCCGTTGCCTCTGGTGGACGGCCTGGGGCGCAACTGGGGGTTGTGGACCATCAAGTCGATCAGCGAAAAACAAACCAGCGTCATCGACGACGGCACCGCCATGGCGATTACCTGGTTGCTGGTATTGGAGGAGTTCGTCAATGCGTAGAGTGCGAAGTATTGCGGGCGATTCGGTAAACCTGCTGCTCTACCGAGAGCTCGGCCGCTGTGATGATGCTGCGGAGGAGGCGCTGTGGCGCTTGAATCCGGAGCTGGCGGAGAAGGGCGCAATATTGCCGGCCGGCGTCAGTGTGCTGGTGCCCGAACTGGATGCAAAACCTGTCGCGAGTCGGCCGGTTTCAGCCTGGGATTAAGGAGCGATCATGGCACTTGGATTCACACCGGTGGTGGAGCTTTACGGCGCCAATGCCGCCTTGTTCAACGAGCGGCTATTGGAGTGGGAGCATATTGACACGGCGGGATTTGTGTCCGACCAACTCAAGTTGACTCTCGACATCGAGGGCCTTGAAGGCCTGCCCGATCTGGGCGGGAAAGTCGGCTTGCGCGTCGGTTATCTGGAGTCCGGCCTGCTGGATAAGGGCATGTTCAAGATCACTCAGCGTAAGCCGTCGCTGTTCCCGATGCGCCTGGTGCTGGTGGCCACGGCGGCGCCGTTCGATGAGCATGGGTTCAAACAGCGCCGCACCGCCAGCCATGGGCCGACAACCCTGGGCGCACTGTTTCGTCAATTGACCAGTCGCTACGGGTTTTCCCCGCGTGTGGCGCCTGAGCTCGATGGCGAGCGGATCGCGCATATCGACCAGACCCACGAAAGTGACATGGCATTTCTGACCCGGCTGGCCAAACGCTTCGATGCAGTGGCCAAGCCTGTGGACGCGCTCTATGTGCTCGGGCGCAAAGGTCAGATCAAGTCCTTGTCGGGCAAGGCGCTGCCGGATGTGCGCTTGTCCGTCACCCGTGACAATCACCCGGGCGACCACGCCTTCATCAGCGCCACCCTTACCGAAACCAGTCGCGCCAAATATAAAGGCGTGCAGACGTCCTGGTGGGATGCGGCGGGCGGCAAAAAGCAGGTGGTAGAGCTGGGGATCGCACCGTTCAAGGTGGTGGCGCAGCGTTATCCAAGCGAGGACGAAGCGCGCTCGGCGGCGCAGGGCGAGATGCGCCGTGTGGGCCGAGAAGTACTGCAGATCGATGTGGTGTGCCCCGGTAACCCGTCGCTGGCCGCTGAGGGCTTGCTGCTGCTGGACGAGTCGTGGCCGGGCTTCATGCAGGGACGCTGGTCGATCAAGACGGTGACGGCCAGCGGTAAACGCACCGGCGGCTACCGAAGCACGATCCAGGCCAGTGGTTTGTCGGTGTAGACATTTTTTCAGAGTAGATCCCATGCAGATTACCCTTACCCAGCTTCTTGATGTGATGCCGGGAGCCCGCCTTCGAGCGGGCATTTTTTTGTCCCCGTTAAATGCAGCTTTCGTACGGTACGAGCTCAACAGTGCCAGGCGCATTGCCGCCTTCCTCGCCCAAATCGGTCACGAATCCGCCGAACTGCGCTACGTACGCGAACTGGGCAGCGATCAATACCTCAGCAAGTACGACACCGGCACCCTGGCCACCCGCCTGGGCAATACCCCCGAGGCGGATGGCGATGGCCAGAAATACCGGGGCAGGGGGCTGATCCAGGTCACGGGGCGGCGCAACTACCTGGCATGCAGCCAGGCACTGTTTGGCGATGAGCGCCTGTTGCAACAACCGCAATTGCTGGAACAACCGCAGTGGGCGTGTGAGTCCGCCGCCTGGTTCTGGCACAGCAACGGCCTCAACGAGCTGGCGGATAAAGATCAATTCACCACCATTACCCGGCGTATCAACGGCGGCCTTAACGGCCTGCAGGCGCGCGTGCAATTGTGGGAGAGGGCGAAGGCGGTGCTATGCGTTGGCTAGGCACGTTGCGTTGGGTCGGCGTTTGCCTGCTGCTTGCACTGGTGTGGCAAGTACAGGCCTGGCGCTATGGCGCGCAGCTGGAGCGTCAGGCGGCCGGGCAGGCGCTGGCGCTCAGCCAGCAACAGCAGGCCGCGTTCGAACAGCAACAGGCAGAACAACAAAAGCGCCTGGCCCTGGAGCGCCAACTCGCTGCCAGCGACCAACAACACACTCAGGAGTTGAGCGATGCCCAACGTCACCAAGCTGCTCTGCGCGACCGCCTGGCCACTGCTGATGTGCGGCTGTCAGTCCTTCTCGACGCCACCGATACCGCCGGCTGCACGCCAGTGCCAGCCGCCACCACCCCCGGCGGCGTGGTTCATGCAGCCCCACGCGCCCGACTTGACCCGGCGCATGCTCAACGAATTATCCGCATCACCGACGACGGCGATAACGCCTTGATCGCCTTGGGTGCCTGTCAGGCCTATGTGCGAGCCGTCACGCGTTAGTCTTTTGATGCACTCTGCAACTTGCATGGCCGATGGGCTGCTGTAGGGTAGGCGAACCCCCGCCCAATCCTGGAGACGACCGTGAAGGAAATCACTCAACTGGCTGCTGAACTGGGGCGCCGTTTGCAGGTGCTCAATGCCCATGTCACCACCGCCGAGTCCTGCACCGGCGGCGGTATTGCCGAAGCCATTACGCGGATTCCGGGCAGTTCGGCATGGTTCGAGGCGGGCTATGTCACCTATTCCAACCGCCAGAAGACCCGGCAACTGAATGTGTCGGAAAAGCTGTTTGCCAAAGTCGGCGCCGTCAGCCAGGAAGTGGTGGAAGCCATGGCGCGAGGGGCGCAGGAAAAAAGCCTGGCGCGCTTTGCCGTGGCGGTCAGCGGCGTGGCGGGCCCGGACGGCGGTTCGCCGGACAAGCCGGTGGGCACGGTATGGCTGGCGTTTGGCGTGGGCGATGAGGTCACGGCCGAACGTGCGCACTTTCCCGGCAACCGCGACGAGGTCCGTCGACAAACGGTAAAGGCCGCGCTCGAAGGCTTGTTGCGACGAGCTGCAGCAGAAATAGACAATCAGGGGTAGGCGATCTTCGATCTTTGTGGAACAATACTGTCTACTTATACAGGTGTTGGCCGTCAGGCCTTATTGATTACGTGAGGACTTTAATGGACGACAACAAGAAGAAAGCCTTGGCTGCGGCCCTGGGTCAGATCGAACGTCAATTCGGCAAGGGTGCCGTAATGCGTATGGGCGATCACGACCGTCAGGCGATCCCGGCTATTTCCACTGGCTCTCTGGGTCTGGATATCGCGCTCGGCATTGGCGGCCTGCCAAAAGGCCGTATCGTTGAGATCTACGGTCCTGAATCTTCCGGTAAAACCACCCTGACCCTGTCGGTGATTGCCCAGGCTCAGAAAATGGGCGCCACGTGCGCGTTCGTCGACGCCGAGCACGCCCTGGATCCTGAATACGCCGGCAAACTGGGCGTCAACGTTGACGACCTGCTGGTTTCGCAGCCGGACACCGGTGAGCAAGCCCTGGAAATCACCGACATGCTGGTGCGTTCCAACGCCATCGACGTGATCGTGGTCGACTCCGTGGCAGCGCTGGTACCGAAGGCAGAAATCGAAGGCGAAATGGGCGACATGCACGTGGGCCTGCAAGCCCGTCTGATGTCCCAGGCGCTGCGTAAAATCACCGGCAACATCAAGAACGCCAACTGCCTGGTGATCTTCATCAACCAGATCCGTATGAAAATCGGTGTGATGTTCGGCAGCCCGGAAACCACCACCGGTGGTAACGCGCTGAAGTTCTACGCTTCGGTCCGTCTGGATATCCGTCGTACCGGTGCGGTGAAGGAAGGTGACGAGGTTGTCGGTAGCGAAACCCGCGTTAAAGTCGTGAAGAACAAGGTGGCCCCGCCTTTCCGTCAGGCAGAGTTCCAGATTCTTTATGGCAAAGGCATCTACCTGAATGGCGAGATGATCGACTTGGGTGTGCTGCACGGTTTTGTCGAGAAGTCCGGTGCCTGGTATGCCTACAACGGCAGCAAGATCGGTCAGGGTAAGGCCAACTCGGCCAAGTTCCTGGCAGACAACCCGGATATCGCTGCCACGCTTGAGAAGCAGATTCGCGACAAGCTGCTCACCCCAGCACCGGACGTCAAGGCCGCCGCCAACCGCGAGCCGGTTGACGAGATGGAAGAAGCCGACACTGACATCTGAAGCAAACGATGACTGTTGTACTGGATACACTCGTCGCCGTTCGGCGCACTGCAATGGACCTGCTTGCTCGCCGCGAGCATGGTCGAGTCGAGCTGACGCGTAAATTGCGTCAGCGCGGCGCAGAGCCTGAAATGATCGAAACGGCCCTCGACCGGTTGACGGAAGAGGGGCTGTTGTCGGAGTCCCGATACCTCGAAAGCTTTGTGTCCTACCGCGCGCGGTCCGGTTATGGCCCAGCGCGGATTCGCGAAGAGTTGAGCCAGCGTGGCCTGCAACGTGCCGATATCGACCTTGCTTTGCGCGAGTGCGGTATCAGTTGGCAGTCGCAGTTGGAAGAGACTTGGCGGCGCAAGTTTGCTGGGCATCTGCCGATTGACGCCAGGGAGCGTGCGAAACAGGGGCGTTTCCTGAGTTATCGCGGGTTTTCGATGGATATGATCAGTCGCTTGTTAAGCGGCCGTGATATGGACGACTGAGCGCAAAACGAAAGCCTGACTGATCGTTCCCACGCTCCGCGTGGAAATGCATCCCGTGACGCTCCGCGTCACCATTGCGCAGGTGCCTGATTTTTCGCTGAAAGCAGGACGCAGAGCGTCCCGAATGGCATTCCCACGCAGAGCGTGGGAACGATCAAGGCCCACTATGAAAATAGTGGGCCTTTTTTTTCGCCTGCAAAAAATCACGCAGGCTGTGGCATCCCTCGCTGTTGCACTTCACCCTGAGGCTGCACCCAATTTTCCGGCAAGTTGATGTAGTCGACCAACTCGCGCAAACGCCCCTGGTCTCGGCCATTGAAGTTGAAGACCAGCCGCGTCAAATGACTGAACCTGGGGTCGTCGTGCTCTTGGCCTGTGTAGGCAAGCTGCTGGAATTCTCCGCTCAGTCGAAGGCTGGCAAACTCATCCTGCAAATGGGCCAGGGCTTGATCACTGAGCGGATGGTTCATACGCACCACGAATTCACGCTTGAGCCAGCGGGTTGAATGGAAGTTGGCATAAAACCGGTTGATCTCGTCCACGGCTTCTTCTGCGCTGTAGACCACGCGTATGAGCTTGAGGTCGGTCGGCAGGATGTAGCGGTTAGCCTCCAACTGGCTGCGGATAAAGTCCAGGGCGCCTTGCCAGAACCCGCCGCCTGGAGCGTCCAGCAGCACCACGGGTACCAGCGGGCTTTTACCGGTCTGGATCAGGGTCAGCACTTCCAGGGCTTCGTCCAGGGTGCCAAAACCACCCGGGCACAGAATCAGTGCGTCGGCTTCCTTGACGAAGAACAGTTTGCGGGTAAAGAAAAAGTGGAAGGACAGCAGGTTGTCGGTGCCGTCGATGGTCGGGTTGGCATGCTGTTCAAACGGCAGGGTGATGTTGAACCCCAGGCTGTGCTCCAGGCCCGCGCCTTCATGCGCCGCAGCCATGATGCCGCCACCGCCGCCGGTGATGACCATCAGGTCGGAACGTGCCAATGCCGCGCCGACCTCTCGAGCCAATGCATACAGGGGACTTTCTATCGGCGTGCGTGCGGAACCGAACACCGTCACCTTGCGTCGTCCCTTGAATTGTTCGAGCACGCGGAAAGCATGGTCCAGCTCACGGATCGCACGCAGGGTGATCTTGGCATTCCAGCGGTCACGGTCGTCCTGCGCCATGCGCAGGACCGTGAGAATCATATCGCGATAAAGGGGAATGTTCGGGCTGTTTGGCGCGACCAGCTGGAGCTGCGCGTCAACCTGCTGCGTGAGGTCGGTACCGTTGTGTTCAAAAAGATCGAGCAGGGAGGCATTCGATTCATAAGGCATTCAACTTTCTCCTTCTTCACAGGGCCTGGCCAGCCGACGCGTGTCGTCAGGGGGGCACGACACTGCATGTGTCGTTGCTTGCCGCAGGAGGGCAGGCCTCTTTTGCCCTGAAAGTATTACAGAACAGCAGGGAAGACTGCTCTGGCGGGCGCATGGGATGAGCTGATCATGGGCTGGAAAACCCTTGGCTGGCAACCGCTTATTGGTGATTGATCACGGCGTTCAGCTGCAGGCGGGCGCTGGAGCGGGGGAGTGGCGCGTCACCGGGCAGCAACGCGCAAGATGCAAGGCAGGGTTACTTTTTCTTCTTGGACGGAGCCGGGCAGTCGGCTTCGGCGAACTTGACCGATGCGACAGGACGGTTGGTCTTGTTCTCGGTGATTTCGTAGCGCATGACCGCGCCCTTCGCCATCAGCTCGCGGTAGCCTGGGTTGGTGCAGACACTGCGGCCCAATTGGAAATACACGGCCTTGGGGTTGGCGCGCATCTGCTCGGCGCGGTCTGGCTGCACGCTGAGATGATCGATCAGTTGCATACCTTCAACGGTGTAGGCCACTTCCAGGGTTTTCTCATCGATTTCCCGGGGCAGGTCCTTGTTGCTTTCGGTCGCGACGCTTTGCAGCTTACGGTTCATTTGAGCCTCCAGCAGCGAGGCCGCGTGGGCGCCCATGGGCAAGGCCAGCGCAATAGCGACGGATGGGGCAACGAGGCGCAGCATGGAACGCAGCATCAAATTCTCCTGATTCGGTTACTGGTGCATAGACCAGCCACTGCGCTGTGCGTTCAGTGGCGCGCAATTATAGGTGAGCGCCGGCCACTACAGCCAGGCGTATCGCTGGTAAACTGCGCCCACTCCAATTGCTTTCGAGTTATCCCGTGTCGATTGACCCGTTTCTGTGGCGTATCCAATGAGCCACGCTGTCTCCCGCTTGCGCACCCAGCGCCTGGCCCGGGCCGTCAGGCCGTTCCTGAATCGGGGATCGCGCGCCGAGCGGTGCACCGGCTGCCGAGTGATTCCCGAATACTGCCTGTGCGCGTGGCGACCAACGGTTCAGGCCAAATCGGCGATGTGCCTGTTGATGCACGACGTCGAACCGATGAAACCCAGCAACACCGGCTGGCTGATCGCCGATGTCATTGACGACACCAGCGCGTTTGCCTGGTCGCGGACCGAGGTCGACCCGGCTCTGCTCACCCTGCTCGCCGACCCGCAATGGCAACCGTACATCGTGTTTCCCGGGGAATTCGTGGCGCCTGAACGGGTGGTCAGCGTGGTGGATGCAGAGGAGGGCAAGCGCCCACTGTTCATCTTGCTGGACGGCACGTGGAGCGAAGCGCGCAAGATGTTTCGCAAGAGCCCGTACCTGGAGCATCTGCCGGTGCTGAGCCTGGCGCCGGAGCAGTTGTCACGTTACAAGTTGCGCCGTTCCAAGCGTGATGATCATTTCTGCACCGCCGAGGTGGCCGCGTTGTGCCTGGAGTTAGCCGGTGATCAGGCCGCCAGCGAAGTGCTGGACGCCTACCTCGATGTTTTCAGCACGCACTACCTGGCCGCCAAGTTTCAGTTGCCTGTGGATGAGACGGACATTGTCCACACACGTTTGGCGCCCTATATCCCGGCGGTATGACCCATCGACGTCTGCATGATGGCACCTTAATCACGCAACCCGCTAAAATCCCCATGGGCGTAGTGCTTGACCCCCCAGGCTGCGCTGGGCATGCTGGGCGCCGATTGGGGCGCTACCTTGGTTTTTCGACGTTGTTTTGCGTGTTTTTGACGTTGAGCGTGCCCCGTGGCGATGGCTGCCTGGCCGTTGCCTTGTGTACTGGTGAACCCTGAACCCATCAGGGCTCCCGTAAAAACAGGATCATTTAATCAATGGCCACATACGACATCCTGATAGCCGATGACCACCCGCTGTTTCGCAGTGCGTTGCATCAGGCCGTAACCCTGGGCCTTGGCCCGGATGTGCGACTGGTCGAAGTCGCCAGCATTGCCGAGTTGGAAGCCCGCTTGACCGAAAAATCCGACTGGGACCTGGTGCTGCTCGACCTGAACATGCCCGGCGCCTACGGTTTTTCGGGGCTGGTGCTGCTGCGCGGGCAATATCCGCAGATACCCGTGGTGATGGTCTCGGCGCAGGAAGAGGCTGACGTGGTGGTGCGTTCCAAGGAGTTCGGCGCCAGCGGCTTCATTCCCAAGTCCAGTGCGATGGAAGATATCCAGAAGGCTGTGCGCACGGTATTGGACGGTGATGTGTCCTGGCCACCGCAAGCATTTGAAGAAATCAACGTGTCCGAGGAAGCCAAGGCGGCCCGTGATGGCCTGGCCAGCTTGACGCCTCAGCAGTTCCGCGTGTTGACCATGGTCTGCGAAGGCCTGTTGAACAAGCAGATTGCCTACGAGCTGAGCGTGTCGGAAGCGACGATCAAGGCCCATGTCACCGCTATTTTCCGCAAGTTGGGCGTACGCACGCGCACCCAGGCGGCGTTACTCCTGCAACAACTTGAGTCAATTTCGCAGCATTAAGCTGTTACCGATTCACGCTTTTTTGACTTTGCGTGCTCTAGTTTTCCCACTCCTTTTGGTTCAGTTGCCTACATCTATGTCGCCTTTCAAGGGTCAAACCGGTATCAAACGTATTTTCAACGCAGGGGGCTATTCCCTGGATGGCCTGCGCGCGGCTTTCACCGGCGAGGCGGCGTTCCGTCAGTTGGTGCTGCTGAACGTCATCCTGATTCCGTTGAGTTTTTTCCTGCAGGTCAGCCGCGTCGAACGCGCATTGCTGATTGCCGTGTGCCTGTTGGCCCTGATCGTCGAATTGCTCAATTCAGCAGTGGAGGCGGCCATCGACCGCATCTCCCTGGACCGCCACCCACTGTCGAAAAACGCCAAGGACATGGGCAGCGCCGCGCAATTCGTGGCCTTGACCATGATCACGCTGGTGTGGGCGGTGATTCTGATCTGACGATCAGGCGATGCTCGGCAGTACGATTTCGTCGCTGCGCTGAACCCCGGCGGTAAACGCGCGGCACAGCTCCAGGAACTCGCGCATCGCCGAGGTCTGGTATTTCTGCTTATGCCAGATGAAGTAGAACTGCCGGGCCAGGTCCAAATCCGGAGTTTCTACCGGCACCAGGCTGCCACGCCGGAACGCATCGCGCAGTGCCAGCCGCGAAATGCAGCCAATCCCCAGACCTGATTCCACTGCCCGTTTGATCGCCTCGGTGTGTTCCAGCTCCAGGCGGATATTCAATGCGCTGCGATGATGGCGCATGGCCTGATCAAACGTCAGGCGCGTGCCCGAGCCTTGTTCGCGCAGGATCCACGCTTCATGGGTCAGCTCATCCATGCTGGCCACGCCACGTTTGGCCAAATGATGCTGGGGTGCGCAAAACACCACCAGCTCATCCTCCACCCAGGTTTGCACCTCGATGTCCGGGTGGCTGCAGTCGCCTTCGATTAGACCCAGGTCAATTTCGTAATGGGCCACCTGATGCACGATATGGGCAGTGTTTTGCACATGCAGTTTCACCTGGCTCTCGGGATGCTGCTGCATGAAGCTGCCGATCAACAGGGTCGCCAGGTAATTGCCGATGGTCAGGGTGGCGCCCACCGCCAGTGAGCCGAAGCCGGACTTGCCATTGAGCAGGTCTTCGATCTCCTTGGCCTGGTCCAGCAGCGCCACCGCCTGGGGCAACAGTTGATGACCGAGGGCGTTGAGGCTCAGGCGTTTGCCGGCGCGGTCGAATAATTGGCAGCTGGATTGACGCTCCAGCTCGGTGATCGAGGTGCTGGCGGCGGATTGAGATAAGGCCAGCAGGCCAGCAGCGCGGGACACGCTTTCCTGCTGGGCGACGGCGACGAAGACTTGCAGTTGACGGAGAGTAAATCGCATATCGATATAACCGATAACCCTTATCTTAATAATCCAGTTAACAGATATTGTCGCCGCCATTAGAATGCTGTGCAATTGCGCACTTCACATTTGGCGCAGACCCATTTCCAGGAGTCCCCCGTACATGAGCAACATGAACCACGAGCGTGTCCTCAGTGTTCATCACTGGAACGACACTCTGTTCAGCTTCAAGTGCACCCGCGATCCGGGTTTGCGCTTCGAGAACGGTCAGTTCGTGATGATCGGCCTGCAACAGCCCAATGGCCGCCCGCTCATGCGCGCTTACTCCATTGCCAGCCCGAACTGGGAAGAGCATCTGGAGTTCTTCAGCATCAAGGTGCCGGATGGCCCGCTGACTTCCCAGTTGCAGCACTTGAAGGAAGGCGACGAGATCATCATCAGCAAAAAACCGACAGGCACCCTGGTGCTTGACGATTTGAAGCCGGGCAAGCATCTGTACCTGCTCAGCACCGGTACGGGTCTGGCGCCATTCATGAGCGTGATCCAGGACCCGGAGACCTACGAGCGCTTCGAAAAAGTGATCCTGTGCCACGGCGTGCGTTACGTCAACGAAGTCGCCTACCGCGAGTTCATCACCGAGCACCTGCCGCAGAACGAATTCTTCGGCGAGGCGTTGCGTGACAAGTTGATCTACTACCCGACCGTGACCCGCGAGCCGTTCGAAAACGAAGGTCGCCTGACCGACCTGATGCGCAGCGGCAAGCTGTTCAGCGACATCGGCCTGCCACCGATCAACCCCGAGGACGACCGCGCCATGCTGTGCGGCAGCCCGAGCATGTTGGACGAAACCAGCGAAGTGCTGAACAGCTTCGGCCTGAAGGTTTCGCCACGCATGCGTGAGCCCGGTGACTATCTGATTGAGCGTGCGTTCGTCGAAAAATAAACGCGATCAAAAAAATGTGGGAGGGGGCTTGCCCCCGATTGCGGTGGATCAGTCACAGATGAGTTGACTGACACACTGCTATCGGGGGCAAGCCCCCTCCCACATTTGGGTTCCGGTTTATCCAGCAGGCACCACTTCCAATACGCAAATCATCCCTGCCTCGGGATAGTGCCAACGTACATCCACATCCCAGAACTGCACACCGTATTCGCGCTCTGGCCCAGGCGTCTGGTACGCCGGCCGTGGATCTTGCGCCAGGCACTGGTCAATCAGCTCCACCAACGGCTCACCCAGACGCTGGGCATGGCCCTGCGCCTGTTGCAGCGCGGTCTTGAGCCACTGCACGCCAATCAGCGGCGGCGCACCGCTGGCGATGCTGTTGGTCGCCGTATCGACGATATCGGCGTACGGCACATACGGCTTGATATCCAGCACCGGCGTGCCATCGAGCAAATCGATTCCGGAAATCCACAGCCGGCCCGCTTCCACCTTGTCCAGCTTGACCACTGACTGGCCAATCCCGTTGGGGCGATGAGTCGCTCGGGTCGCAAACACGCCCATGGACGTATTGCCGCCCAGGCGCGGCGGTCGCACTTTAAGGCGTGGCGTGTCTTCGAGCGCCTGGTGAAACAGAAACAGCAGCCACACATGGCTGACCTGCTCCAGTCCCTGCACCGCCTCGCCGCCATCGAACGGCGCTGCCAGCTCCAGCACACCACGGGCGGCCGGGGCCAGTTGCGGTTGACGCGGGATGGCGAACTTCTCCTTGAAGCAGGAGCGTACGAAGCCGATGGGCGAGACCTGATAACTCATGGCTTACGCACGGACCCGCAGCGTCAGACCCTTGAGGAAGTTGCGCAACAACTGATCGCCACAGGTGCGGTAGTTGGTGTGGCCGAACTTGCGGAACAGCGCGCTCAGCTCGGGCTTGGACACCGGGAACTCGGCGGCCTTGAGGATGGCGTGCATGTCGTCTTCCTTCAATTCGAAGGCCACGCGCAGTTTTTTCAGGATGATATTGTTGGTCACCGGGGTTTCGATCGGCTGCGGCGGACGGCTTTCATCCTTGCCGCGCTTGAAAATCACCAAACCGTCGAGGAAATGCGCCATCACCTCATCCGGGCAGAACACAAAGCCTTCTTCCTCATCTTTCTTGAGGTAGGTGAGCAGGTCTTCCTTGGTCACGTCCATGCCGCCGAGCTTGATGATCTCGACCATCTTGTTATCGCTGATGTCGAGCATGTAGCGCACGCTGCGCAGTACGTCGTTGTGAATCATGGTGGGCAATCCTGGTTTTCAGCGGGTAGACACCGCCCAATCAGGCGGTGTCGGGAAAAGGGTAACGGCCTAAAACTTCTCTTTGCCGGACAGGTAACGCCACTGGCCCACCGGCACCTTGCCAATGGACACGCCGCCAATACGGATGCGGCGGATGGCGACGACTTTCAGGCCAACGGCTTCGCAGAACAGCGCGATAACGCCTGGCTGCGGATTTTTCAGCGCAAAGCGCAGGCGGTTTTCATTCTGCCAGCTGGCTTTCACGGCCGGCAGCTCCTTGCCTTTGTAGGTCAGGCCGTGGTTCAGGCGGTTGAGGCCGTGGGCGACCATGTCGCCTTCGACTTCCACCACGTATTCCTGCTCGATCTTGGCCGCATCGGCGGTCAACTTGCGCAGGATTTTCCAGTCCTGGGTGAACACCAGCAGGCCGCTGGCCTTGGCTTGCAGGTCGGCGCTGGCGGTCAGGCGCAGGAAGTGGCCTTTTAGCGGGCGCTTGCTGAAGCGGTGTTCTTCCGACAAGGTTTCGGCGCTGATCGACGCCATGGCCGTCTCGGCATCCATCCCCGCCGGGGCGTGCAGCAGGATGGTCACCGGTTCCGGCACGGTAGCCTTGGCGTCGGGGTCCAGCTCGACCTTCTGGGTGGTGACCTTGAACTGCGGTTCGTCGATCACTTCACCGTCCACCGAGACCCAGCCGCCTTCGATAAACAGCTCAGCCTCCCGACGGGAGCAACCGACCAGTTCGATAAGGCGTTTGGAGAGGCGTATGGGGTCAGTCATGACAAGGGCCGTAACAAAAGGGGGCGGCTATTGTACCTGCCTGGCGCCGGTTAATCCCGGCCCCATTTCAGCCACTGCGTATTTGCTGCTGGCGCAGGCGCAGATGCAGCAACGGATAGGGCTGGCCCAGGCCATCGTGCTCCGTGCGTCCGATCACCTCAAAGCCTTGCTTGAGGTAAAAACCCAGCGCCTGCGGATTCTGCTCATTCACATCCAGCTCATCGGCATTCATGCAGTTGATCGCGTAGCGCAGCAATTGCTGCCCCAGGCCCTGGCCACGGTGCAGCGGATCGATAAACAGCATTTCCACCTTGCCCGCCGCTACGCCGGCAAACCCAGTGATGCGCTGGCTCGAATCCTTGGTACACACGAGCATCACTGAATCCAGATAGCGCGTCAGCACCAGCTCTTTGAGCAACACAATGTAACTTTCCGGCAAAAAGTCATGAGTGGCGCGCACCGAGGCCTCCCAGATCCTCGCCAGCTCGGGGTAATCGCTATTGTTGGGGGTGTGGATAACCGAATGCTCACGCATGCCTGCGGTCTCTTTTTTAATCAGGTAACAATGGGCAAAACGATAGACCTAAAAAAGCCCCGCATCTTGTCCAGAAGCAGGGCTTTTTCAATTTTTTACAGCTTTAGTCGCGCTTTTGCGCCCACAGGTCGTATTCGTCGGCATCGGTCACGGTGCACCAGACCTTGTCGCCCGGCTTCAAACCGCTGGCATCGTCGATAAACACGTTACCGTCGATTTCCGGCGCATCGAAGAAGCAACGGCCGACCGCGCCTTGCTCGTCGACTTCGTCGATCAGCACTTCGATTTCCTTGCCGATACGCAGTTGCAGGCGCGCCGAGCTGATCGCTTGCTGGTGCGCCATAAAACGCTCCCAACGGTCCTGCTTGACGTCGTCCGGCACCACGGCCAGGTCCAGCAGGTTGGCCGGCGCGCCTTCGACCGGCGAGTACTGGAAGCAGCCGACGCGGTCCAGCTGGGCTTCGGTCAGCCAGTCCAGCAGGTACTGGAAGTCTTCTTCGGTTTCACCGGGGAAGCCGACGATAAAGGTCGAACGGATGATCAGTTCCGGGCAGATCTCGCGCCAGTTCTTGATCCGCGCCAGGGTCTTGTCTTCGAAGGCCGGGCGTTTCATGGCCTTGAGCACTTTGGGGCTGGCGTGCTGGAACGGGATGTCCAGGTACGGCAGGATCTTGCCGGCGGCCATCAAGGGAATCAGCTCGTCCACGTGCGGGTACGGGTAAACGTAGTGCAGGCGCACCCACACGCCCAGGCTGCTGAGCGCTTCGCAGAGTTCGGTCATGCGGGTTTTCACCGGCGCGCCATTCCAGAAACCGGTGCGGTACTTCACGTCGACGCCGTAGGCGCTGGTGTCCTGGGAGATCACCAGCAGCTCTTTCACGCCGGATTTGACCAGGCGCTGGGCCTCGTCCAGCACATCGCCCACCGGGCGGCTGACCAGCTTGCCGCGCATCGACGGGATGATGCAGAAGCTGCAGCTGTGATTGCAGCCTTCGGAAATCTTCAGGTAGGCGTAGTGACGCGGCGTCAGCTTGATGCCTTGCGGCGGCACCAGGTCGATCAACGGGTTGTGGTCCTGGCGCGGTGGCACCACGGCGTGCACGGCGTTGACCACCTGTTCGTACTGCTGCGGGCCGGTCACGGCGAGCACGCTTGGGTGGACGTTGCGGATATTGCCTTCTTCCACGCCCATGCAGCCGGTCACAATGACCTTGCCGTTTTCCTTGATGGCTTCGCCGATCACTTCCAGGGACTCCGCCTTGGCCGAGTCGATGAAACCACAGGTATTGACCACCACCACGTCCGCGTCCTGGTAAGTGGAGACGACGTCATAACCTTCCATGCGCAGTTGCGTGAGAATGCGCTCGGAGTCGACCAGAGCCTTCGGGCAACCCAGGGAAACAAAGCCAACCTTGGGGTTGGCTTTTGCGATGGTGGTGGACATGTCTAACCTCGGTATCGAATGACGCCGCCACCGTGAAGGGCAGGCAGCGGACGGGCGCTTGGTGCGCCTCTGATCAAAAAGTGCGCAATTCTAGCGGCGGGCAGCGCACTTGACCAGCTTTATGCGGGGAAATGCGACGAGCGCTGTGCCGGGCCTGGGCATCGTCTTAATCCAAATCAGTCAACGCTTCTGTTTGCGCTTTGACGTCCGGGATCGGCCTTCCTCCGGCGTAAGGCCACCGTTTCTTTTCAGCCTGGCCGCTGGCTACCAATCCATGGACAGCCTGGCCCGGGTTTTCAACATCCCCGACTTTATTTTATCTGGCAGCAGCAGGGTGACGGGGAGGTGTTCGTGGGCAGTTGGGCCAACAGCTTCTTTGGCGTCCGCTCGCCGTTGCAGCTGCCGGTGGAATTGTTCGACGACTACCAGGGCAATCAAAGCGCGATGATTGCAGCCCTTCCCGGGTTGCGACCAGGCGCAACAATCAACCACGGCGAGCGCATCACCAGCGTGGCGCTCATCGAAAACCAGATGGCCATCCGATGGACGACGCAATCCGCCGCAGCGTAGAACGACAATTTCCCGAACTCACCGGCGGTTATCACCTGCCACGCTTCGCCCGCTTTGTCGGTGTGGCCGACGCCCCGGCCGGCGCCGGTATCTGTGACGACTTCCGGCCGCGCTATGCGGTCGACATCGAGGTCATGGGGCCGGACGGCGAGCCAGACACCAAGCTGCTGATCCTGGCCGGTGTGCCTCTGCCGCTGCCCACCGGCGGCGAGGAAATGGGCATCTACGCGTTCCCCGAGGAAGGCACCCAAGTCGTGGTGTGCTTTGCCTACGGCCTTCCGCACAAGCCCTATATCCAAACGATCCTGCCCCACGGCCTGAGCATGCCCAGCGTGCCGAAGGGTGACCAGGTGTGGCAGCACAGCGAGGCCTGCCAGCAGCGCGTCGACGCTGACGGCAACTGGCTGCGCCAAACGGACGGCAAGATCCGCGACAAGGCGATCGAGCGCGAAGTAGAGGCGATGGGCAACACGGAGACGTTCCAGAACCACACCACGACGGTGGGAGACCATTCAACCGAATCGGTAGGGGGCATCAAGACGCTTGAAGCCCTGGGTGCGCTCAAGCTGCTGTCGGGCGGATCTGCGAGCCTGGCTGCGGTGGATGATCTGCATCAGGCGACCGGGCGAGACTTGAACCTGGTGGTGGGGCAGAAGCATAACGCTACGGTAGGTGACGACATGGAGGAAAGGATTGAAGGAGTGCGCAAGAGTATCTCGGCGGTCAGCCAGCGGTTGATTGCGCCCAAGACCTGGCTGGGGTCCGAGGATACCAATGTGCTGCAGGTGTTATGCGATTTGCTTGTTCTGGTACAGCATATGAACACTCAGCTCGCTAGCCATGTACATGGAGCAAGTCCAAATCCTAACAACGCTGCTGCCTTCATGGCTTCAGAGGAGGTGTCCGCGCAACTAGGTGTTAGGTTGAAGGCTATAACTTTGTAGGTGGATTAGTGTGTCTGGGTATTTTTTTCAGGTGCGAGCTATTCTGTCACAGCTTAATTTTTTATTTTCGGGGATATAAAGTTCTCCGAAAGATCTACCACGGCTATATCGCTTTTATACTCAGTCGCGATTCTCCGAACCTCAAGGGGAACTTCCGACGATTTCGAATCTAGAGAGTTGAAGAAGGTTTTGTATAGGAGCTTTCGTCGTCTTGCATGCAATACATAAGCACCATCAATTGTATTGTTTAGGTCCCCGCTCAAAACATATAGCGCTACGAATTGAATCCCGCCATAGCTGATCGATACAGGAAAAATACATTCGGCATCTAAGATCTTTTTGTTTTCAATGTCTACACAAAAGTTCACTGTCATGTCAATTTTTGTGTCTGGCAAATACAGAAATTTTGAAAGGCTGATGATTTGCTCTGCAATGCTTTCAATTTCCATAGGGGTTGCAAGTATTCGATCATATACGTCAAAAAACTGCTGTATGCGAAGAGTTGATTCAAGTACATAAATCGCATAGGCAAACTCGCCTTCAAAGCCTTCACCACCGAGACTGCCCTTGAATGCTATACCATTAATTCCAAGTTCCATAATGACGGACTTTGGATCGCTCATTAACTGCATGAATCTATAAGATTTGAGGAGATCTTTAATGTCTGCTGGGCTGTTATCGCCATCGTGAAACCAAATTTTAAATGAATTTTTGTGCGGGTATACGTCAATGCTAAACCTGTCACCTTTCAATCGTATAGTGCGATTTTCTGGAGGCGCCCAGTTACCAAAACCTGCACGATAAACTTTAACACTGTATACGATACAGTTACCTGATTTTCGATTTCGAAAAGTGGCTATTCCTTCATTGTCATGTTCTACACTGGTTACAGATATAACAGCTGTATCGCTTTTTAATTCTGGCAGTTCTTCAGTGATGCCAAATCTGGTTAGAAAAGACTTGACGTTAGTTATAGGTAAGCTCGCTGAGGTGCCGAGGGTCATCTCAACCAATTGCTGAATATCTTTTTTGTTTATATCAAATTTAACTTTGAAGTGCCCGGTTTCGTAACCGATGCGTCTGAGCATGTTTTGCTTATTGATTACGTAGGATGCTTGTGAGGTTCCAATGGAGTTGGCTATGGCAGACATTAGGCCCTCTCCATTAAGGGGCGAGATCTTCATTGCGTTAGTGAATTTTAATTTCATTGTTGAGTGGTTTAGCCTAAATCCTGCTGGTTTAACTGTTTCCTCTCGTATTCTTTTGAGAACTTTCTCGCAATGGGTTTCATCTATGTGAAGTAAATAACCATTAACCGGGTCTGAAGTACTGTCGAACTCCAAGAGCAGATAAAACGCCGGAAGTGAACTTGTGACCATTGCGCGAAGATTACTCAACTCAATTGGCTGAGTGCGGGTGATTCCATCAGTTGCTTTTACTTGAATCTTACATTCAATGCCAGATTCATGTAGACCTCTTGCGGTTTTCACGTCATGAATGCTAGTGGTTTCAAATAGCAAGTCCCAGCCATAGCGATCTAAACCAGGTTTAGTAGCTGTGATCCCTGACAGCGCACACCACTTTTGTACGGCCAACTCGCCCGCGGTCCCTAGATCCCTCATGTACACCTCCAGATGAGCCTTGGCCCTTTCACTATGGATTGCAGCATACAAACTCTAGTATGAGAAAGAAAATTACGATGAGAAATCACTTATCCCCCTCCCGCCGACGGGCTTTGCGTCCTTTTTTGTGCAAAACGGTGGTGTAGTGTAACCAACCCTGCAGCCCACGCAGGCCGGGCGCCTTGTAGGGGGACTGGCCTTTTCACTCATTGCAAAGATTTGCAGTGGAATGCCAAACATCTGCACCGTCAGCCTGAGAGCCCCCCAATTGCTATAAGTCCGAAGTCCCCGGCCTGCGGGGACTGCAATTAGAAAAACGTAGAAAATCGGGTATTTTTATTTTTGTGTTTGATCCAGAAACGGCGGGAGAAAGTTATCTGTCTGTGTAGCCGTAAACCGGCGCAGCCCTTATAAAAGGTGGCTTACAGAGTGGGATTGGTTCAAAGATTCTTTGCACTAATTGAACCTGTGGAGACCGCGATAAAGTATGATGACTACTGTTTATATATACAGTAAGGATCTGGCTAAAATGTCTGTACCAATCGTTCCATATGGGCGGAAAACGCCGCTTGGCCGACCGACTTATCCCGCTTTTCCCTCCACATGAATGTTAAGTCGAAGTATTTGCCGGCGGGGCAGCGCTCTACTTCATGCGCCCGCAGGCTGCACCGGTTGAAGTCCTCAACGACATAAATGTTGACCTGGTGACGTTGTACCGAGTTGTGCAGAACCACCTGGAAGAGTTCGTGCGCCAGTTCAAGTGAGCAATCAGTTCGAGGCAGGTGTTTGAATGGCAAAAGATGACCCGTCCCGAGACCCTCACTGACATCCAGCGCGCCGCCCGTTTCTTTTACCTGCAACATCACGCCTTTGCGGGCAAGGTCTCCGGTCAGTCGTTCGGCACCGCCACCACCGCGCCAGCTATCAATCTGCTGCGGATCGAGGAGAACCTATCTGCCGCCTGGCAACGCCTCTCTGGCACCTACGTGGAGAACCTGTCTTGGTTGGAGTGTGTCGAGCGCTATGACCGTGCCCACACCTTCCACTACATGGACCTGCCTTACTGGCAAACCGCAGGTTACGGGCTGGACTTCGCAGTTGAGAACTACGAGCGCATGGCCGACTTCATGCGGCGCTGCAAGGGCAAGGTCATGGTTAGCATCAACGATCACCCCGATATTCGCCGGGGTTTTGAGGGCTTTCATTTTGAGATTGTAGACATCCGGTACAGCACTGCTAACCAGCGGCAGGGAACTGCTGAGTTGAGCGGGGAGCTTGTGATAATGAACTGGGAGCCGAATGATTTGGGGGGATTGTTCTAAATAAATCAGTGAGTTTTCAGACCTGTCCGTCGATGTGCAGGTCTGACCAAATAGAGCCTTCTTATTTACGGTTTTCCACGTTCGAACGTATGTGGTCAATCATCTATTAACAGTTGTTGCATAGGGCGGGTGGAGTGCGGTTGTTTATAAGAGTCATTCCGAATTACAGAAATGAAGCGTTGCTGTGAGGTTAACGCATCGTCGAGTGCATCCATTTTTAAAAGAGAAACCAGTAAGGCGCAAGTTCTTGCTTGGCAATTTATGGAACGTTCGGGGTTGAATTCAATGTCGGAGAACCCTTGATATATATATAGTCTTCGAAGAAATTCTTTGTGAGGCCTAAGGGCCGTTAAATATAGCCAATCATAAAACGCTGTTTTAGGTTCTAAGGGCCATCGTTGACCGAAAAAATTAAATCCTATCAGTTGCCCTGAGTTTTTAAGCCGTTCATCTTTTTTTGCTGATCTACTGTCAAAGCTATAAATATCAGTATATGGCCCCCCCCCAGAGAACACTTTGCTACCTTGAAAGGCAGACTCTATTGTCATCTCACCCTGGGCGGTTTTTATCTTAAGGTTGAATGCGCTTAACCTTTGGCCAAGTAGATCTTCGGATTTTGTAGATACTTCCAGCACGGGAAACAAACCATTGGACCTTGCCGCATCGTGAAGAGCTATCACATTTTTTTTCTTCTGGGACGCTGAAAAGCCTGGGCTCCACGGGAAGCTGAGCAGTATCTCACTAACTAAGTGGTCAGGTTGAGCTAGTGCTAGAAATATGGGCCGGCTTGCCATTTTATAAACCTTTAATTTTATCAATCCCAATCATGGTTTTGATTAGGACTTCACTTTTTGCAGCTGAGTTTTTTCGCTCTTTATTGCCTGGTACGTCAAATGGGAAGTATGTAAATAACCCATCTAAATCAATTGATTTTTTTGCAGTATCGTTTTCGAGTATTGCGACGTTCGCTTTATTTGCGACGTCATTTGTATATCTTGTGTTTGCGTCAATAACTGAGAGGTTAATCTCTAACCAGACATGGTTGGCTATTCTTTCTTCATTTTTTGCGAAATGTAGCATAGGGTGATCTTTTTTAAACGAAAGGTGAACGTAGTCGTCAACGTGAGCCCTTACGTCCGCCTTATGGCTCCAGTCGTTACCACCGGGAGCTACGGGGGAAAGATTCCTTCTGGCTAGCTCTTTTAAAGACAACAATCCGTGCTCTCTAATAGATTTCAAATTCCTTTCGTCGGTGAAATGCCAAAGGCACGTTACGTTGTGTTTTTTCAATGCTTCTTGCATAGCTTGGTCGTCCTTGCTCGTTGGAATGCTACATCTCGATTCGAACGTAGCGGGAGCCAACAACTGTGTCAAGCGCTCACCTTCGTAGGTATGGCTGACAGAAATGTCGCTCATGTATTTTTCATTTGAGGTGGGCGGGAAATGGGACTTACCCATAAACGAATGGGAGGAAAGCTCGTTGAGCGCACGCTGTATACTGTGAGTATCTTAGGGGCAACCCAGGGAAACAAAGCCAACCTTGGGGTTGGCTTTTGCGATGGTGGTGGACATGTCTAACCTCGGTATCGAATGACGCCGCCACCGTGAAGGGCAGGCAGCGGACGGGCGCTTGGTGCGCCTCTGATCAAAAAGTGCGCAATTCTAGCGGCGGGCAGCGCACTTGACCAGCTTTATACGGGGAAATGCGACGAGCGCTGTGCTCTTCAATACCCCAATGCCTAAGCAAATAATTCAGCGTGGCTCCCCAAGTCTACAAAGGTGATCAGGTCAGCCCGTGAATGTTCGTAAATCAGCAGGAAATCACCACCAATATGGCATTCTCTGAACCCGTCCCAGTTTCCGGTAAGCGCATGGTCTCGATACTCGGCGGGTAGTTGTTCGCCCAAAAAAAGCGAAACCATCACTACCCTGACCTCATTCATGTCTCGACGCCCGGCGCGTTTATAGCGCTCCCAGGATTTTTTAAACTCAGGTGTCTGTGCGCATTGCTTGGGTATGTCAGCGCGTTTTTGCTTCTTCCCCTGCTTCGCCATCGGCGTCCCTTAGCATGTCATCGATCGAGTCGAACTGGCGACGGATAGCATGCGCTTGCTTCATGGCGCGAGCGGTTTTCTCCGAAGGGATGCGTACCTCGAAAGGCAGCCCTTGCGTCGTCACTACCTGACGGAGGAAAAGACGCATGGCGTCACTGAGGCTAAGCCCACAGGCATTGAGCACAGCAGTGGCACGCTCCTTCAAATCCTCGTCTATGCGACAACGCACATCAGTGGTTTTCAGTAATGCAGACATATCGTGACTCCCTATCAAAAATGTAGCTACGTTGTGGCTACGTCTTGAGTATGGATCAACCCGTCAAAACCGAGCAAACGCTTTTTGCTCCAAGCGTGACGCCCGGCCCCCCATACGTCGGAATCACGGTGCCTTTAACACGCGAAAACGTAGCGTTGGTACTCAGTGACGTCAATGCAGGCAAAAAGACGCCTGTTTTAATGCAGAGAAATGCGACCAGCGCTGCGCTATGCTTCGCGCCGTTGCGCGTAGGTAAAATCCGAAGGTCAACAAAACGTCTGTTACGAGAAGTAAAACAGCGCATGCTACGGTCAGTTTGAGCACGTTGTTTATAAGCGACCTCAGGTCAAAGGGCAGGAGTGGTTGATGGGTCAGGCAAGTAGTCAGGCAGCGGGTGCCGAGCATTCGAACGCCAAGCCGATTGGCATGCTGGTAGCAGCGGTCGGGGTGGTGTATGGCGATATCGGGACCAGCCCGCTCTACACCCTTAAAGAGGTGTTCAATGGCGGTTATGGGGTGCAGGTCAACCATGACGGGGTGTTGGGGATCCTGGCACTGATCTTCTGGTCGCTGATCTGGGTCGTGTCGATCAAATACATGCTGTTCGTGCTGCGTGCCGACAACCAGGGCGAAGGCGGCATCATGGCGCTGACCGCTCTGGCACGTCGTGCGGCCGGGGAGCGCAGGAAATTGCGCAGTTTCCTGGTGGTGTGCGGCTTGTGTGGCGCGGCGCTGTTCTACGGCGACAGCATGATCACCCCGGCGATTTCGGTGTTGTCGGCCGTGGAGGGCCTTGAGTTGGCGTTCGACGGCCTGGAACGATGGGTCGTGCCCATCGCGCTGGTGGTCCTGGTGGCGCTGTTCCTGATCCAGAAACACGGCACTGACCGCATCGGCAAGCTGTTCGGGCCGGTGATGGTGACCTGGTTCCTGGTGCTGGGCGGCCTTGGCGTGTATGGCATCACCCTGCACCCTGAAGTGCTCAGCGCCATGAACCCGATGTGGGCCGTGCGCTTCTTCGAGGCTCACCCCGGCATCGGCGTGGCCATCCTCGGCGCGGTGGTGCTGGCACTGACCGGCGCCGAAGCGTTGTATGCCGACATGGGCCACTTCGGCCGCAAACCCATCGCCCGTGCCTGGTTCATTTTGGTGCTGCCGGCGCTGGTGCTCAACTATTTCGGCCAGGGCGCCATGTTGCTGGGCGATCCGGAAGCGGCGCGCAACCCGTTCTACCTGCTGGCGCCGAGCTGGGCGCTGATTCCGCTGGTGGTGCTGTCGACCCTGGCCACCGTGATTGCCTCCCAGGCGGTGATTTCCGGTGCGTTCTCCCTGACGCGCCAAGCCATCCAGCTGGGTTATATCCCGCGCATGCACATTCAACATACCTCCAGCGCCGAACAGGGCCAGATCTATATTGGCGCGGTGAACTGGTCGCTGATGGTGGGCGTGATCCTGCTGGTGCTGGGTTTTGAATCCTCCGGTGCGCTGGCGTCCGCCTATGGCGTGGCGGTGACGGGCACCATGCTGATGACCACGATCCTGGTGTCTGCGGTGATGCTGCTGCTGTGGAAATGGCCGCCGGTGCTGGCGGTGCCGGTGTTGCTCTGCTGTCTGTTGGTGGACGGGCTGTACTTTGCCGCCAACGTGCCGAAGATCATCCAGGGCGGCGCCTTTCCGGTGTTGGCGGGGATCGTGCTGTTCGTGCTGATGACCACCTGGAAGCGCGGCAAGCAATTGCTCGTCGAGCGCCTCGACGAGGGCGGCCTGCCGCTGCCGATATTTATCGGCAGTATCCGCGTGCAGCCGCCCCATCGGGTGCAGGGCACGGCGGTCTTCCTCACAGCCCGGCCCGATGCCGTGCCCCATGCGCTGCTGCACAACTTGCTGCATAACCAGGTGCTGCACGAGCAGGTGGTGCTGCTGACGGTGGTCTACGAAGACATCCCGCGTGTGCCTGCGGCGCGGCGTTTTGAAGTGGACGCCTATGGCGAAGGGTTCTTCCGGGTGATCCTGCACTTTGGTTTTACCGATGAGCCGGACGTGCCCGAGGCGCTGAAACTGTGCCATCTGGACGAACTGGATTTCAGCCCGATGCGCACCACCTACTTCCTCAGCCGCGAAACCGTGATCGCCTCGCGTATCAAAGGCATGGCGCGCTGGCGCGAAGCGTTGTTCGCGTTCATGTTGAAGAATGCCAACGGCAACCTGCGCTTCTTCAAACTCCCGGTCAATCGGGTGATCGAGCTGGGCACCCAGGTCGAGATGTAAGGCGCTGCAGCACGGGGGCCGGCAATCGGCTCCCGGTTTACCTCTGAACTCTTTGCCTCTGAACCCAGTGCGATTGTTCGTTGTCGACTAGGCTCTAAGCACCATGAAAGAGAGCCTTGGAGCTTGCCCACAGAACCCGAAGAGGTGCGCCATGAGTCAGCTGCTCGAACCCTATACCCTGCGTCAACTCACCCTGCTGAACCGCATCGCGGTATCACCGATGTGCCAATACTCAAGCGATGATGGCCTGGCCAACGACTGGCACCTGGTGCATCTGGGCAGCCGTGCCGTGGGCGGCGCCGGGCTGATCTTCACCGAAGCCACCGCCGTGACCGCCGATGGCCGCATCACCGCCCAGGACCTGGGGTTGTGGAAAGACGAACAGATCGAACCGTTGCAACGCATTACACGCTTTATTGCGGCGCAAGGCGCGGTGGCCGGTATTCAACTGGCGCACGCCGGGCGCAAGGCCAGCACTTATCGGCCGTGGATCGGCAAGCATGGCAGCGTCAAGCCAGAGCACGGTGGGTGGGTTCCGGTAGGCCCGTCGCCTATCGCATTCGACCCTCAGCACACGCAACCCAAGCCGCTGGATGAAGCACAGATCCGCCAAGTGATCGCCGATTTTGTCGCCGCCGCCAAGCGTGCCCTGGCCGCCGGTTTCGAAGTGGTGGAGATCCATGCCGCCCACGGTTACCTGCTGCATCAGTTTCTGTCGCCCATCAGTAACCAGCGTCAGGACCAGTACGGCGGCTCCTTCGAAAACCGCATCCGCCTGGTCCTGGAGGTGACCCGCGCGGTGCGCGAAGTCTGGCCCCAGAACCTGCCGCTGTTTGTGCGCGTGTCAGCCACCGACTGGGTGGAAGACGGCTGGAACCCCGATGAAACCGTGGAACTGGCGCGCCGCCTGAAGGACCTGGGCGTGGACTTGATCGACGTGTCCTCCGGCGGCACCGCCGCCAACGCCGAAATCCCTACCGGCCCCGGTTACCAGACGCGCTTTGCCGAGCGGGTACGCAAAGAGTCGGGCATCGCCACCGGCACGGTCGGCATGATCACCGAACCGGCCCAGGCCGAACACATCCTGCGCACCTGCCAGGCCGACATTATCTTCCTGGCCCGCGAATTGTTGCGCGACCCGTACTGGCCGCTGCATGCCGACGATGACCTGGGCGGGCGCAAGGCGATCTGGCCGGCGCAATATCAACGGGCGACGCACCGCGACCAGCCGATTCATGAATCGGATCTCAGGGATTGACCCTTAGAGTATGCCCACACAACCCACCCTGACACGGTGGGTTTTTTTTGCTCGTGGTGATGACGCAGATCGATCTGAGTGGTCGGTGAAGGCGTGAGAAAGGGTTGTAGGTATTTATTACCGACGCAATTATTTAAGTGAATACTCTAAAAAAATCCCACACGTAACCAGATTGTTTCTACGCTTAAGGTAAGCCTGATTTTCGGCCCAGGAAGTCAGTCCGCTTCACGTCACGCGGATAATGGGCAGCAGGAGTATTGGATCGATATCAGGAGAAGCAGTCCATGGCCAAGTCCTATGGTGTAGCGGGTGTGATGGCGTCTTTTCTGATCCGCAGGATGTCCTTGCGTGGCCGCAGGTTGAGTTCGGATGAAGTCGAACTGCTGGCGCATTATCGCACCCTGACCGAGAGCGATCAGGTTGCGATGCGGTATTTGATTGGGGCGATGAAAACCGTGTCGCGGTTTTGAAGGGTGGGCGGACACCGTGTGGGAGCGCATTGCTCCCACAGCGTGGGCCGCCGTCTCAGGTGTATTTACGCTTCGCCGGCTCAGGCGGGAAATACTGATACAGCCAAGTCTCACTCAGGGTACGGTCCTGGGTGCGGATAAACAGACGCAGCTCTACCGGCTCCACGCTGTCACTGGTGGGGTACCAGTCGAACAGAATGCGATAGCCCTTGATGTTGTCGAGCACCAGCACGCTGAAGTCTTTCACCTCGCCGTGCGAGCAGGTGACCACCGGTTCGATGCCCGTGCCGGCTGGCAAACGATCCAGACCGCCGCCCTTGAAGTCCACCGCAAAGCGACGTGCCCACACCTCGGGGTAATGCTCGCCTGGGGCCCAGCCTTCGGTAAATCCGCCCATGCCCGAACGGGTCGCGTCGACCTGGGCCAGCGGCGTGCTCACCGGCGGCAGGGCGCTCCAGTAGAGCTTGTAGCCGTAGTTAAGCGAATCGCCCGCCATCACCGGCTTTTTCGGGGTCCAGAAGGCCACGATATTATCCAGGGTCTCGCCGGTGGTGGGGATCTCCAGCAAGTCGATCGAGCCTTCGCCCCAGGCGGTGGTGGGTTCTACCCAGAGGCTGGGGCGCTTGCTGTACCAGTCCACGGTGTCCTGATAGCTGGCGAACTCGTGGTCGGTCTGCACCAGGCCGAAGCCTTTCGGGTTGGTGTCGGCGAAGGCGTTGAACTGCAGCTTGGCCGGGTTGTTCAGCGGACGGCAAATCCACTCACCGTTGCCGCGCCACATGGCCAGGCGGTCCGAGTCGTGGATTTGCGGGTGGATGGTGTCGCACATCCGGCGTTCGTGGGTTCCGCAACTGAACATGCTGGTCATGGCCGCAATGCCCAATTGTTCGATGGCGGTGCGCGCATTGATATGGGCATCGATCGCCATCACCACTTGATTGGCCTGGCAGTCGATATCGAAGCGATAGGCGCCGGTGGCGCTGGGGGAATCGAGCAGGGCGTAGACCACGAAGCGGGTGGCGTCCTTGTCCGGGGTTTCGAACCAGAACTGGGTGAAGTCGGGGAATTCCTCGCGTTTTTTCGCGTAGGTGTCGATCGCCAGGCCGCGCGCCGACAGGCCGTACTGGCCGGTGGAGTCGACGGCGCGGAAGTAGCTGGCACCCAGGAACGACAGCACATCATGGCGGTCAAGCTCCGGCGCCTTGAACAGTTTGAACCCGGAGAAGCCCAGGTCGCCGGTCAGCTGTTTGGTGTCAACGGTGGTTTTTTCATAGTTGAACAGCGAAGGGCGGAAATGCACTTCGCGGGCCTCGCGGGTCTTGGGGTCGACACTGTGCATGCGCACCGGCGTCTTGAAGCCCATGCCGACGTGGAAAAACTGCACGTCCAGTTGCCCGTTCAGTTCCTTCCACAGCGAATGGTTGCCGTCGTAGCCAATGGCGTTGAAGTTCTGCGGGGTCATGGTTGCCAGCGTGGGCGGCAGCACCTGCCGGGTGTCTTTGTAGGCGGCGCCGGCGAGCTGTTTGGCCTGGGCCTTGAGCGTGTCGAAATCGAATGCCACGGCCTTGCCGTCGGCGGCACGGTTCCCGGCCCAGGCCTGCGCGGCCAGCAGGCCACTGGCCGACAAACCGGTGTAGGCCGCAATGGCCATGGACGCTTTGAGCAAATTCCTGCGGTGCATAGAGACAACCTGTCGTGAGCGAATCCCGCGCCGTTCCTGGCACGTAACGGATCAGAAATAACGGTTCGGACATGCCTTCGGCCAAACGCAACGGACAATAAACAGACGCCGGATAGCTTAAGCGGTTCGATGGTGAAGGAAAAATCATTGATGGCAGCATGATGGCGCCGCTGTGCAACAAGACATTTCCGACGCCAGGGCAGGGCGTTACATCTGGAAGCACTCTAGATAGACCGTTTTTGGCACTTAGTTTTACGCTGAGGGCCTATTGGTCCTACGAACCCAAGTGTCTGGAGGCTACGAATGAATACCCGTGGATTGCTCGATCAGTTGCTCAAGTCTGGCCAGGATATGTTGCAGAACAAGGCCGGCGGCCAGCGTCAATCAACTGACAAAGGCGCCCTTGGCGGGCTGCTTGGCAGTGGCGGGCTCGGCAGTCTGCTCGGTGGCGCAGGCGGCGGTGCCTTGGCGGCCGGAGCCATGGGCTTGCTGATGGGCAATAAGAAGGCGCGCAAGTTCGGCGGCAAGGCCCTGACCTACGGAGGCCTGGCCGCGTTGGGAGTCATTGCCTACAAAGCCTACGGCAACTGGCAGGCACAACAGGCCAGCGCGCCCCAGGGCGAGCCGCAAACCATTGATCGTCTGCCGCCGGCCCAGGTCGAGCAACACAGCCAGGGCATTCTCAAGGCGCTGGTCGCTGCCGCCAAGGCCGACGGGCATGTGGATGAGCGTGAGCGGGCGTTGATCGAAGGCGAGTTCACCAAGCTCGACAATGACCGCGAACTGCAAGCCTGGCTGCACGCCGAGTTGAACAAACCCCTCGACCCGGCCGATGTCGCCCGCGCCGCCGGTACTCCGGAAATGGCCGCCGAGATGTACATCGCCAGTGTGATGCTGGTGGACGAGGAAAACTTCATGGAGAAGGCCTACCTGGACGAACTGGCGCGCCAGCTGAAGCTGGAGCCGGGCCTGAAGGCGGAGCTGGAGAAACAGGTGCGCCTTAACCTCGAATAAAACCGCCTACCTGTCCACAGGTGGGAGCGGGCCTGCTCCCACCTTCAAACCCGGCTTGGTTCCAAGCGCCAGGGCGCCTGCAGTGTCCCCGCAAACCATTGGTTAATACACGCCATCGCTCAGCTATACTCCCCTCCATTTGAATGGATCTGCGAGGAATTACTGTGAAGAACTGGACCCTGCGCCAACGGATTTTGGCGAGCTTTGCGGTAATTATCGCGATCATGCTGCTGATGGTCGTGCTCTCGTATTCGCGCCTGTTGAAAATCGAAACCAGTGAGAGCTCCGTGCGCGATGACGCTGTGCCTGGCGTGTTTTTCAGCTCGATGATTCGCAGCGCCTGGGTCGACAGCTACCTGCAGACCCAGGAATTGGTGGGCATCCACAAAAACCAGGGCATTTCCGAGGAGGACAAGCAGGACTACAAGTCCTTCGAGGCACGCCTTGAGAAATACATGGCCGACTACGCACAGACGATCAATTTCACCCAGGACCGCAGCGAGTTCGATGCCTTCGAAAAAATGCATCAGAACTACAACCAGATCCTTGCCCAAGTGCTCCAGGCTCAGCAGAGCAACAACGCCGCCGAGGCCGTCAGGTTGTTCAGCGAGCAACTGACGCCTGTCTGGGTAGCGGGCCGCATGAAGCTCAATGACATCATCCAACAGAACAAGCAGGTCGCCGACGAGGCCACCGCCGCTATCGATGACGCGGTCGAGGCCGCGAAGATCAGCATGGGCGTCTCGCTGCTGCTGGCGGTGCTTGCCGCCGCGCTGTGTGGCCTGCTGTTGATGCGCGCAATCATGGCGCCGATGAAGCGCATCGTCGATATCCTCGAAGTCATGCGCACGGGCGACCTGAGCAAGCGCCTGAACCTGGAGCGCAATGACGAATTCAATATGGTCGAAACCGGCTTCAACGACATGATGACCGAGCTGACCGCGCTGGTCTCCCAGGCGCAGCGTTCGTCGGTGCAGGTCACCACCTCGGTGACCGAGATTGCCGCCACCTCCAAGCAGCAACAGGCCACGGCCACCGAAACCGCCGCCACCACCACTGAAATCGGCGCCACATCGCGTGAAATCGCCGCGACCTCCAAGGACCTGGTGCGCACCATGACCGAAGTGTCGACTGCCGCCGACCAGGCTTCGGTCGCCGCCGGTTCCGGTCAACAGGGCCTGGCACGCATGGAAGAAACCATGCATTCGGTCATGGGCGCCGCCGACCTCGTCAACGCCAAGCTGGCGATCCTCAATGAAAAGGCCGGCAACATCAATCAGGTGGTAGTGACCATCGTCAAAGTGGCTGACCAGACCAACCTGCTGTCCCTCAACGCTGCCATTGAAGCCGAGAAAGCCGGTGAGTACGGGCGCGGTTTTGCCGTGGTCGCTACCGAAGTACGCCGCCTGGCCGACCAGACCGCCGTCGCGACGTACGACATCGAGCAGATGGTGCGCGAGATCCAGTCGGCGGTGTCGGCGGGCGTGATGGGCATGGACAAGTTCTCCGAGGAAGTGCGCCGCGGCATGTTCGAGGTGCAGCAAGTGGGCGAGCAACTGTCGCAAATCATCCACCAGGTGCAGGCCCTCGCGCCGCGGGTGTTGATGGTCAATGAAGGCATGCAGGCCCAGGCCACCGGCGCCGAGCAGATCAACCACGCGCTGGTGCAGTTGGGGGATGCCAGCAGCCAGACCGTCGAGTCCCTGCGCCAGGCCAGCTTTGCCATCGATGAACTGAGCCAGGTCGCGGTGGGTCTGCGCAGCGGCGTGTCGCGTTTCAAAGTCTGATGAGCGACTTCGCGGCTAAACGCGGCGCCGTTACGGCAGCGAAAAAGGCGTTGTTCCTGGTGTTCCACATCGGCACTGAGCGCTTTGCCCTCAAGGCCACGGAAGTGGTCGAGGTACTGCCGCGCCTGCCGCTCAAACCCATCGCCCAGGCACCTGTGTGGGTGGCGGGCATCTTTGCCCATCGCGGCGCGCTGGTGCCGGTGATCGACCTGAGCGCGCTGACCTTCGGTACCGTGGCCCAGGCCCGTACGAGTACGCGGCTGGTGCTGGTCAATTATCAGCCACAAGCCGGGAGCCAGGCGCGGTGGCTGGGCCTGATTCTGGAGCAGGCCACCGACACCCTGCGTTGCGACCCCGCCGAGTTCCAGCCCTATGGCCTGGATAACCGCCAGGCGCCCTACCTGGGGCCGGTGCGCGAAGATGCGCTGGGCTTGATGCAATGGATCGGCGTGGCCGAGTTGTTGAGCGATGACGTGCGTGCGTTGCTGTTTTCCAGCGAGTTGAGCCTATGAGCAGTGATCCGCGCTTCTCGGCCTTCCTCAAGGAACGTATCGGCCTGGACGTCGCGTCGGTGGGCGAGGCGATCATCGAGCGCGCGGTGCGCCAGCGGTGCCAGTTGTCCCAGGCGGACACAGCGGACGCGTACTGGCAGCTCCTGCAAAGCTCCCACGATGAGCAGCAGGCGCTGATCGAAGCGGTGATCGTTCCCGAAACCTGGTTTTTCCGCTACCCCGAGTCCTTTGCGACCCTGGCCCGCCTGGCCCATGCACGCCTGGCCGAGATCAAGCAGATGCGCGCTTTGCGCATTCTCAGCCTGCCGTGTTCCACCGGCGAAGAGCCCTATTCGATTGCCATGGCCCTGCTCGACGCCGGCCTGGCGCCGCACCAATTCAAAGTACAAGGGCTGGACGTCAGCCCGCTGTCCGTGGAGCGTGCCCGCCGCGGTGTGTACGGCAAGAACTCCTTTCGCGGCGCCGACCTTGAATTTCGCGACCGGCATTTCACTGAAGACGGCGGCGCCTACCGCATCGCCGACCGGGTGCGCGAGCAAGTACGCCTGCAAGTCGGCAACCTGCTCGACCCGGCGCTGTTGGCCAATGAGTCCAGTTATGATTTTGTGTTCTGTCGCAACCTGCTGATCTATTTCGATCAGCCCACCCAGAAGCAAGTCTTCGATGTGCTCAAGGAACTGACCCACGTGGACGGCGTGTTGTTTATCGGCCCAGCCGAAGGCAGCCTGCTGGGACGCCATGGCATGCGTTCGATTGGCGTGCCGCAATCCTTTGCGTTCAGCCGGCACGCGGAGTCGGTCGCGCCAGCCCCGGTGTTTGCACCGATACCGGCACCCACGCCGCCGCGCAGTGCGGCGCCTGTTGCGCTCAAGCCGCGCCCGTTCAGTACGGTTGGCGCCCAGGCGGCGCCGGTCAAGGCAGCGCATACGGAGGCCGGCGAGCTGCTCAACCAGATCGCCACCTTGGCCAATGAGGGCAAGAGTGCCGAGGCCCGCGCTGCGTGCGAACGCTATCTGGGCAGCCATCCGCCGGTGGCCCAGGTGTTCTACTGGCTGGGCTTGCTCAGCGATGTAGCCGGCAATGCCCCGCAAGCCCAAGGGTATTACCGTAAAGCCTTATACCTGGAGCCGCAGCATCCGCAGGCCTTGATGCACCTGGCCGCGTTGCTCGAGTCCCAGGGCGACAGTGCGGGGGCGCGTCGTTTGCAGGCGCGCGCCGCGCGTAGCGAGCGAGCTGACAGTGAGTCCAAACGATGAGTAGCCCTGACGCGCTGGATACCGCTGGCCTGGACCTGACCCTGGCCGACACCCAAGCCATCGACGACTGCTGGAACCGCATCGGCATCCATGGCGACAAATCCTGCCCCTTGCTGGTGGAGCACATCCATTGCCGTAACTGCTCGGTGTATTCGGCCGCGGCCACGCGCCTGCTCGACCGCTATGCGCTGGCGCAGGACGAGCGTCCCGCGCAAGCCGCCGGCGAGCTCGACAACCAGGTGGTCACCCGCTCCTTGCTGATGTTCCGCCTCGGCGAGGAGTGGCTGGGCATCGCGACCCGTTGCCTGGTGGAGGTCGCGCCCCTGCAACCGATCCACTCCTTGCCGCACCAGCGCTCCCGGGCTTTGCTGGGCGTGGCCAACGTACGCGGCGCATTGGTGGCCTGCCTGTCGCTGGTGGAACTGCTCGGCCTGGACAGCGCCAATACCGGCGCCACCGGCGGGCGCATCATGCCGCGCATGCTGATCATTGCGGCGCAGGATGGCCCGGTGGTCGTGCCGGTGGACGAAGTGGATGGCATCCATGCCATCGATGAGCGCACCTTGAGCGCCGCGTCGGCCTCCGGTACCCAGGCCAGCGCGCGTTTCACCCAGGGCGTATTGCAGTGGAAAGGCCGCAGCCTGCGTTGGCTGGACGAGGCTCAATTGTTGTCCGCCGTGACCCGGAGCCTCGCATGACCCCCGACCAGATGCGCGATGCCTCGCTGTTGGAACTGTTCAGCCTGGAAGCCGATGCCCAGACCCAGGTGCTCAGTGCAGGCCTGCTGGCCCTGGAACGCAACCCGACCCAGGCCGACCAGCTTGAGGCCTGCATGCGCGCCGCGCACTCGCTCAAGGGCGCGGCTCGGATTGTCGGGGTGGATGCCGGCGTCAGCGTGGCCCATGTCATGGAAGACTGCCTGGTCAGCGCCCAGGAAGCGCGCTTGTACCTGCAGCCCGAGCATATCGACGCGTTGCTGCAGGGTACGGATTTGCTGATGCGCATCGCCACCCCGGGCAATAACGTAGGGGCGGCGGATATCCAGGCCTATGTGGCGCTGATGGAGCGCTTGCTGGACCCGTCGCAACCCAGCGCCATGGTCGCGCCGAAACCCGAACCGGCTCCCATGCCGGTGATCGAAGCGCCGGCGCCCGAACCTGAGCCGGCGCCCGCCGTCATCAGCGAGCCGCCGCGCCACGGCAAACGCATGACCGAAGGCGGTGAGCGCGTGCTGCGGGTCACGGCCGAACGCTTGAACAGCCTGTTGGACCTGTCCAGCAAGTCATTGGTGGAAACCCAGCGACTCAAGCCCTACCTGGCCAGCCTGCAGCGCCTCAAGCGCCTGCAAAGCAACAGCCTGCGCGCCTTGGATACCCTGGACGGCCACCTCAAGGTCATCGACCTGAATCTTGAAGCCCAGGAAGCCCTGGCCGATACCCGCCGCTTGTTGAGTGAGGCCCAGGCGCTGCTGGCGCAGAAGAACGCCGAGCTGGATGAGTATGGTTGGCAGGCCGGCCAGCGCGCCCAGGTGCTTTACGACACCGCGTTGGCCTGTCGCATGCGCCCGTTTGCCGACGTGCTGGCCGGGCAGGTGCGCATGGTGCGTGACCTCGGCCGCAGCCTGGGCAAGCAAGTGCGCCTGGAGATCGAGGGCGAAAAGACCCAGGTCGACCGCGATGTGCTGGAAAAGCTCGAGGCGCCACTCACGCATTTATTACGCAATGCCGTCGATCATGGCATTGAAATGCCCGAGCAGCGGCTGCTGGCGGGCAAGCCGGCGGAAGGCTTGATTCGCCTGCGCGCGTCCCATCAAGCCGGCTTGCTGGTGCTGGAGTTGAGCGATGACGGTAACGGCGTCGACCTTGAGCGCCTGCGCGGCACCATTGTCGACCGGCACCTGTCCCCCGTGGAGACCGCGTTGCGCCTGAGCGAGGAAGAACTGCTCACGTTCCTGTTCCTGCCGGGGTTCAGCCTGCGCGACAAGGTGACCGAAGTGTCCGGTCGCGGCGTCGGCCTGGATGCGGTGCAGCATATGGTGCGTCAACTGCGCGGCGCCGTGGTGCTGGAGCAGACGGCGGGGCAGGGCAGTCGCTTTCACCTGGAGGTGCCGTTGACCTTGTCGGTGGTGCGCAGCCTGGTGGTGGAGGTCGGTGAAGAGGCCTACGCCTTCCCGCTGGCGCACATCGAACGCATGTGCGACCTGGCGCCCGAGGACATTGTGCAACTGGAAGGTCGCCAGCATTTCTGGCACGAGGGCCGGCATGTCGGCCTGGTCGCCGCCAGTCAGCTGTTGCAGCGTCCACCGGGGCAAACCCCTGGCGATACCTTGAAAGTGGTGGTGATACGCGAGCGCGATGCCGTGTATGGGATCGCCGTCGAGCGCTTTATCGGTGAGCGCACCCTGGTGGTATTGCCGCTGGATGATCGCCTGGGCAAGGTCCAGGATATTTCCGCCGGCGCCTTGCTTGACGATGGCTCGGTGGTCCTGATCGTCGACGTGGAGGACATGCTGCGTTCGGTGGACAAGTTGCTCAACACCGGCCGCCTGGAACGCATCGCCCGGCGCACCCAGCAGGCTACCGAGGCACCGCGCAAGCGGGTGCTGGTGGTGGACGACTCGCTGACCGTGCGTGAGCTGCAACGCAAGTTATTACTCAATCGCGGTTATGAAGTGGCCGTTGCGGTCGATGGCATGGATGGCTGGAACGCATTGCGTTCCGAGGATTTCGACCTGCTTATCACTGATATTGATATGCCTCGCATGGACGGTATTGAATTGGTCACACTCTTGCGCCGTGACAGTCGCCTGCAATCGTTGCCGGTGATGGTGGTTTCCTACAAGGATCGGGAAGAAGACCGACGCCGAGGCCTCGACGCCGGCGCCGACTATTACCTGGCCAAAGCCAGCTTCCACGACGATGCCTTGCTCGACGCCGTGGTTGAGCTGATCGGGGGCGCCCGGGCATGAGGATTGCGATCGTCAATGACATGCCCCTGGCCGTCGAGGCGTTGCGGCGCGCCTTGAACCTGGAACCCGCGCACGAGGTGGTATGGGTGGCCAGTAATGGCCTGGAAGCGGTACAGCGCTGTGCCGAACGGCTGCCGGACCTGATCCTGATGGACTTGATCATGCCGGTAATGGACGGCGTGGAGGCCACGCGGCAGATCATGGCCGAGACGCCCTGCGCGATTCTGCTGGTGACCGTCGACCGCCAGGCCAATATGAGCCGGGTGTTCGAAGCCATGGGCCACGGCGCCCTGGATGTGGTGGACACCCCGGCACTCGGCGTGGGCAACCCCAGGGATGCGGCAGCGCCGTTGTTGCGCAAGATCCTCAATATCGGCTGGCTGATCGGCCAGCGCGGTAGCCGTGTGCGCGCCGAAACCGCGCCCGAGCGCAGCACCGGCAAACGCCAGAGCCTGGTGGCGATCGGTTCTTCAGCGGGCGGTCCGGCTGCCCTGGAAGTCCTGCTCAAGGGATTGCCCCGCAACTTTCCCGCCGCCATCGTGCTGGTCCAGCATGTGGACCAGGTGTTCGCCGCCGGCATGGCCGAGTGGTTGAGCAGTGCGTCCGGCCTGCCGGTGCGCCTGGCGCGAGAGGGTGAGCCACCGCAGAGCGGCGTGGTCTTGCTGGCCGGTACCAACCACCATATTCGCTTGTTGAAAAATGGCACGCTAGCCTATACCGCAGAGCCGGTGAACGAGATTTACCGGCCGTCCATCGACGTGTTTTTCGAAAGTGTCGCCAGCTATTGGATCGGTGACGCCGTCGGCGTACTGCTGACCGGCATGGGGCGCGACGGCGCCCAGGGCCTCAAGTTGATGCGCGAACAAGGATATTTGACCATCGCCCAGGACCAGTCGAGTTCGGCGGTGTATGGGATGCCCAAAGCAGCGGCGGCGATTGACGCCGCTGTTGAAATTCGCCCACTGGAAAAAATTGCGCCGCGATTGCAGGAGGTCTTTGCAACATGATCGACAATCTCCCGCCGTGCTGGTTTGCAGGCGTAATTCAGGTGACCGCACATGAATGATCTACAACTTGACGACTTCAAGACCGACGAAAACGCCGCCATGGTGCTGCTGGTCGACGACCAGGCCATGATCGGCGAAGCTGTGCGGCGCGGCTTGGCCCATGAAGAAAACATCGATTTCCACTTTTGCGCCGACCCGCACCAGGCGATCGCGCAGGCAATTCGCATCAAGCCGACCGTGATCCTGCAGGACCTGGTCATGCCCGGCCTCGACGGCTTGACCCTGGTGCGCGAGTACCGCAATCACCCGGCCACGGCGAATATCCCGATCATCGTGCTTTCCACCAAGGAAGACCCGCTGATCAAGAGCGCAGCGTTTGCGGCCGGGGCCAACGATTACCTGGTCAAGCTGCCGGACAATATCGAACTGGTGGCGCGCATTCGCTATCACTCGCGCTCCTACATGACCCTGTTGCAGCGCGACGCGGCTTACCGTGCGCTGCGGGTCAGCCAGCAACAGTTGCTGGACACCAACCTGGTGCTGCAACGGCTGATGAACTCCGATGGACTGACCGGGCTGTCCAATCGCCGTCACTTCGACGAATACCTGGAACTGGAATGGCGCCGAGCCATGCGCGACCAGACCCAACTCTCCTTGCTGATGATCGATGTGGACTTCTTCAAGACCTACAACGACAGTTTTGGCCACGTCGAGGGTGACGAGGCCTTGCGCAAAGTCGCCAATACCATCCGCGAAGCCAGCAGCCGTCCCTCGGACCTGCCGGCACGCTATGGCGGCGAAGAGTTCGCGCTGGTGCTGCCCAACACCTCGCCGGGCGGTGCGCGGCTGGTGGCGGAAAAACTGCGCATGGCGGTGGCCGCCCTGAAAATCCCGCATATCGCGCCGGCGGAAGGTTCGAGCCTGACCATCAGCATTGGCCTGTCGACGTTGACACCCGTACAGGGCACCGATTGCCGGCAGTTGATCATGGCGGCGGACAAGGGACTGTATATGGCCAAGCATAATGGGCGTAATCAAGTCGGCATCGAGTGAGTTCAGACTGTAACCCATTAAATGTGGGAGGGGCTTCCCTCCCACATTGTGAGCTTGGTATTCATCCAAATTAAGTGCACATGAACGTGGTTGGACGAAGAAGCCCGCCATCTATGTAGAGTCGATGGCAGGAGGTAGCAGAGAGATTATTCTATTTTAAATCCAGGCTTGCCATTAGCCACACGCCACTGTTTAACTTCTTCTACAATGCCCGCCGGGCTGTCTTCTCTGTCAGCTCTTGGATAGTAGACGAGATCTGATCCGTCAGGATGTTCTGTAAGGCGCGTGAACTCTAATAGCATTTCGTCATCTTCTTCCTCAGTACGAGCACTCGCGTCACAAAGGGAAATTACGAATTCTAAAAATTCGGTTTCTGTGTACTCGGAAATTGAAGTTTTCATCCTAATCACCTTTGCCATGAATTTGTTTGTGGAGTTTTGGAGTGACTATGTAGATGTTGTCTATGTCGAAAACTTCTCCGCCTTTGGAGGTGAATATCTTATGGTGGAGCTCGAATTTACCAGATTTTCCTGCATGCTCAAGTTTGCTCGTATATGGGGCTTTGCCGTTAAGTATTCTTAGTAGGTTTTGACGGTTGAACTGATTCGCCAGTTCCGAGTCGTTCGCAATCGATTTCCAGAAGGCTTCGCGAAACGCTCTGAAATTTTTAAATTCCTGGCCTCTTAAGTTATCGGCAATTTGCGATGGTATAGGGGCACCTTCACCTTGTGAGGCCGCTCCTAGCCAAGAACCCGTTACAGCTTGCCCGCCACCTGTCACAATTCCGGGATCTTCCCGCCGATCCCTGAACATTATGTAGAGCGGAGGTAGTCCTGAATCTATAGGGAAGACTGTTATGAAGTCATCAAAGCTCGCCTCACTGACTCCTGGAAACGAATCAATTCTGCCTTCAACCGGAGTGACCGTAGCACCAATATAAATGGACGGCTCAGACTGATTAGCGGGCAGTGTTGTTGAGCTATTCCCAGGGACGACGACAGGTGTCCAGATCAAGAATTTTGGTGGAGCGTCACCCGTAGTAACGGTGTACACCTTCTGCGCTGGATCATAGGTCGCAGCAACCACCTTGACCTTGGAAGGCACGCTTGTACCGTCGGCGTTGACCACGAATACTTGTGAGCGCCCATCCGCAGCCGTCTTCGAGCTCATGCGAACCGGAAGGTCAATTGTGCCGTTGACTGCCGAGGTTATCGTTGACTCGTTAAGGTCTGCTACGAAGGTTGAGACCGGTGTGCCAAGCGCATAACGCTCTGGAAGCTCTCCATTCGCGAGTTTTGGGGAATAGATCAGAGCTGAAACACCTACCATTAAGCCACTGGAGGTACTGGCAACCAACTCCGTCAATGCGGCCACGGCTGCACGAATGGCGGCTTGCAGCGTGACAGTAATCCCTTCCGCTGTAGCGATAGTCCCAACTGAGGTCATGACTACCGCTTGAGTCGCAGAAGCGGGGCCCGACAGGCGATAGGTATTGGCTACTCGTACCGCTTCAATACGCGCCTGCGCCGTTGCTACCTGCTGCGCACGTTCTGCGAGGTCACTGATTGCATTGGAGGCATTGGCCAGATACCTCGCGGACTCTGACTTGAGCACAAAATCATGATGACTGAGCCATTTCACGCCAAGCGTGGTGTTCTGCTGCAGATAAATAAGTTGTTTCAGCCCTTCAAGCTCAGGTTTGCTCAATGGCGGTGTAACCAGTGGGTTGGCTGCGGCGTAGTAAATGATCAACCCGTTCTGGTTTATGGCTAACGGTGGATCAATAGGTTTGATCGCAGCCATCGTTTCTTCGATCATTTTGTCCAGCGTGGTTTTGTAAAGCATGAGGGTTTGGTCGGGTGTCAATCCAACGACCGAACCGGCAAGAGAAGCGAGTTCCACCTGCAGGTATTCCGGCAGCAACTGCACGTGAATGTCCAATTCATCTGCAATGGTCTTCAGATACTCAATGTGTAAATTCGTCCAGGCGGGATCATGTTCGGCTAAGTGGGTCTCCAGCGCTTGCCTGGTCTTTGCCAGCCCTGAAAGTTTTTTAGTCAGAATATCTATGGAGAGCGAGAGAGCCTTGAGTTCCTGTGCGGCCCTCCATACGTTGTCGTAAAGTGCGTACGCGCCGCCCAGATTTGTTATCGGGTCAGAAGAGGCAAGTGTTTCACGTAGCTTTGTATAGGTTAGGTTTTCCATCAGGTAAAAAGGGCTTTGATCATAGAGCCCATAAATGAGTGGTGCAGTACGTGTGTATTTGGTTTTTTTTGCGTCGATTATTTCAAATGTGATTTTTTGATCGATAATGGCTGAGGCACTTTCTGTGAGTGGCTGTGAAAGTTTCGCTGCTTGCTGTTTTTCTGCGAGTTCGCGTTCAGTTTCAGCGGCGAGCGTCGCAAACCGTGCACTGTACTCTGCGTCAATCAAGGATTGGTTGTACTTTTGCTCTCCAATGAAATCGGCGGTGGTGCTAGGGAAGTCAAAATGCTTGAAGCGGCTACGGTCTCCTTCGCCTCGACGTGGCCCCTCTTGAAGGCCCCACCCATCTCCACTTCCTACGTAGCCTCCACCTTCACCACCCCAATAAGTATTTCGTCTCCCGGCGGTAATTATTGTCGGTTTGAGTTGTAACGGTTGTCCTGGCTGCCACCCTTGTTGTGCCATGGGGTCTCTCCGTCCGTATGTAAGCGTGATCGGGTTCGAAAGTTTGTTCGTCCTGAAGAAAAATCTCAGTTGCTTTGATCAAACTTATTTGAGAGGGGCGGAATTAAAAACTGATGGCGTTTTGGTTTGACTTGATGTCTGTAGGAGGCTTTGTAAGACGGTTCTGAAACTGGTGTGTTTGTATTCCTGTATGTTTGCAGTTCAAGTCTTAGGATAATTTTGAAAGAAACCTAATTGTTTGTTTTTGTTGAAGTGGGCTGGTTTGTGGTCTTCCAAGCAGTCCCTAATTTTGATTTTCAGAATATTTGTATAAACAGATGAACGGTCAGTTTTGGCTAGTAGTTTTGGCTAGTAGTAGTGCTGGTTTTCTAACGCGGGGTATCGCCAACCCGTGGGAGGGGGCTCTTCATCGGTCTTGGGATTGTGTACAAACCTCTGCCTTTTCGGCCGGGTGGACTGCCGTTTCCAGGCGTTTGCCGTTATACTCGCCGGCTTTCAAAAGTTCGCCAACGAGTGCTGCCCGCCATGGAAATCAACCCGATCCTTAACACCATCAAGGACCTGTCCGAGCGCTCCGAAACTATTCGGGGGTATCTTTGACTACGATCAAAAGCATGAGCGTCTGACCGAAGTCAATCGCGAGCTTGAAGATCCGAGTGTCTGGAACAAACCTGAGTACGCCCAGGAACTGGGGCGCGAGCGCGCTGCGCTGGCGCAGATCGTCGACACGCTCGACGAGCTGAACACCGGCCTGGCCGACTGCCGCGACCTGCTGGACATGGCCGTCGAAGAAGATGACGAAAGCGCCGTGGGCGATGTTGTCGCCGAGCTGGCCCGTCTCGAGGAAAACCTCGCCAAGCTTGAATTTCGTCGCATGTTCAGCCACGAAATGGACCCGAACAACGCCTACCTGGATATCCAGGCCGGTTCCGGCGGCACCGAGGCCCAGGACTGGGCCAACATCCTGCTGCGCATGTACCTGCGCTGGGCCGACAAGCGCGGTTTCGACGCGACCATCATGGAGCTGTCCGCCGGTGAAGTGGCCGGTATCAAGGGCGCGACCGTGCACATCAAGGGTGAATACGCCTTTGGCTGGTTGCGTACCGAGATCGGCGTGCACCGCCTGGTGCGCAAGAGCCCGTTCGACTCCGGCAACCGTCGCCATACGTCCTTCTCGGCGGTGTTCGTCTCCCCGGAGATCGACGACAAGGTGGAAATCGAGATCAACCCGGCCGACCTGCGCATCGACACCTACCGTTCCTCCGGTGCCGGTGGCCAGCACGTAAACACCACCGACTCGGCCGTGCGTATCACCCACGTACCGACCAACACCGTGGTCAGCTGCCAGAACGAGCGCTCCCAGCACGCCAACAAGGACACCGCCATGAAAATGCTGCGGGCCAAGTTGTACGAGCAGGAAATGCAGAAGCGCAACGCCGCGTCCCAGGCGCTGGAAGACACCAAGTCGGATATCGGCTGGGGGCACCAGATCCGTTCCTACGTGCTCGATGCGTCGCGGATCAAGGATTTGCGCACCAACATCGAGCGCAGCGACTGCGACAAGGTGCTCGACGGCGATATCGACGAATACCTGGAAGCCAGCCTGAAATCGGGGCTGTAAAGATTGTAGGCGATCCCCGGCCACTGGCCGGGGACAACGAACCTGATGGAAAATTTAAGACATGAGCGACCAACAACTCGACCCGCAAGCCCTGCAACAGGAAGAAAACTCCCTGATCGCCCTGCGCAAGGAAAAGCTTGCTGCCGAGCGCGCCAAGGGTAACGCCTTCCCCAACGACTTCCGCCGCGACAACTACTGCGATGCCCTGCAGAAAGAGTACGCGGACAAGACCAAGGAAGAGCTGGCAGAAGCGGCGATCCCGGTCAAGGTGGCGGGTCGCATCATGCTCAACCGTGGCTCGTTCATGGTGATCCAGGACATGACCGGGCGCATCCAGGTCTACGTCAACCGCAAGACCCTTTCCGAAGAAACCCTGGCCTCGGTGAAAACCTGGGACATGGGCGACATCATCGCCGCCGAGGGCACCCTGGCCCGTTCCGGCAAGGGCGACCTGTATGTCGAGATGACCAGCGTGCGCCTGCTGACCAAGTCCCTGCGCCCGCTGCCGGACAAGCACCACGGCCTGACCGACACCGAGCAGCGCTACCGCCAGCGCTACGTTGACCTGATCGTCAACGAAGACGTGCGCCAGACCTTCCGCGTGCGTTCGCAGGTCATCGCCCACATCCGCAGCTTCCTGGCCCAGCGTGACTTCCTGGAAGTGGAAACGCCGATGCTGCAGACCATCCCCGGTGGCGCCGCAGCCAAGCCGTTCGAAACCCACCACAATGCGCTGGACCTGCCAATGTTCCTGCGGATCGCGCCGGAGCTGTACCTCAAGCGCCTGGTGGTCGGCGGCTTCGAGAAGGTGTTCGAGATCAACCGCAACTTCCGTAACGAAGGCGTCTCGACTCGGCACAACCCTGAATTCACCATGTTGGAGTTCTACCAGGCCTACGCCGACTACGAAGACAACATGGACCTGACCGAAGAGCTGTTCCGCGAACTGGCGCAGCTGGTGCTGGGCAGCACTGACGTGCCTTATGGCGACAAAGTGTTCCACTTCGGCGAGCCGTTCGTGCGTCTGTCGGTGTTCGACTCGATCCTCAAGTACAACCCTGAGCTGACCGCTGACGACCTGAACGACATCGACAAGGCTCGCACCATCGCCAAGAAGGCCGGCGCCAAAGTGCTGGGCTTCGAAGGCCTGGGCAAGTTGCAGGTGATGATTTTCGAAGAGTTGGTGGAGCACAAGCTGGAACAGCCGCACTTCATTACCCAGTACCCGTTCGAAGTGTCGCCGCTGGCGCGTCGTAACGACGACAACCCGAACGTTACCGACCGTTTCGAATTGTTCATTGGCGGCCGTGAAATCGCCAACGCCTATTCCGAGCTTAACGACGCGGAAGATCAGGCCGAGCGCTTCATGGCCCAGGTGGCCGACAAGGACGCCGGTGATGACGAAGCCATGCACTACGATGCCGACTTCGTAAGGGCCCTGGAATACGGCATGCCGCCCACCGCCGGTGAAGGTATCGGCATCGACCGGCTGGTGATGCTGTTGACCAACTCGCCGTCGATCCGCGATGTGATCTTGTTCCCGCACATGCGGCCACAAGCGTAACCGTAGCGAAATCCGAAGCCGCCTTTTATAAGGCGGCTTTTTTATGTGGCGTAAATTCGCGTCAAACAAATAGCGCCAGGTTTTGTTGATCGGTTGCTCGTTCCCACGCTCTGCGTGGGAATGCATCCTGTGACGCTGCGCGTCACACTTAGAAGAGGGAAATGTGGTGAACCGCGTAATGGCTCAAGAAGGCGCCGCCGGCGTTGCCGCTGCCGTGGCCGATAGCGTCCAGTACCAAGGCCGCAAGGCCAGCCGGCGGGGCAGTGAACAGCGCCGGCAGGACATTCTCGATGCGGCCATGCGCATCGTGGTACGCGATGGCGTACGTGCCGTGCGGCACCGGGCCGTGGCGGCGGAGGCCGGCGTGCCGTTGTCGGCCACCACTTACTACTTCAAGGATATCGATGACCTGCTCACCGACACCTTCGCCCAATACGTCGAACGCAGCGCCGCGTTCATGGGCAAGCTGTGGGTGCGCAACGAAGGCCTGCTGCGCGAGATGGTCGCTTACGGCGACGGCAGTCCGGCGTCGCGCTCGCAGTTGGCCGATGACATTGCGCGGCTGACCGCCGACTATGTGCAGCGCCAGTTGATCAACCGTCGCGAATACCTGATGGCCGAGCAGGCCTTCCGCCAGGAAGCCTTGCTCAATCCGCGCCTTGCCGAACTGGTACGCTCCCACCAACAGATCCTGCTGCAAGGCACCGGGCAGTTTTTCCAGGTCTTGGGCTCCCGCGAGCCGCAGCAGGATGCCAAGGTGTTGACGGCGATTATCAGTCGGATGGAATATCAGGGCCTGTTGGGCGGCGCAGAGCCGCTGACCGGTGAAGAAATGCTGGAGATACTCAAGCGTTACATGCACCTGGTATTGGCTTCAGTCTGATACCAGAAAGGCCACGTTCAAAGAGGAAGCACCGGGTGGACGATTACCAGCAGACGATACGCAGCTTGTCCGATCGCATTGTGCTGGCGCAAACACCGATCCGCGTCCTCGACGCGGTGAAGTGGGACGAGAACATTCGCCAGGGCTTTCTCAAGGCCAAGGGCAAGGCCATGCCCGCCGTGGATCGCGATTACTACCTGAACCGGCCGTTGTCGTTCGATTCCAGCGCGGTCAAGCTGGAGTTCCAGAACATCGAGCGCGACATTACCCGCCGTCTCGGCCAGTTCAGCCCGGTGGGGCAGATCATGCGCCGCATGTGCCGGGAGTACCGCATGGTCGTGCGGATGCTCGAAGCCCGTGGCACCGAGGACTTCGGCCTGATTTCCCAGGAACTCTACGGCGCCGCTTCCGACGCCTTCCACGCCGGCGACCCGACGCTGGCGGACCTGGGGTTGATGCTTTCGGACTACCTGAACAACATCGATGGCCGGGGCGACCTCAAGGACGAAGCCAAGACCCTGACCGCCAAGGATGCGGTGAGCCTGCTGCAGACCCGCTTGAACAAGGTATTCGGCGAGGCCGAGGAGACCATTCGCGTATTCGAGTCCGATGGCATCGTCGCCGACGCAGCCGCGGGCGCCGACTACATCAAGATCCGCGCCGACGCGATGTTCAACGACCGTGACGTGCGCGCCCTGGAAGTGCACGAAGGCCTGGTGCATGTGGGCACCACCCTCAATGGCCAGAACCAGCCGATCTGCACGTTCCTGTCCAAGGGGCCACCCTCGTCCACCGTGACCCAGGAAGGCCTGGCGATCCTGATGGAGATCATCACGTTTGCCTCCTACCCCAGCCGGCTGCGCAAACTGACCAACCGCACCCGCGCCATCCATATGGTGGAGGAGGGCGCCGACTTCCTGCAGGTGTTCGAGTTCTTCCGCGAGCAGGGCTTTGAAATGGCGGAAAGCTACGGCAACGCCAGTCGGGTGTTCCGTGGCTCGGTACCGACCGGTCTGCCGTTCACCAAGGATTTGTCCTACCTCAAGGGCTTTATCATGGTCTACAACTACATCCAGCTGGCCGTGCGCAAGGGCAAGCTGGAACAGGTGCCGTTGCTGTTCTGCGGCAAGACCACCCTCGAAGATATGCGCACCTTGCGTCAACTGGTCGACGAAGGCCTGGTCGTGCCGCCCAAGTACCTGCCCGAACAGTTTCGCGACATGAACGCACTGGCGGCCTGGATGTGCTTTTCCAACTTCCTCAACCATTTGAGCCTGGACCGGATCGAGGCGGACTATTCCAATATCCTTTGACCGGACGTCGACTCACCTGGGATCTCCCACGTCCGCCCATTTCATCTCACTCACGAGGCTCAACGGATGAGAATCCTCGGCATTCTGTGCCTGCTACTCACATTGAACGGCTGCAGCTCCCTGCTGTTCTACCCCGAGCCCGGCCTGCCGTTCACGCCGGAAAAAGCCCACCTGGCGTATCGCGACGTCACCCTCACCACTGCCGACGGCGTGAAACTGCACGCCTGGTGGCTGCCGGCCAAGCCTGGCGTGCCCCTCAAAGGCACGGTGCTGCACCTGCACGGCAACGGCGGCAACCTGGCGTGGCATCTGGGCGGCAGTTGGTGGTTGCCGGAGCAGGGCTACCAGGTGCTGTTGCTCGACTATCGCGGTTATGGGCTTTCGCAAGGCAAGCCGTCACTGCCGGCTATCTACCAGGACGTGGACGCAGCCTTCAGTTGGCTGGATCAGGCGCCCGAAGCCCAGGGGCAGCCGTTGGTCGTGCTTGGCCAAAGCCTGGGCGGCGCATTGGCGGTGCATTATCTGGCGGCTCACCCCGAGCGCCAGTCCCGGCTCAAGGCCCTGGTATTGGACGGTGTGCCCGCCAGTTATCGTGACGTGGGACAATTTGCCCTGAGCACATCCTGGTTAACATGGCCGTTTCAGGTCCCTCTGTCCTGGCTGGTACCTGACGCCGACAGCGCGATCAACGCCATGCCCCAGCTCAAGGGCGTTCCCAAACTGCTGTTTCACAGCCTGGATGATCCGATCGTGCCCGTGTCCAACGGCATACGCCTGTACCAAGCGGCGCCGCCGCCCAGGGTACTGCAGCTGACGCGAGGCGGGCATGTGCAGACGTTTGCCGACAAGACCTGGCAAACCGTCATGCTGCGTTACCTGGATGACCCGCAGCATTTCAACGGCCTGCGGCGTCTGGGCGAAATACCGAATTACCCCCTTTCCAAGGTTGACCCATCAGAGAGCCCGCAATGAGTGAAGAGCGCAACATGATCCCGCTGATTCTCACAGGGATCGGCACCATCATCGGTACGGTCGGTTGTTTGTGGTACTACGGCTACCTGCACTTCGCCAAGCCGGAAGATGCGCTGCTGCTCAGTGAATTCACGATGCTCAAGACCGTGCCGGGGGAGGATTACAAAGTCTCACTGACCCCCGCCGCTCAAGTGGCGCAGTGCGTGGACGGGGTGCTGGTGATGTTCGATACCGACCAGAAAGGCCTGAGCGGCGTACTGGTGAATAACAAGAAACAGGCAGTACGTTGCATCGGGCAAGAAACTCCGCAACTGCAACAGTGAATTCTGCCTCCCAGCCGTGGGAAACCACCCTAGTCTTTACAGACTATTGATTTCACGCATGTCAGCCACTCGACCGGCCGGAACCATCCTGACTCACCCACCACTGATTATTCACCGATTGGCAAGGCTGATCGGTCCCTTAATTCATAGGTTGGAGTTAGCATTTATGGCAGGAATCAACGGTATCTCGGGCGGCGGGAACATGGGTGGCATGGGTGGCATGGGCGGCATGGGGGGTGTGGGCGGCGCTGGCAATGGCCAGGGAAGCTCGCAAGGCCTCGACCAGCAGATTAAAGATGTACAAAAGCAGATCCAGGATATTAAAGCCAAAGGTTCTCAAGGCAGCCAGGGAAATAGTGGTGCCGGTGGTGAAGATCCTCTCAAGGAATTGGAGGAGCTGCTGAAGAAGTTGCTCGCGCAGAAGGCGGGCGGTGCGCAGGGCGCTCCAGGTGCCCAGGGCGGTCAAGGTGCCGAAGATGGCCAAAGCGGTGGGCAGAGCGCGGGCCAGGGGCAGGGGCAGATCCAGCAGCCGGACTATCAAGGTTCAGGCCAAATCGGCAACTGATCAAGCCTCATGGAAAAACCGCCTGCAGGGGCTAATGCTGTTCAGTTAAGCGTACATCGCCCTCTGTAGGAGCGAGCTTGCTCGCGAAAAACGTCAACGATAACGCGTGTTTCCTGGTTGAACGCGGCGCCTGTGGTTTTTCGCGAGCAAGCTCGCTCCTACAAAAAGCCTTAACTGAACGGCATTAGCCTGCAGGGGCGGTTTTTTTTCGTGCATCGGATGGCCAGTCGTCGGTCTGGGCAGGAATGCCTGGAACCTTATTTCGTCAGATACCACACAAAGCGTGTCACTCACACGGTTTGAGGCGAGGATGGAATTCAAGATTCCAGTGCTGGAAAATATGCTGATCATGGCAAGGCAGCATGTGGCGATTGAACAGGAAGCTGCTCGCCGCAACAGGCTTGAGAGCCAGGCAGACAAGCAGGCGGGCCCGCAGATTCAAATGCCGGCTGAAGATACCGGTCGAACCGTACAGTTCGACGAGCCGAAAAAAAACCCACCATAAGGTGGGTTTTTTTATGCCGCTTCAATCAATCAGTTAGCAACGGACGAGCGTGGCTTGACTGGCTGGTTGTCGTTGGAAATGGTCACTTCGACGCGACGGTTCATCGCACGGCCGGAAACGCTGCCGTTGTCGGCAACCGGGTATTCCTTGCCGTAACCCTGGGTCACGATGCGCGAAATGTCCACGCCTTGCTGGGCCAGTGCGCGCTGTACGGAAGCGGCGCGGCGCTCGGACAGGCTCTGGTTGTACGAGTCGGAACCGGTGCTGTCGGTGTAGCCTTCGACGATCACTTTACGGTCCGGGTTGTCGCGCAGGAACTGAGCCAGCTTGGTGATGTTGACCAGGCCGCTGGATTTCAGGTCGGACTTGTTGGTGGCAAACAGCACGTCACCGAAAGTCACCAGGGTGCCGCGATCGGTTTGCTTGGCGTTCAAGCTGTTTTGCAGTTGCTTGATCTGCGCGTCACGGGCGTCCAGCAGGGCGCGGGCACGTTCGTCGCCAGCGTTTTTCAGCTTGGCTTCGGACTCACGCAGGGAAATGGTGTCTTTCGCCACTTCTACACGCTGGTTGGTCAGGTAAGCCAGTTGGTCGACTTTCTTCTCGTCTTCCTTGTCGCGGTAGGCCTTGTCTGCCTTGTCCAGCCACTCGCTGGCGTCTTTGGTTTCAAGGGCTGCGAGCTTGGTCGCCTGCGGGTTGGTTTGCAGGGCCGTGAAGTTGGTCCGTGCGTTTTCCAGGTTCGCGTTCGGCGGAGTGGAGCAGGCTGCCAGGGCAACGCTCATCGCCAACAGGGCAGGGATCATCAATTGTTTACGCATAGTCGTGTCGTCCTTTCAATTCGATATCAGGTGCGATGCAATCAAGGGGCAGCGGCTTACTTCTGCTGGATAGCAGCCGGGCGCATGCCTTCCTTACGCAACTCATCAACTGCTTTCTGGGAATCCTTCACCGCTTGCTCGGCCTTGGCAGCCTGGGCCTTACGCTCAGCGACACGAGCATCCCACTCGGCTTGTTCAGCCAACATACGGGCTTTGTCGTAGTTCTTGTCGTGCATGGCGATTTCAGCTTCTTTGAGCTTGTCCTGGGCCGACTTCATTTCCACGGCTGCGAACTCGGTGCCACCGGCGCTGACCGCGCTGTTGACCGCAGACTGGGTCACTGCGTACTGCTCTGTCGGCGGGTTACCGGCGCAACCTGCCAGAACGAAGCTGGTGCCGATTGCCAGCGCGGCCAATTTAAGCCCGCGCAGGTGGTTAAACGAGGATTTGGCAGTGCTGGTCTTCATCGTCTTCAACTCCATTGGGTAGCTCCTGAAAAACATCAAAATCCATCTTGGTGTTCGTTTGCGGGCCCGGCGGTAAAGCACATGACGCCAGTTCAAACGAGCGTTCCAAGTGATGGCTTACTGGCTGTGACCGGAGGCTTTTTTCAAAAGTTCAGCGAAGATGGCGATTTGCCTAAAAAAATATCTGACTGAATGGTCAGCTCTAGAAAATTGGAACTTTCACCACGCACAACGGTACTCCGGGCCGCTGAAAGGCCCGGAATACAGGGGTTAAATTGGGGTGGGTAAGACAGTGATCAGTGCTGCTGTTCGTCATTACCGGCTGACAAATCATGCAGATAGCGGCGTGACAGGGTCAGAAATCGCGGTGTGGGCCCAACGTCTTCGTACAGCGGATCGCCTTCCTCATCGGTGGCAATCACCTGCTGCCCCTGGACGTAGGGAAAGCTGGCTTCCAATTCTTCAAGGGCGGCGCCGATCAGCTCGCCGAGCAGTTCTTCGGCGTGACGCTTGGGGTACATCTCGGCCAGGGCGGCCAGTCTCGCGGCGGCCTCCACATCCAGATGAATGGCGTATTCGGTTTTGGTCAGTTGACCCTTGGCGGTCTCTTCCCAATGCTGGGGCAGGTCTCGAATTTTCATGGCAACCTCAATAATGAGTGTCCAGCCGCCGGTGTGCATAACGCGGCGACCTGATGTTGAGACTAGCGGGAAGCGGCAAGGTTTAAAGTGTCTTGTCAGAAACCTGCGCCGACGGCACTCTGGACCCCCTGCGCGTCCCGGATTTCTGGCTGGAGAGTGGCTGATGAGTGATATCGATGCACGCTTGCGTGAGGATGTTCACCTGCTGGGTGAACTGTTGGGCAACACCATTGCAGAGCAATACGGCGGTGATTTTCTCGACAAGATCGAGCAGATCCGTAAAGGCGCCAAGGCTGACCGGCGCGGCGCGGGCGATGAACTCAGCACGAGCCTGAATCAACTGCAGGAAGACGAACTGCTGCCCGTCGCCCGGGCCTTCAACCAGTTCCTCAACCTGGCCAACATTGCCGAGCAGTACCAGTTGATTCACCGGCGCGATGAGTCGCAACCGGCGCCCTTCGAGTCCCGCGTGTTGCCGGAACTGTTGGCCCGGCTGCAGCGTGAAGGGCACAGCGATGAATCCCTGGCGCGCCAATTGGCGCGGCTGGAAATCGAACTGGTGCTCACCGCCCACCCCACCGAAGTCGCACGTCGCACCCTGATCCAGAAGTACGACGCGATCGCCGCCCAGCTGGCGCTGCAGGATCACCGTGACCTTACCCGTGCCGAACGCGAGCATATCCGTGAACGTTTGCAACGCTTGATCGCCGAGGCCTGGCACACCGAGGAAATCCGTCGCGTGCGGCCTACGCCGGTGGATGAGGCCAAATGGGGCTTTGCCGTCATCGAGCATTCCTTGTGGCAGGCCATCCCGAATTATTTGCGCAAGGCCGACCAGGCCTTGCATGCCGCAACCGGTTTGCGCCTGCCGCTTGAGGCGGCGCCGATTCGATTTGCCTCGTGGATGGGCGGCGACCGTGACGGCAACCCGAACGTCACTGCGCCGGTCACCCGTGAAGTGCTGTTGCTGGCGCGCTGGATGGCGGCGGATTTGTATCTGCGCGATATCGATCAACTCGCCTCCGAGTTGTCCATGCAACAGGCCAGCGCGGCGTTGCAGGCCCAGGCGGGAGACAGCGTCGAACCCTACCGTGCGGTGCTCAAGCAGTTGCGCGAACGTCTGCGCGCCACGCGCCAGTGGGCCCATGCCTCGTTGAATGGCACCGCAGCGGCACCGGAGCAGGTGTTGCAGGACAATCGCGACCTGCTCGGTCCGCTGCAACTGTGCTATCAGTCGCTGCATGAGTGCGGCATGGGCGTGATCGCCGATGGCCCGTTGCTCGATTGCCTGCGCCGCGCCGTGACCTTTGGCCTGTTCCTGGTACGCCTGGATGTGCGCCAGGACTCCACTCGCCACGCGTCGGCCATGACTGAAATCACCGACTACCTTGGCCTGGGACGTTATGAGGACTGGGACGAAGAAGCGCGCATCGACTTCCTGAGCAAGGAACTGGACAATCGTCGACCGCTGCTGCCGGGTTACTTCAAGCCGTCGGCAGACACGGCGGAAGTCTTGAACACCTGTCGGGAAATCGCCGCTGCACCGGCCGCATCGCTGGGCTCCTATGTGATTTCCATGGCCGGTGCCGCCTCGGATGTGCTGGCGGTGCAATTGCTGCTCAAAGAGTCCGGCGTGCAGCGGCCAATGCGTGTGGTGCCGCTGTTCGAGACCCTGGCCGACCTGGATAACGCCGGGCCGGTGATGGAGCGGTTGTTGCAGCTGCCGGGCTATCGCGCGCGGTTGCAAGGCCCGCAGGAAGTGATGATCGGCTATTCGGACTCGGCCAAGGATGCCGGCACCACCGCCGCCGCCTGGGCGCAGTACCGGGCGCAGGAGCGCTTGGTGGACATCTGCCGTGAGCAGCAAGTGGAGTTGCTGTTGTTCCACGGTCGCGGTGGCACCGTCGGCCGTGGCGGTGGCCCGGCGCATGCGGCGATTCTGTCGCAGCCGCCGGGCTCGGTGGCGGGGCGGTTCCGCACCACCGAACAAGGCGAGATGATCCGCTTCAAGTTCGGCCTGCCGGACATTGCCGAGCAGAACCTCAACCTCTACCTGGCCGCAGTGCTCGAAGCCACGCTGTTGCCACCACCGCCCCCGGAACCGGCCTGGCGTCACTTGATGGACGAATTGGCGGCCGACGGCGTCAGCGCCTACCGCGCGGTTGTGCGGGAAAATCCGCAATTCGTCGAGTATTTCCGCCAGTCCACACCGGAGCAGGAGCTGGGCCGTTTGCCGTTGGGCAGCCGCCCGGCAAAGCGGCGTGCCGGCGGTATTGAAAGCCTGCGCGCGATTCCGTGGATCTTCGGCTGGACCCAGACCCGCTTGATGCTGCCCGCCTGGCTCGGCTGGGAAGCGGCATTGAGCAAGGCCCTGGAGCGCGGCGAGGGTGAGTTGCTTGGGCAGATGCGCGAACAGTGGCCGTTCTTCCGCACCCGCATCGATATGCTGGAAATGGTGCTGGCCAAGGCCGACGCCGATATCGCCCGGCTCTATGATGAGCGCCTGGTGCAACCTGACTTGCTGCCATTGGGCGCGCATTTACGCGACCTATTGTCGCAGGCCTGCGAGGTGGTGCTTGGCCTGACCGGGCAGTCGCAACTGTTGGCCCACAGCCCGGACACCCTGGAGTTCATCCGCCTGCGCAACACCTACCTGGACCCCCTGCATCTGTTGCAGGCTGAATTGCTCGCCCGCTCGCGCCAGCGCGAAGCGGCGCAGGACAGCCCTCTGGAACAGGCGCTGCTGGTGTCCGTAGCCGGTATTGCCGCAGGTTTGCGCAACACCGGTTGAGGTTTTTCGCGTGTTCTCAACGGCTTGCGAATGAACTGCGACGACCGCCCGGAAAAGGGCGGTCGTTGTTTGAGGGGCGGGGTTGCGCTCAGGCAAACCCGTTGGCCGACGCACGCCTGGCGCGGGTTTCTCCTACTTTGGGCGGCTTGTGTGGCAAGGGCCCGCTGTGTATCTTGATCAGCCTTTGGCCGTTTGATCGGCCTGGAACCACATTTTTACGAGATTGGCCCCACGCGGCGAATCCGAGCGTCATCTCTATAAAAAATTGAGGAGCACATCGATGCGCGTCATTCTGCTGGGAGCTCCCGGGGCCGGTAAAGGTACTCAGGCAAAGTTCATCACTGAAAAATTCGGCATTCCACAAATCTCCACCGGCGACATGCTGCGCGCGGCCGTCAAGGCCGGCACCGAGCTGGGCCTGATCGCCAAGAGTGTGATGGACAGCGGTGGCCTGGTCTCCGATGACCTGATCATCAACCTGGTCAAGGAACGCATCAGCCAGGAAGACTGCAAGAACGGTTTCCTGTTTGACGGCTTCCCGCGCACCATTCCCCAGGCTGAAGCCCTGGTCAAGGCCGGTGTCGAGTTGGACGCCGTGGTTGAAATCGCCGTCGAGGACGAAGAAATCGTCCAGCGCATTGCCGGTCGTCGCGTGCACGAAGGCTCGGGCCGCGTGTACCACGTCGTCTACAACCCACCGAAGGTTGAAGGCAAGGACGATGTCACCGGTGAAGACCTGGTGCAGCGCAAGGACGATACCGAAGAAACCGTACGTCATCGCCTGTCGGTCTACCATTCCCAGACCAAGCCGCTGGTGGACTTCTACCAGAAGCTCTCCGCTGCCCAGGGCAAGCCGAAGTACAGCCATATCCCTGGCGTCGGCTCCGTGGAGGCGATTACAGCCAAGGTGCTGCAAGCACTGAGCTGATGCGTTGATCGGCTGCATTGACAACGGCCCGCTTGCGGGCCGTTGTTGTTTATACTGGCGCACTTTTTTCGACTTGGACACCCACACACATGAGCACCCTGCTGGCCCTGGACACCGCGACTGAAGCTTGCTCGGTTGCCTTGCTGCACGATGGCAAAGTAACCAGCCACTACGAGGTGATCCCGCGCCTGCACGCGCAGAAGCTGTTGCCGATGATCAAGCAACTGCTGGAAGACGCCGGCACCAGCCTGGCGGCCGTGGATGCCATCGCTTTCGGCCGTGGCCCCGGCGCGTTTACCGGCGTGCGCATTGCCATTGGCGTGGTGCAGGGCCTGGCGTTTGCGCTGGAGCGTCCGGTGTTGCCGGTGTCCAACCTCGCGGTGCTGGCCCAACGTGCGCTGCGTGAACACGGTACTTCCCAGGTGGCGGCGGCGATCGATGCGCGGATGGATGAAGTGTATTGGGGCTGCTATCGCGAGAGCGCCGGTGAAATGCGCCTGGTGGGCGTTGAGGCCGTGCAGGCACCGGAGTCATCGGTGTTGCCGCAAGATGCCAGCGGCGATTGGTTCGGCGCCGGTACCGGCTGGGGATATGGCGAGCGGATCGGTGTGCAACTGGTCGGCCAGGACCCCGCGATGCTGCCCCATGCAGAAGACTTGCTGACCTTGGCGCGCTTTGCATTCGAGCGTGGCGAGGCCATTGCCGCTGATCAGGCGGCGCCGGTGTACTTGCGCGATAAGGTTGCGCAAACCAAGGCGGAACGCGGGATTATTTGACGTCAAAAATGATGGCATTTTGAGGCAAATTTCGCCAATCGTCAGAATTTGCAGCGGTTTTTAAACCTTTTACCAATTATGTGTTCTAGTTATCACCAGAGCATTTGCGCGTTACGGATTGCGCCACTAAAATGCCACTATTGATAGCGAGTTCGCGTCCATGCGTATTGATGGCTTTTCCTCACAGTCGTACCCGATCAAGCGTAAGCCGCGCAAGGCTAACGCGACGGTGGACGATTCCGTCGAGGACTCGCCGGACTTCATCGAAGTCCAGTCCGACGCGCAGGCCGGCACTCAAGCACGCATCAGCGGTCTTCCCGCCCGTCAGCAAGACATGGTCTTCCCCCGCTCCATGAGCAAAAGCGTCGCGACGGCCCTGGCCAGCTACCTGACCACCGCCGGTTTTGTCGAATGGGATATGGAAGTGCTGGGTCTCGATATCCACATATGATGCGCCTGCCTTACTACATCGGCTGCCCGTCCTGGAGTGAAAACGCCTGGCGCGAGTACCTGTACCCCGCCGATGCACGCGCCAACGATTACCTCGGCCTCTATTCCCAGGTCTTCAACGCCGTTGAAGGCAACACCACTTTTTATGCTCGACCCTCGGCCGCAACCGTGCAGCGCTGGGCCGACATCATGCCCGATGACTTTCGCTTCACCGCCAAATTCCCGGGTGATATCAGCCATGCCGGTGACTTGCGCGAACAACTGCCGGCGGCGGAAAGTTTTATCGGCTTGATGAGCCCCCTCGGCGAGCGTGTGTCGCCGTTGTGGCTGCAACTGTCGAAAGGCTTTACACCGCAGCGTCTCGGAGAGCTGGCCGGATTCCTCGATGGCATTGACCGTCCACTGGCGGTTGAAGTGCGTCACGATGAGTTCTTCGCCAAAGGCGAGGCCGAGCGCATGCTCAACCGCCTGTTGCGTGACCGCGGCGTCGAGCGCGTGTGCCTCGATTCGCGCGCGCTGTTCAGTTGCACCTCCACCTCGGCGGCCGTCCTGCATGCCCAATCGAAAAAGCCCAGGGTGCCACCGCGCCCGGCGGCGTTGACTCAATGTCCCCAAGTGCGTTTTATCGGGCACCCCGAGCTTGAAGCCAACGATCCGTTCCTGATGCCCTGGGTCGAAAAGATCGCCCGTTGGATCGAAGAGGGGCGCACCCCCTACATGTTCCTGCACACCTCGGACAACCGCCTCGCCGCCCAATTGGCCTTGCGTTTCCATGACCAGTTGATGGCACGTCTGCCGGGGCTTGCGCCGCTGGCGACCTTGCATCGAGAACCCGTGGCGGAGCAACTGGGGTTACTCTAGGGCTCTTTTCCCCGCCAGGAGCCCGTCATGGATGCCCAAACCCTTCGCGCCGAAACCTTCAAAGCCCTGCACACACGTGATCGTGCCTTTGTGATGCCCAACCCGTGGGACGCAGGTTCCGCCATCATGCTTGCCAGCCTTGGCTTCGAAGCGTTGGCCACCACCAGCGCGGGCTTTGCGTTCAGCCTGGGGCGGCCGGATGCCGAAGGCGCGCTGTCGCTGGAGGACACCCTGGGCAATGCCGGCAGCATCGTCCGGGCGACTGCGCTGCCGGTCGCCGCCGACTTGGAAAACGGTTTCAGCGACACTCCAGAAGGCTGTGCCCAGACCATTCTGCGAGCCGCCGCCACCGGTATCGTGGGTGGCTCCATCGAAGACGCCACGGGCGTTGCCGCCGACCCTATCTATCCCTTCGACCTGGCCGTCGAGCGCGTCGAGGCTGCCGTTGCCGCTGCCCGCAGCCTGGCCTTTCCCTTCACGCTGACAGCTCGCGCAGAAAACCTCCTGCATGGCCGCCTGGATTTGCCCGACACCATTCGCCGCCTGCAAGCCTACGCCGAGGCGGGCGCCGATGTGCTGTATGCGCCGGGCCTGCGCAGTGCCGAAGAGGTGTTGGCGGTGGTCAAGGCCGTCGCGCCCAAGCCGGTGAACGTGTTGATGTCCGGTGGCTTGAACCTCAGCGTCGCGCAGTTGAGTGAGTTGGGCGTGCGGCGCATCAGCGTGGGCTCGGCCCTGGCCCTGGCGGCCTATGGCGAGTTTTATCGGGCGGCGCAGGAGGTCTATGGATCGGGCACCTTCACCTTTACCGAGCGCAAGATGCTGTTCGACCAGGCCAATCAATTCTTCAAGGGCTAAGCCGTGCGGTCGATCGGGTGGATGGGCGCGTTGTTGGTGCTCGGCGGCGCTGTTGCGGTGGGCGCATGGCGGGGCTGGGTGCCGGTGCCGGACGAGTGGAACCCCTGGGCGCCGCTGGATGTACGCGCCAGTCCGAACCTGTTGACGCGCTACAAGCTGGGGCGGCTGCAGGATGATCCGTTGCTGTGCGACCAAGTGCTGAAAACCTCGGGGTTGCGGGCGACCCGCCAGGCGGACTCAGCCCCCGACGCCGCCTGCCCGTTGCGCAACACATTGCGGGTACAGGGCGGGGAGGTGGGCTTGAGCAGCAGTTTTCTGGCCAGTTGCCCGTTGGCCGTAGCCTTTGCGTTGTTCGAGCGGCACAGCCTGCAGCCGGCGGCTCAGGCGATCTATGGCGAGGCGGTGACGCGGGTCGATCACCTGGGCAGTTTTGCCTGTCGCAATATCTACAACCGCGCCGAAGGCCGCCTCAGTCAGCACGCCTCGGCCAATGCCCTGGATATCGCCGGGTTTCGCCTGGCCGATGGACGCCGTATCAGTGTGCTCAAGGATTGGCCGGGCGACGACGCTGACGCACGGTTTCTGCGTCAGGTGCGTGACAGCGCGTGTAACGCGTTCAACGGGGTGTTGAGCCCCGACTACAACGCTGCACACCGTAACCATTTTCATCTGGACATGGGACGCTGGTGGGTGTGTCGCTAAGCGTCAGGCGGCCAGGCGCAGGTTGTTGACGATCAACGGACGCGCCCAGTGGTAGTCGAAATCCAGGGCCTTCTGTTGTTCGACCAGGTCCTGTTCGGTGAACGGGGTCGCCGGCGGTGGCAACAAGTCCAGCTCGAACTCGGCAATCGGCAGATGCAGCGGGCGGGGCTGCGGCGCCGGGCCGGGTTCAGCGACGGGGTGGCCCGCATTCAGGACAATCGGCCGTACCCAGCCGCTTTCGAAATGCTGCTGACGTTGCTGGGCGATGATGTCTTCGTCAGGGAACGGCGCGGGCGCGGGTGGCAGCAGCTCGGTCTCGAATTCGGCAATCGGCAGGAACAGCGGCTCAGGTGGGGCGACTTCGGTGTCTTTCACGTCACACCCACGCTGGGTGAGGATCTGCGCCAGCAGGTCGGCGCCTTCGCCGGGTTCCACCGCCGGGTCCTGCGGTGCAGGCGCCGTGGCGGCCAGCGCGCCCGGCGTAGCGCCGAGCTGTTCGGCCAGGGCTCGGGCGAAGAAGTCCTGCCACACATGACTCACCCCGGCCAGCGCTTGAGTATTGCGCAGGCCGTAGTGGTTGTGGGTCGGCAGTACACCGATGGTTAGGGGAAGAATGTCTGACATTTTTTTCGGTCGACGCTCAGCTCTGGCAAAATACCTGACTGTTGTTTTTATCGGCCGGTATTGGCCGATCCTTAATATTTTCGAGCGTAGCGATTGATGAGTGAACAACCAGCGGCCAGCCGCATTCGGGTCGAGGCCTTGGCCGAAGAATTCCAGGCCCGCGCCGCGCAGTGGGCTGCGCTGTTGGGCTTGCCTGTGCAACGCGATGAGGCGGATTTTTCCCTGCAGGTCGGCGAACAAGGCCTGCAATTGCAACAGCTCGGACCGGACGCGCCGGGCCCGGTACGGGTCGACTTTGTCGAAGGCGGCGCGGCGCACCGGCGTCTATATGGCGGTGGCAGCGGGCAGATGATCGCCAAGGCCGTGGGCGTCGCCCAAGGCGTGCGTCCCCGTGTACTGGACGCCACGGCCGGGCTGGGCAAGGATGCGTTCGTGCTGGCAAGCCTGGGCTGTGAGATGAGCCTGATCGAGCGCCAGCCGTTGATTGGTGCCTTGCTGGAAGACGGCCTGGCACGCGCCGCGCAGGATTTTGATGTGGCGCCGATCGTGGCGCGCATGACGCTGCTCAAGGGCAACGCCATTGAAGTGATGCTCAATTGGGAAGGCGAGCCGCCGCAAGTGATCTACCTGGACCCAATGTTCCCGCACCGCGAGAAAACTGCCCTCGTGAAGAAGGAAATGCGCCTGTTCCGGCCACTGGTCGGTGATGACCTGGATGCACCGGCATTGCTCGCGGCGGCCCTCGCCCTGGCCAGCCATCGCGTAGTGGTCAAACGCCCGCGCAAGGCGCCGTGCATTGACGGGCCCAAGCCGAGCCATGCGCTGGAGGGCAAGTCCAGTCGTTATGATATTTATCCCAAGAAGGCGCTTAAGGTTTAGGCTGCGAGCTGCAAGCTGCAAGCAAAGGCGCCTTTCACTTGCAGTTTGCAGGTACCTACACAACTCAGCAGCGCCCAACCGTAACCACGATGCGAAGCGAGTCGCTCTTGATCTTGATCTGCTTTTGATCTCAGGCGCCCCCCCGGTGTCAGGGTAGTTGTCGTGTCCCCCGCTTTTTGAAAAGCATTCCGGGGGCGGCAAGAGTATGGTCATGCCTTTCTATTCAGAAGAACGTAAAGCTGCGCTGCTGAAAATGATGCTTCCGCCCCTGAGTCTCTCGGCGGCGGAGGTCGCTCGGCGCGAGGGTTGCAGCGATATGTCTCTCCATTATTGGCGCAAACAAGCTGCCGCCAGAGGAACGCAATTGTCCGATGCCAAGCAACCGGCCGAAAATTGGTCCGCCGAGTCCAAGCTGACGATCATCATAGAAACAGGTTCGCTATCGGAACTGGAGGTCGGTGAGTACTGCCGACGAAAAGGTATTTTTCCCGAGCAAATAACCGATTGGCGCAACGCTTTTATTGCCGGCAGCACGAAACAGTCAACCGCGAAAACTGCAACCTCCGGACAGTCACGGGATGATAAAAATCGTATCCGTGAACTTGAGCGTGAGCTGCGCCGCAAAGATGCAGCTCTGGCTGAAACAGCGGCCTTACTGGTACTACGAAAAAAGCTCAATGCCTACTGGGGGAGCGACGACGAGGCCAACTGACCTTGTTGCCAGAACGGTATTTACTCGTTGATTGGCTTAATGAAGCCATTCTGGCGGGCGCCCGCAGGGCGCCTGCTTGTCAGGAGGTAGGCATTTCACTGAGGACGCTGCAACGCTGGAGCTTGCCGCAAGAACTCTTGGCAGATGGACGCACGACGACGCTAAGGCCGATACCGAGTAATGCACTCAGTGAGCTTGAACGACAAGGCATCGTGACCCTGTGCAACAGCAAAGCCTATGCGCACCTCCCGCCAAGCCAGATCGTGCCGCAATTGGCCGATGAAGGAAGATATGTAGCCTCGGAGTCGACTTTTTATCGTGTGCTGCATGCGGCAGGTCAGCAGCATCACCGGTCCAGAGCCAAGCGGCCGCATCGCCATGAGGCACCGACCACTTACGCAGCGACTTCAGCTAACCAGGTATGGTCGTGGGACATCACCTACCTGCCGTCCCCGGTTCGTGGGAAATTTTACTACCTCTATCTGATCGAAGACATCTACAGCCGAAAAGCCGTGGGCTGGGAAGTTTATGAAGCAGAGAGCGGGGAGAAGGCAGCAGCGTTGCTGCAACGAAGCGTGACTCAGGAGAAGTGCTGGCGCCAGCCGCTGGTGCTTCACTCGGACAACGGAGCACCGATGAAATCGGTGACGTTACTGACCAAGATGTATGACCTGGGCATCACACCGTCTCGCGGTCGACCACGGGTTAGCAACGACAACCCGTACTCGGAATCACTGTTCAGGACACTGAAATACTGCCCGCAGTGGCCACAGGCGGGGTTTACCAGCCTGGAAGATGCGCGTATCTGGGTGAGGGATTTTATGACCTGGTACAACACTGTGCACCGTCATAGCCGGATCCGCTTCGTAACACCGGCTCAACGTCATGAAGGAAAAGACCGAGAAATCTTGGCTCGTCGAGATGCGACATACCGGCAGGCCAGAGAGAAAAGACCGGAACGATGGTCAGGAGAGACACGCAACTGGAACCCTATCGGGACGGTGTATCTGAACCCCGAAAGGGAGCTGACCGTGGTAATAAAAGTCGCGTAGCGCGACGGTGGACGCGACAACTACCTTGAAAAACGCCG
>NZ_CVTU01000025.1:0-1151 GCF_900004965.1 Pseudomonas sp. 44 R 15
ACGTCGAGGCGGCTGATTTCGCCGTAGGCGCGGTGGTGCGCGGACCAGACGATTTCACCGTCGGGCGTGGTGAGTTCCTGCGGTGTGCCGAGGTGGTCGAGTTGGTAGTGGTAGGGCTTTACGTCTTCCGGCCCGAAGCCTTCCAGCAGTGCCAGCGGGCGGAAGCTGTCGGGTTCGTAGAGGTAGCTGCGATGACGTTCCGCATGGTGTTCGGCGATCAGCTTGTCGCCTTGCCAGAAGAACTCTGTGGTTTTCTCTTCTATGGTTTTGCTGATACGTCGACCAAACGGGTCATAGCGATAGCTTGCGGTTTGGCCGTTGGGCTTGGTGAGGCCGATCAGCCGGTGCTGGCAGTCGTAGCGGTACTCGGTGACGAGTGCATGACCCTTGCCACGCCGTTCTCTTATTAGATTTCCAAAAGCGTCATAGTCGTAATGGTGACCGCCTTGGATCATCAGGCGATTGCCCGCCACGATGTCCGGCCCCGGCCTGTCTTGCATAAGCAAATTGCCGGCGGGGTTGTGGCCGAAACGCTCCTGTACGTCTTGCGAGTGATCGGCGCGGGTCAGGCGGTTTAGTGGGTCGTAGCGGTAACGGTGTTCGCCTTTGCGGGTGTCGATCAGGCGGGCGAGGTTGCCGGCTTTGTCGTAGTCGTATTGGCGTTGGTAAAGGTGGTTTCCTTGCTGGGTGACGGCGTGGGCGTGCAGGCGGTTTTGGTCGTCGTAGTGGTAGTGGCTGAGCAGTTGGCCTTGTTGGCGTTGGTGTTCGCGACCTGCATGGAACAGGTGGGAGGTCAGCAGTGAGCCATTTAGCTCGACGGTGGCCAAGTGGCCGGCTTTGTCGTGGTTGAAGGTCAGACGGTTATTATCCGGCAGGCGTAAATGCTGAAGTTGGCCGCAGGCGTCATAGCCATAGCGCAAGGTGCCCCAGCCCTGATGTTCAGCAGTGAGACGGTTTTGTTTGTCGTACTCGTAGGCCAGCGCCCAGTGGCCGTCTTCGACGCTGAGGAGGTTGCCTTGGCGGTCGTAGGTGTAGTCGACCGTATTGCCATCGGGGAGGATTTTTCTTACAAGACGACCGGCATGGTCGCGCTCGTATTGGGTAATAAGCTGACTGCCATCGTCGCCGTGTTCGGTCTTTTCCAGCAGGTT
>NZ_CVTU01000034.1:0-47652 GCF_900004965.1 Pseudomonas sp. 44 R 15
GCTTACTTTTGCGCTTTTCAAAAGTGAGCCGCCGTCAGGGCGGAACCCTAAGCAGCCGTTACCGCAGAAACGGATATGTACTCAGTCTGATCCAACATCCTGGTCGGCCCAGAGGCCGCCATCGGGGGCAAGCCCCCTCCCACATTTTTGATCAGTTGCGGTCTGGGAAATCGGTGTGCAGCTTGTCCAGCAAGGCATCCTTGTCTTCCCACAGCTGGTTGATCCAGCCCTGGAACGCCAACCGATACTCCCCATCCTGCTCATAATTGCTGCCAATAAACTCGGCCGGAATCCGCACTTCTTCGAACTGCACCACCACGTCCTTCACATTCCCGCACAGCAAATCCCAATACCCCGGTCGCCCGGCCGGATAGTGGATAGTCACATTCACCAGTGACTTCAATTGCTCACCCATGGCATCCAGCACAAACGCGATTCCGCCGGCCTTGGGCTTGAGCAGATAGCGAAACGGTGACTTCTGTTGCGCGTGCTTGCCTGGCGTAAACCGCGTGCCCTCGGCGAAGTTGAAGATGCCCACCGGGTTGTCGCGAAACTTCGCACAGGTTTTGCGCGTGGTTTCCAGGTCCTTGCCTTTCTTTTCCGGGTGTTTTTCCAGGTAAGCCTTGCTGTAGCGCTTCATGAATGGAAAGCCCAGGGCCCACCACGCCAGGCCAATCACCGGGACCCAGATCAGTTCCTGCTTGAGAAAGAACTTCAGCGGGCGAATCCGTCGATTGAGCACGTATTGCAGCACCATGATGTCGACCCAGCTCTGATGGTTGCTGGTGACCAGATACGAATGCTGGTAATCCAGGCCTTCGAGGCCGCTCAGGTGCCAGCGCGTGCGCCGCACCAGGTTCATCCAGCCCTTGTTGTTCGTGACCCAGGCTTCGTGGGTGTGATTCATCAACCATTCGCTGAAGCGCTTGGCGAAGGGCAGCGCCTTGAACAGCGCGACGATAAACAGGAACGAGCACAGCAGGATCGTGTTCAGTGCCAGCAGCAGGGACGCGATCACCCCACGTACGGCGGCAGGTAGAAAATCCAGCATTTAGATATCCATAGGTCGGTTGGCGGCTTGGATCGCGGTGAGGGCGATGGTGTATACGATGTCGTCCACCTGGGCGCCGCGTGGCAGGTCGTTGACCGGTTTGCGCAGGCCCTGGAGCATCGGCCCCAGGCTCACGCAATCGGCGCTGCGCTGCACGGCTTTGTAGGTGGTGTTGCCGGTGTTCAGGTCGGGGAACACGAATACCGTGGCCTTGCCGGCGACCTGGCTGTTGGGCGCCAATTGCCGGGCCACGCTTTCGTTGGCGGCGGCGTCGTATTGCAGCGGGCCGTCGATCAGCAGTGAGCTTTGCTGTTCGTGGGCGAGCAGGGTGGCCTCGCGGACTTTTTCGACTTCCTCGCCGCTGGCCGAATCGCCGCTGGAATAACTGATCATCGCCACGCGCGGGGCGATGCCGAACGCGGCCGCCGAGTCGGCGCTTTGCAAGGCAATTTCAGCCAGCTCCGCAGCGCTGGGGTGCGGGTTCATTACACAGTCGCCGTACACCAGCACCTGCTCGGGGAACAGCATGAAGAACACCGACGACACCAGGGTGCAGCCCGGCGCTGTTTTAATCAGCTGCAGGGCAGGGCGGATGGTATTGGCGGTGGAGTGGATGACGCCGGAGACCAGGCCGTCCACTTCGTCCAGGGCGAGCATCATGGTGGCGATCACCACGGTGTCTTCCAACTGCTGCTCGGCCATCGGTGCGTTCAAACTCTTGCTCTTGCGCAGTGCCACCATGGGCTCGACGTAGCGCTGGCGGATCAGGTCCGGGTCGAGAATCTCCAGGCCTTCGGGCAAATCGATGCCGTGGGCGCGAGCGACGGCTTCCACGTCCGCCGGCTTGGCCAGCAGCACGCAGCGCGCGATGCCCCGCGCCTGGCAGATCGCAGCGGCTTGCACAGTCAGCGGCTCGCTGCCTTCGGGCAACACGATGCGCTTGTTGGCGGCCTGGGCGCGCTGGATCAACTGGTAGCGGAATACCGCAGGGGACAGGCGCATTTCCCGGGGCGTGCCGCAGCGTTGGTGCAGCCAGCGTGCATCGAGGTGGCTGGCGACGAAGTCGGTGATGATCTCCGCGCGCTCGCGGTCATCGATGGGGATTTCCTTGTTGAGGCTATTAAGCTGGTTGGCGGTGTCGTAGGAACCGGTGCTCACCGACAGCACCGGCAACCCGGCCTGGAATGCACCGCGGCACAGCTCCATGATGCGCGGGTCGGGCAGGGTATCGCTGGTCAGCAGCAGGCCGGCCAGCGGCACGCCGTTGATCGCGGCCAGGCTGACGGCGAGGATGATGTCGTCGCGATCGCCGGGTGTTACGACCAGTACGCCGGGCTTGAGCAGCTCCACGGTGTTGCGCATGGTGCGCGCGCAAATGATGATCTTGGTCATGCGCCGGGTTTCGTAGTCACCGGCATTGAGGATCTGCGCACCCATCAGGTCGGCCACGTCGCGGGTGCGCGGCGCGTTGAGTTCGGGCTGGTAGGGAATGCAGCCCAGCAGGCGGAAATCACCGCTGCGCAACAACGGCGAGTGCTCCTTGAGACGCGCCGAGAACGCCTCCATGCTTTCGTCGGTGCGCACCTTGTTAAGGATCACGCCGAGTACTTTCGGGTCTTTCGGACCGCCGAACAATTGCGCCTGCAGTTCCACGCGACCGGACAGTTCGGTGAGCACTTCGTTTTCCGGGGCCGAGACCAGGATCACTTCCGCATCCAGGCTCTTGGCCAAGTGCAGGTTGACCCGGGCCGCGTAACTGGCGCTGCGGGTCGGCACCATGCCTTCGACGATCAGCACGTCCTTGCCCACGGCGGCTTGCTGGTACAGCGTGATGATTTCTTCGAGCAACTCATCCAGCTGGCCGTCGCCGAGCATGCGCTCGACATGGGCCAGGCCCAGGGGTTGGGGCGGTTTCAGGCCGTGGGTGCGCGCCACCAGTTCGGTGGAACGCTCGGGGCCGGTATCGCCAGGGTGTGGCTGGGCAATCGGTTTGAAAAAACCGACTTTCAGCCCGGCTCGTTCCAGGGTACGCACCAGCCCAAGGCTGATGGAGGTCAGGCCCACACCAAAATCGGTGGGCGCGATAAAAAAAGTCTGCATGCGAATTCTCTGGAGGTGCATGGCTGGGGTGGCGCTCTATGCTTGAGCACCTACCGCGAATCAGGCGCCAAGGTTATCGTTATTCGTGCTGTTGCGCACACCAGCCGCAGGCAAAGGGTTGGCCTATTTTTTCAAGGCGTTGCGCGGGGTCGAGCACCCAGGCGCGCGACTGCCACGGCGGCTGGTGGCGCAGATGCTGGGTGTGGCCGCAGGACAGCTCGGCGACCCAGTGCAGGTCGTCGTCCTGGTGGAATCCGGTTATCGTCGAGACCGTTGGTCGGCCCCGTCCGTCCGGGTTCTGTTCGCTTTCGGACAAATCCTTGTTTAGACTTGTCCGTTCTTCATTCTTATGCAAAAGGTCTCGCCCCATGACGATCGCCGCTAACAAGGCTGTCTCCATCGACTATACCCTGACCAACGACGCTGGTGAGGTCATCGACAGCTCCGCCGGCGGCGCGCCGCTGGTCTACCTGCAAGGTGCGGGTAACATCATCCCTGGCCTGGAAAAGGCGCTGGAAGGCAAGGCAGTCGGTGATGAACTGACCGTTGCCGTCGAGCCTGAAGATGCCTACGGCGAATACTCCGCCGAACTGGTCAGCACCTTGAGCCGCAGCATGTTCGAAGGTGTTGATGAACTGGAAGTCGGCATGCAGTTCCACGCTTCCGCGCCGGACGGCCAAATGCAGATCGTGACCATCCGCGACCTGGACGGCGACGACGTGACCGTCGACGGCAACCACCCCCTGGCTGGCCAGCGCCTGAACTTCCAGGTGAAGATCGTTGCCATTCGCGACGCTTCTCAGGAAGAAGTGGCTCACGGTCACGTCCACGGTGAAGGCGGTCATCACCATTGATTGTGGTTTGATCAATCGGTAGCAAAAACGCCCCGACTGGTTCGGGGCGTTTTTTTTGTGCTTGAAAATATCTACCTGACACTCATGGGGTCAATGTGGGAGGGGGCTTGCCCCCGATAGCGGTGTGTCAGTCAAAGTATTTCTTACTGATACACCGCCATCGAGGGCAAGCCCCCTCCCACATTTGGATAGGTGTGCATTCCAGAAAACAAAAATGCCCCGGACCTTTCGGTACGGGGCATTTCTTAACTGTTACGCAACCTGAGGTCACGTGGCAGTTGTTACCACTTAGGCTGCAGCAGCAACGTTCAGAGCCTTGATGTGGCCATTCAGGCGGCTCTTATGACGAGCGGCCTTGTTCTTGTGGATGATGCCTTTATCGGCCATACGGTCGATAACTGGCACGGCCAGAACGTAAGCAGCTTGGGCTTTTTCAGCGTCTTTGGTGTCGATGGCTTTAACTACATTCTTGATGTAGGTACGAACCATGGAACGCAGGCTGGCGTTGTGGCTGCGACGCTTCTCAGCCTGTTTTGCACGTTTTTTGGCGGAAGGTGTGTTGGCCACCGTCGAGCTCCTCGAAAGACTTTTTAGGAAATAGCAAACAAAATAGGCCGCGAATCATGCCGATGACTTGATGGGTTGTCAAGAGCGGCTGATGCGAACTGCTGAGTGGTCGATCTGAAGAGGCGGGTGATTTATTTCCGGCGCTTGACCTGTAAACTCGCGAGCTTTGGCGCTGTGCTGTTGCAGGCGCGCAGTATCGCATAAGTAGGCGCTTTGTTCGCCTGCTCTTTATCTATAGGCGCAAACTCTTTCAATGAATCTGCTCAAATCGTTGGCTGCCGTCAGCTCTATCACGATGATCTCCCGGGTTTTGGGGTTTGTGCGTGACACCCTGCTGGCCCGCATTTTTGGCGCCAGCATGGCCACGGACGCCTTCTTCATTGCCTTTAAACTGCCCAACCTGTTGCGCCGGATTTTCGCCGAAGGCGCGTTCTCCCAGGCCTTCGTGCCGATCCTGGCCGAATACAAGACTCAACAGGGGGAGGAGGCGACCCGCACCTTTATCGCGTATGTCTCGGGCCTTCTGACACTGGTGTTGATGCTGGTGACCGTGCTCGGCATGCTCGCCGCGCCCTGGGTGATCTGGGCCACGGCTCCCGGCTTTGCCAATACCCCGGAAAAGTTCGCACTGACCACTGATCTGCTGCGCGTGACCTTTCCTTATATATTGCTGATCTCGCTGTCATCGCTTGCCGGGGCGATTCTCAATACCTGGAACCGTTTCTCGGTGCCGGCCTTCGTGCCGACGCTGCTTAACGTCAGCATGATTATCTTCGCGCTGTTCCTCACGCCGTACTTCGATCCGCCGGTGATGGCTCTGGGTTGGGCCGTCCTGGCCGGCGGCCTGGCACAACTGCTCTACCAACTGCCGCATTTGAAAAAGATCGGCATGCTGGTGCTGCCGCGCCTGAACCTCAAGGACACCGGCGTCTGGCGCGTGATGCGCAATATGTTGCCGGCGATCCTTGGTGTGTCCGTCAGTCAGATTTCCCTGATTATCAATACGGCGTTCGCGTCGTTGCTGGTATCCGGTTCGGTGTCGTGGATGTACTACGCCGACCGCCTGATGGAATTGCCGTCCGGCGTGCTCGGGGTGGCCTTGGGCACCATTTTGCTGCCGACCCTGGCGCGCACCTATGCGAGCAAGGACCGCCAGGAATACTCGCGCATCCTCGACTGGGGCCTGCGCCTGTGCTTCCTGCTGGTGCTGCCGTGCTCCCTGGCCCTGGGAATCCTGGCCGAACCCTTGACGGTCTCGCTGTTTCAATACGGGCAATTCGACGCGCACGACGCCCTGATGACCCAGCATGCGCTGGTGGCGTACTCCGTGGGGTTGCTCGGCATTATCGTGATCAAGGTGCTGGCGCCGGGTTTCTATGCCCAGCAGAACATCCGCACACCGGTGAAGATCGCGATCTTCACTCTGGTCGTCACGCAATTGCTCAACCTGGTGTTTATCGGCCCGCTGGCCCATGCCGGCCTGGCGCTCGCGATCAGTGCCGGTGCCTGTATCAATGCCGGCCTGCTGTTTTATCAACTGCGCAAGCAGCAGATGTACCAACCGCAGCCCGGCTGGGGCGCCTTTACCCTCAAGTTGCTCGTGGCGGTCGCGGCGATGTCGGCCGTGCTGTTTGGGCTGATGCACGTGATGCCGGCCTGGGACCAGGGCCATATGCTGGAGCGCTTCATGCGCCTGGGCGTGCTGGTAGTGGCTGGCGTGGTGGTGTACTTCGGGATGTTGCTGCTGCAGGGTTTCCGCCTGCGCGATTTCAATCGCAAGTCGCTGGGGTAGAGAGTTTGCCGCGATAAAACGGCTGTTTTATCGAATCGATCCATTTGGCCTGCGCTGTTGCCTGTCGTCCGGGGCCGGGTGTGGTTATAATCGACCACTTTATGAGCAAGAAGCGCGTTATGCAGCTGGTTCGAGGTCTCCACAACCTGCGCCCCGAGCACCGGGGCTGCGTCGCCACCATTGGCAACTTTGACGGTGTTCACCGTGGCCACCAGGCTATCCTGGCCAGGCTGCGCGAGCGTGCGGTCGAGTTGGGCGTGCCCAGCTGCGTGGTGATTTTTGAGCCACAGCCGCGGGAGTTCTTCACCCCGGAAACGGCGCCGGCCCGTCTGGCCCGCCTGCGAGACAAACTGCAACTGTTGGCTGAAGAAGGCGTGGACCGCGTCCTCTGCCTGGCTTTCAACCAGCGCCTGCAAAGCCTCAGCGCCGCCGAGTTTGTCGACCGCATCCTCGTCGATGGTCTCGGCGTGCAGCATTTGGAGGTCGGCGACGACTTCCGTTTTGGTTGCGACCGGGTCGGCGATTTCGATTTCCTGCAACACGCCGGCGTCAACCAGGGTTTTACCGTCGAAGCCGCGCAAACCGTCGAACTGGACGGCCTGCGCGTGAGCAGTACCCAGGTGCGTAACGCCCTGGCGGCTGCCGACTTCGCCTTGGCCGAGCGTTTGCTCGGTCGCCCGTTCCGCATCGCCGGGCGGGTACTGCACGGCCAGAAGCTGGCGCGCCAACTGGGCACGCCAACCGCCAACGTGCAACTCAAGCGCCGTCGTGTGCCGCTGACCGGGGTTTACCTGGTGAGTGTCGACATCGACGGCCAATCGTGGCCGGGAGTCGCCAACATAGGCGTCAGGCCCACGGTTGCAGGTGATGGCAAGGCCCACCTGGAAGTTCACCTTTTGGATTTTGCCGGTGACTTGTATGACCGGCGTTTAACGGTGGTTTTCCACCAGAAGCTGCGTGAAGAGCAGCGTTTCGCCTCCCTTGAGGCGTTGAAAACGGCGATCAATGCGGATGTCGCCGCCGCCCGTGCACTAGCCGCACCTAGCGCCCATCGCTAACCGAAGAGCCTTAAATGACCGACTATAAAGCCACGCTAAACCTTCCGGACACCGCCTTCCCAATGAAGGCCGGCCTGCCACAGCGCGAACCGCAGATCCTGCAGCGCTGGGACAGTATTGGCCTGTACGGAAAGTTGCGCGAAATTGGCAAGGATCGTCCGAAATTCGTCCTGCACGACGGCCCTCCTTATGCCAACGGCACCATTCACATCGGTCACGCGCTGAACAAGATTCTCAAGGACATGATCCTGCGTTCGAAGACCCTGTCGGGCTTCGACGCGCCGTATGTCCCGGGTTGGGATTGCCACGGCCTGCCGATCGAACACAAAGTCGAAGTGACCTACGGCAAGAACCTGGGCGCGGATAAAACCCGCGAACTGTGCCGTGCCTACGCCACCGAGCAGATCGAAGGGCAGAAGTCCGAATTCATCCGCCTGGGTGTCCTGGGCGAGTGGGACAACCCTTACAAAACCATGAATTTCAAGAACGAGGCCGGTGAAATCCGCGCCCTGGCCGAAATCGTCAAGGGCGGTTTCGTGTTCAAGGGCCTCAAGCCCGTGAACTGGTGCTTCGACTGCGGCTCGGCCTTGGCCGAGGCGGAAGTCGAGTACGAAGACAAGAAGTCCTCGACCATCGATGTGGCCTTCCCGATTGCCGATGAGGCCAGGCTGGCCGAGGCCTTTGGCCTGGCATCGCTGGCCAAGCCGGCGGCCATCGTGATCTGGACCACCACGCCATGGACCATCCCTGCCAACCAGGCGCTGAACGTGCACCCCGAGTTCACCTACGCGCTGGTGGACGTTGGCGATCGCCTGCTGGTGCTGGCCGAAGAAATGGTCGAGCCGTGCCTGGCGCGTTACGAGCTGCAAGGTTCGGTGATCGCCACCACCACCGGCTCCGCGCTGGAACTGATCAACTTCCGTCATCCGTTCTACGACCGCCTGTCGCCGGTGTACCTGGCTGACTACGTCGAACTGGGTTCGGGTACTGGCATCGTTCACTGCTCGCCTGCCTACGGCGTGGACGACTTCGTGATCTGCAAGAAATACGGGCTGGTCAACGATGACATCATCAACCCGGTGCAGAGCAACGGCGTGTACGTGCCGTCGCTGGAGTTCTTCGGCGGCCAGTTCATCTTCAAGGCCGACCCTGCAATCATCGAAAAGCTGCGTGAAGTCGGTGCGCTGATGCAAACCGCCACCATCCAGCACAGCTACATGCACTGCTGGCGCCACAAGACCCCGTTGATCTACCGCGCGACCGCGCAGTGGTTTATCGGCATGGACAAAGAGCCGACCCGCGGCGAAACCCTGCGCATACGCTCGCTCAAGGCCGTCGAAGGCACCAAGTTCGTCCCGGCCTGGGGCCAGGCGCGCCTGCACTCGATGATCGCCAACCGTCCGGACTGGTGCATCTCCCGCCAGCGTAACTGGGGCGTGCCGATCCCGTTCTTCCTGAACAAGGAAAGCGGCGAACTGCACCCACGTACCGTCGAGCTCATGGAGCTCGTGGCCCAGCGCGTTGAACAGGAAGGCATCGAAGCCTGGTTCAAGATGGACGCTGCCGAGTTGCTCGGTGATGAAGCGCCGCAGTACGACAAGATCAGCGACACCCTCGACGTATGGTTCGACTCGGGCACCACCCACTGGCACGTGCTGCGCGGTTCGCACCCGATGGGCCACGAGACCGGCCCGCGTGCCGACCTGTACCTGGAAGGTTCGGACCAGCACCGTGGCTGGTTCCACTCGTCGCTGCTGACCGGTTGCGCCATCGACAACCACGCGCCGTACCGGGAGCTGTTGACCCACGGCTTCACCGTCGACGAAAACGGCCGCAAGATGTCCAAGTCGTTGAAGAATGTGATCGAGCCGAAAAAGATCAACGACACCCTGGGCGCCGACATCATGCGTCTGTGGGTCGCCTCGACCGATTACTCGGGCGAGATCGCCGTCTCCGACCAGATCCTGGCCCGCAGCGCCGATGCCTACCGTCGCATCCGTAATACCGCGCGCTTCCTGCTGTCGAACCTGACCGGTTTCAACCCGGCCACCGACATCCTGCCGGCAGAGGACATGCTCGCCCTCGACCGTTGGGCCGTGGACCGCGCCCTGTTGCTGCAGCGCGAGTTGCAGGAACACTACGGCGAGTATCGCTTCTGGAATGTCTATTCCAAGATCCACAACTTCTGCGTGCAGGAGCTCGGTGGTTTCTACCTCGACATCATCAAGGACCGCCAGTACACCACCGGTGCCAACAGCAAGGCGCGCCGTTCGGCGCAGACCGCGCTGTACCACATCAGCGAAGCGCTGGTGCGCTGGATCGCACCGATCCTGGCGTTCACCGCCGACGAATTGTGGGAGTACCTGCCGGGCGAGCGTAACGAGTCCGTCATGCTCAACACCTGGTATGAAGGCTTGACCGAACTGCCTGCCGACTTCGAACTGGGCCGCGAGTATTGGGAAGGCGTGATGGCCGTGAAGGTTGCGGTGAACAAGGAGCTGGAAGTGCAGCGCGCGGCCAAGGCCGTGGGTGGCAACCTGCAAGCCGAAGTCACCCTGTTTGCCGAGGACGGCCTGACCGCCGATCTCGCCAAGCTGAGCAACGAACTGCGCTTTGTGTTGATCACCTCCACCGCAAGCCTGGCGCCTTTCGCCCAGGCTCCGGCAGATGCCGTGGCCACCGATGTGCCGGGCCTGAAGCTCAAGGTGGTCAAGTCGGCCTTCCCTAAATGCGCCCGTTGCTGGCACTGCCGTGAAGATGTCGGCGTGAACCCCGAGCATCCGGAAATCTGCGGTCGTTGCGTCGATAACATCAGCGGTGAAGGCGAGGTTCGTCACTATGCCTAACTCTGCCAGTCGTTTCGGACGCCTGGGCTGGCTCGTATTGAGCGTGCTGGTGCTGGTCATCGACCAGGTCAGCAAGGCTCATTTCGAAGGCACCCTGGAAATGTTCCAGCAGATCGTGGTGATCCCGGATTACTTCAGCTGGACCCTGGCCTACAACACCGGTGCGGCCTTCAGCTTTCTCGCTGATGGCGGTGGCTGGCAGCGCTGGTTGTTCGCGGTGATCGCCGTGGTGGTCAGTGCGGTGCTGGTGGTCTGGCTCAAGCGCCTGGGCCGGGACGACACCTGGCTGGCCATCGCGCTGGCCCTGGTGCTGGGCGGCGCGCTGGGTAACCTGTACGACCGCGTTGCCCTGGGCCACGTGATCGATTTCATCCTGGTGCATTGGCAGAACCGCCATTATTTCCCGGCGTTCAACTTTGCCGACAGCGCTATCACCGTCGGCGCAATCATGCTGGCGCTGGACATGTTCAAGAGCAAGAAAACCGGAGAGACCGTCAATGACTGATCAGGTATTGGCTGAGCAACGCATCGGCCAGAACACGGAAGTCACTTTGCATTTCGCATTGCGCCTGGAGAATGGCGACACGGTCGACAGCACCTTCGACAAAGCCCCGGCGACCTTCAAGGTCGGTGACGGTAATCTGCTGCCCGGTTTTGAAGCGGCTTTGTTCGGCTTCAAGGCCGGCGACAAGCGCAACCTGCAGATCCTGCCGGAAAACGCCTTTGGCCAGCCCAACCCGCAAAACGTGCAGATCATCCCGCGTTCGCAGTTCGAAGGCATGGAGCTGTCGGAAGGCCTGCTGGTGATCTTCAATGACGCGGCGAATACGGAATTGCCCGGCGTGGTCAAAGCCTTCGATGACACGCAAGTGACCATCGACTTCAACCACCCGTTGTCCGGCAAGACACTGACCTTTGACGTCGAGATCATCAACGTCAAGGCGCTGGTCTAAAATGTGGGAGGGGGCTTGCTCCCCTCCCACCTTTGATCTCCATTATCTGTTGAGTCAGCGTTAATATTGACTCAATGTGGCTGCAAGACACGAGGCACAGCATGCAAATCAAACTCGCCAACCCCCGTGGCTTCTGTGCCGGTGTGGACCGGGCGATCGAAATCGTCAACCGCGCCCTGGAAGTCTTCGGCCCGCCGATCTACGTGCGGCATGAAGTCGTCCACAACAAGTTCGTGGTTGAAGATCTGCGTGCTCGCGGCGCCATCTTCGTCGAAGAACTCGACCAGGTGCCTGACGATGTCATCGTTATCTTCAGCGCCCACGGCGTTTCCCAGGCCGTGCGCACCGAAGCGTCCGGCCGTGGCCTGAAAGTATTCGATGCCACATGCCCGCTGGTGACCAAGGTGCACATCGAGGTGGCGCGCTACAGCCGTGATGGCCGTGAATGCATCCTGATCGGCCACGCCGGTCATCCGGAAGTCGAAGGCACCATGGGCCAGTACGACGCCAGCAATGGCGGCGCCATCTACCTGGTGGAAGACGAGAAAGACGTCGCCAACCTGCAAGTGCAGAACCCGGAGCGCTTGGCGTTCGTTACCCAGACCACCTTGTCCATGGACGACACCAGCCGCGTTATCGATGCCCTGCGCACGCGATTCCCGGCCATTGGCGGCCCACGCAAGGACGACATCTGCTACGCCACGCAAAACCGCCAGGACGCGGTCAAGCAACTGGCCGATGAGTGCGATGTGGTGCTGGTGGTCGGCAGCCCGAACAGCTCCAACTCCAATCGCTTGCGTGAGCTGGCCGAGCGCATGGCGACACCGGCGTACCTGATCGACGGCGCCGAGGATATGCAGCGTAGCTGGTTCGACGGTGTCGAGCGCATCGGCATCACGGCGGGCGCCTCGGCTCCGGAAGTCCTGGTGCGTGGCGTCATCCAGCAATTGCACGCCTGGGGGGCCACCGGCGCCGATGAGTTGGCGGGACGCGAAGAAAACATTACGTTTTCGATGCCCAAGGAACTGCGGGTGCGCTCGCTGCTCTGAACCCGGCTCGCTCAACCACGGCATAACGCCTGCTCGGTTTTGTCACTGCGCAGGCTGACGCGCCCACTTGGCGCCAGCACTATCTGATACAGGCTTTGTGCCAGCGTCGTGTCGCACACATGCACGGTGCCGGCACGAAACCCGCCGCCCGCAAACACCGGCTCCCCCAACGCGCTGAAACGTACCTGGCTGCTGACCGGGCCGTTACCGGCTACCGGTACGCGCCCGCTGTCCTGTCGCTCCAGCAGCACCGGATTCTCGTCATCCAGATGGCCGCGACCACTGATATCCAGGATCACCCGCCAGCCCTGGCTCCAGTCTTGCTCCCTTGCATGGATGACCACTGCACGACTGCGTGCGATCGCCTCCGTGCGCGCATAACGCAGCCCGTCGGCCAGTGACCGGGCCACGCTTTGTTGCTGCTGCGATTCCAGCAAACCCTTGAAGCCGGGTATGGCCAGTTGCGCCAGAACGCCCGTGACGATCAGCCCCAGCAGTAATTCGATCAAGGTGAACCCTCGTTGTGTCATGTGCGTCCCATCCGTGGATGCGGTTGATCTTTAAGTGACAGGCATAGGTATAGCGGTTGCTCCCTGATGCTGAATGATGGCCTTTACGTCCAATGTATTTCCCTTTGTTCCGATAGCAGCAGCCGCCAAAAACCGGCGCTAGTCTTGGGGCGTACAGCAGGGTTCTGCTGTTTTTCTACGGCCCTCGACATGGACGACGACGGTAATGCCTTTGTGCAGCAACACCTTATTTCTACGCGCAGTTCATCGACCTCAAGCCGGCATGACCCTGATCGAGGTACTGGTAGCGGTGCTGGTCCTGGCTATCGGACTGCTGGGGGCCGCGGCTCTCCAGCTCAACGCGCTCAAATACACCGACAATGCACGGATGACCAGCCAGGCCAGTTTCATTGCCTACGATATGCTCGATCGAATTCGCGCCAATGCCGGGGTCGATTACGCCTGGGCCCAAGCCGAGCGCGCGCCGCCGAGCACCTCGACCGCCAGCGTGCGTGACCTGGACTTGCACGATTTCGAAGCCAATATCGTAGGTTTTGCCGGCGAAGACGCCAAAGGTGCCGTGGCGGTCAGCGGCAATGAAGTCACTATCAGCATCACGTGGGAAGACGTCAGGTTGGAGAGCAGCCTGGGTGCGCGGCAAACCTTCACCCTGAGCAGCCGTATCGCCAGTGGGCAAGGCCGATCGCAATGAACCGTCCCGCACGTGGTTTCGGGCTGGTGGAGTTGCTGCTGGCGCTGGCCGTCGGGCTGGTGCTGATCCTTGGCGCGAGCCAGGTGCTGATCGGTACGCGGCTGACCCAGGCCAGCCAGCAGGCCGCTACGGTGCTGCAGGATGATGCGCGATTCGTGCTGAACAAGCTGGTCCAGGATATTCGCCAGGCAGGCATGCTGGGATGTTTGGCCCCGGCGTTTATCGACAACGCCCCGGCGGCCTTTGATCGGCCGATTGGCTGGCAAATGTCGGCAAGCGCAACGTCACTGACGCTGGTGACCGCCAATACCGGCGACGGTGCCGGCAAGCCAGACTGGACCGTAGTGTCCGACTGCAGGGATGCGGCACAGGCTTACGCCGGCACGCCGCCTGTGATCGCGCCCGGCCAGATTCGGTTTGCCATACGAGAACTCACCTACACCCATGAGGCGGGGCAGTTGAAAATCAGTACGCCGTCGGCACCGGCCAAGGCGGTGCTGATAGATAACGTACGGGCCTTCGAGATCAGTTTCGGGGTAGCGGCCAGGCCTGAATCGACGGACGTGGCGCGCTACGACAGCCACCCGGCCGACGCATCGTTGATCCGAAGCGTGCGCATCCGCATGACCCTGCAGGACCCGACCGGGCGCGTGAAGGATCAGGCCTATAGCGTCGTGGCCGCACTGCGCAACCGGCTGGAGTAGGGCGATGATCCTGAGTGGGGGGAGCCCTGTGCGCCAGGCGGGAATGGTATTGCTGATCAGCCTGGTCTTTCTGCTGTTGCTGTCACTGGTGGGGTTGTCATCCATGCAGGCCGCGATCTCTCAGCAGAAGGTCGCCGGTAGCCTGTGGCAACGTAATCAATCGTTCCAGACGGCCGAAAGTGGCCTGCGGCTGGGGGAGTCGGCAGTGCGCAGGGGCGGACCTGCGCTGCCACTTTGCCACTCGATCATCCACTGCGCGCCGCCCGCGGAGGCATTTTCGGTGGTTGGCCCTGGGCCAAATCCGGTCTCTGCGGTGAATTGGGTGGCGTTCAAGGACGGGGTATATGGCATTCAATCCCTGGGCGTGGGGATGGGCCAGGCGCATTTACCGCCGCTTATCCCGGCCGCGCTCTTTCGGGTGACGGCCGTGGGGCTGGGTGGCCAGTCGCGCACGGTGCTTGAGACGGTGTATGCGCGGGTGGGGGAGGGCGACGGCGCGCGGTTTCGGCGAGTCTTATGGCGGCAACTTCAATAAGGAGCAATTCAATGGGCATGGATAGCCAGGGCTTTACCCTGATCGAGCTGTTGATCGCGGTGGCGATCATCGCGTTGCTGGCCGGGATCGCTTACCCCGGATACACCGGCCAGGTAAAAAAGGTGTATCGGGTGCAAGTCGTCGCGCTGCTGAGCGAGCAGGCTCAACATCTGCAGCGTTTTTACACGCGCAACGGCACTTTTATTGATGCAGGCGGCGTCAGTACAGGCAATGATCACTATAGAATCAGCGCCGTATTGAACCCTCATGATTTTGTCTTGCTCGCCACGCCTGCCCCGCACTCAGTCATGGCGGACGACGCCTGCGGCCAATTCAGCTTGACCAGCACCGGTATGCGCAGCAATCCGGGAGCGGTGCCGCAAATGCCGCTCAAGGCATGCTGGGGGCAGTGATGAGAGTGCTGGATGAATGGGCGCCGGGCGCGCTTTTCCCTTTTTATCGGCTGGATCAAATGATGGCTAAGCAACAGCGAGTAGTGATTGTCGGCGGCGGCGTGATTGGTTTGTTGACGGCATACAACCTGGCGAACCGGGGGCAGGCCGTCATATTGCTGGAGCGCGGTGGGCTTGGGCAGGAGTCCTCATGGGCTGGCGGCGGGATTGTTTCGCCGTTGTATCCATGGCGCTATAGCCCGGCGGTGACCGCCTTGGCCCATTGGTCCCAGGATTTCTACCCGCAACTGGCACAACGGCTGTTCGCTGCGACCGGCGTCGATCCCGAGGTTCACACCACAGGTCTGTATTGGCTCGACCTGGATGACGAAGCCGATGCCCTGGCCTGGGCTGCGCGTGAGGGCAGGCCCTTGAGCAAAGTGGACGTATCGGCGGCCCATGATGCCGTTCCGGCGCTGGGCGGCGGATATTCGCAGGCGATCTTCATGGCCGATGTGGCCAATGTGCGCAACCCGCGCCTGGTCAAATCCCTCAAGGCGGCGTTGTCGGCGCTGCCCGATGTGACGATTTACGAGCAGTGCGAAGTCGATGGCTTTATTTTGCAGGGCGACACCGTGGTCGGCGTGAATACGAGCGCTGGCGCCATGACGGGTGATCAGGTCGTGCTCGCAGCGGGTGCCTGGAGCGGGGATTTGCTGGGAAAACTGGGCTTGGCACTGCCTGTTGAGCCGGTCAAGGGCCAGATGATCCTCTACAAATGCGCGTCTGACTTCTTGTCGAGCATGGTCCTGGCTAAAGGGCGCTATGCGATCCCGCGGCGGGATGGGCATATTTTGATTGGCAGCACCCTGGAGCATGAGGGATTCGACAAAACGCCGACGATAAGCGCGCTGGAAAGTCTCAAGGCCTCGGCGGTGGAACTGCTTCCCGCCCTGGCGGACGCCGAGGTGGTGGGGCACTGGGCGGGGTTGCGGCCCGGCTCGCCGGAAGGTATCCCGTATATCGGCGAGGTACCCGGCTTCAACGGCTTGTGGCTCAATTGCGGGCATTACCGCAATGGCCTGGTGCTTGCCCCGGCGTCCTGCCAGCTATTTGCCGACTTGCTGCTGGGGCATGCGCCGATCATCGACCCTGCACCTTACGCGCCCGCCGGTCGAGTCAGCGCTGGATAGACTTCGGCCCCTGCTGCAGATGCGCCTGGGTGCAATACCATTGCTGGCCCGAGCTCAGCGCCCGATCCTGCGGCACGTGCACGCCGCAATGGGCGCAACGCACCATCAAGGCGGCATTGGGTTCGCCGGTGCGCGGTTGCCTGGCGGCAGGGTTTTTGAATTTGCGCCAGAGCCATACCGCGGCGGCAATGACGGCGATCCAGAACAATAGACGAAGCATGATGGGCAGTTTCTCGATAAGGAATGCGCCAGTTTAGCCAAGGTGGCCATGGGCGCACAGCGCAATAAATACTCGCCCATGAAAAAGGGAGCTCCTGAGAGCTCCCTTTTTGCGTTGCGTCGAACGGTCAGTCGAACACGCCGAAGGTCATGTAGCTGAACCACGAGCGGTCCTGGTTGTTACCCAGGGCTTGCGGCTCTTCTTCTTCGATCACGTCGCCGTTCTCGTCGTGCGGCTTGAGGTCCGAAGGAATCGCGTCCTTGGCATCCTGGTACTGCTTGATCACGTCCTGGTTGGCGCGTGTTTCGCCTGGCGGCAGCGGCGGACGGGACTCGATCAGGCCCAGGGTGTACTTGCTCAGCCACGAACGGTTGTCGGCTTCGTCAACCTGAGGCACGAACTGGCCGTCTTTCAGGCTCGGGTGGTCCGGGTAGTTGAGCTTCAGGGTTTCCAGGCTGGTGGTCGCCAGCTGATCCAGGTGCAAGCGCTGGTAAGCCTCGGTCATCACGGCCAGGCCGTCACCCACGGAAGGGGTCTCCTGGAAGTTCTCCACCACATAGCGGCCACGGTTGGCAGCGGCCACGTACGCCTGACGGGTCAGGTAGTAATGGGCCACGTGGATCTCGTAGGAAGCCAGCAGGTTGCGCAGGTAGATCATGCGCTGCTTGGCGTCCGGCGAGTAGCGGCTGTTCGGGTAGCGGCTGGTCAGCTGGGCGAACTCGTTGTAGGAGTCGCGTGCCGCGCCCGGGTCGCGCTTGGTCATGTCCAGCGGCAGGAAGCGCGCCAGCAGGCCAACGTCCTGGTCGAACGAGGTCAGGCCCTTCATGTAGTAGGCGTAGTCCACGTTCGGATGCTGCGGATGCAGGCGGATAAAACGCTCGGCAGCGGACTTGGCAGCTTCCGGCTCGGCGTTCTTATAGTTGGCGTAGATCAGCTCGAGCTGGGCCTGATCGGCATAGCGTCCGAACGGATACCGCGACTCCAGTGCCTTGAGCTTAGCGGTGGCGCTGGTGTAGCTATTGTTATCCAGGTCTGTCTGAGCTTGCTGGTAAAGCTCGACTTCGCTCAGGTTTTCGTCGACGACGTCCTTGGTTGACGAGCAAGCAGCAGTCATGGCGAGGATGGCGATCAGCAGCAGGTGTTTCACTTGCATGGCGGCTTGCGTCCCTATGACGGCCGCTGTCTTGGGCGGGGCCGTCCTGTTATGATGAGCGCCCCGTTGAAAGCCTCGGGGCAAAAGACGCCGTATTTAACCACAAGCGCGCAGCCGAAACCAAAGGCTGTGCCACGCCTAGTCTGAGCATGTCCGATAAAATTGAACTTCGCGCAGAGGTGCCGTCCGAATTGGGCGGCCAACGCCTCGATCAAGTCGCCGCACAATTATTCGCTGAGCACTCGCGCTCGCGCCTTTCCGCCTGGATCAAAGACGGCCGCCTGACTGTGGATGGAGCGGTTATCCGCCCGCGAGACACAGTGCATGGCGGTGCGATTCTTGAGCTGACTGCCGAGCAGGAAGCCCAGGGAGAATGGGTCGCCCAGGACATCGAGCTGGATATCGTCTATGAAGACGATGACATCCTGGTCATCAACAAACCCGCAGGCCTGGTGGTTCACCCGGCGGCCGGGCACGCTGATGGCACCTTGCTCAATGCCCTGTTGCACCACGTGCCGGACATCATCAACGTGCCGCGCTGCGGCATCGTGCACCGTCTGGACAAGGACACCACCGGCTTGATGGTGGTGGCCAAGACCATTCAGGCGCAGACGCAACTTGTTACTCAATTGCAGAGTCGCAGCGTCAGCCGGATCTACGAATGCATCGTGATCGGCGTCGTGGTGGCCGGTGGCAAGATCAATGCACCCATTGGTCGCCACGGCCAGCAGCGCCAGCGCATGGCGGTGATGGAGGGCGGCAAGCAGGCCGTCAGCCACTATCGCGTGCTGGAGCGTTTCCGTTCCCACACCCATGTGCGGGTCAAGCTGGAAACCGGTCGAACTCACCAGATCCGCGTGCACATGGCCCACATCAACTTCCCGTTGGTCGGCGATCCGGCCTACGGTGGTCGCTTCCGCATTCCGCCTGCGGCCAGCCAGACCATGGTCGAATCGCTCAAGACGTTCCCGCGCCAGGCACTGCATGCACGCTTCCTGGAGCTGGATCATCCGACGAGCGGTCAGCGCATGAGCTGGGAATCGCCGCTTCCGGACGATCTGGTCTGGCTGTTGTCGCTGCTCAAGCAGGATCGCGAGGCGTTTGTCGGATGAGTGACTGGCTGATTCCTGACTGGCCTGCGCCGTCTCAGGTCAAAGCCTGCGTCACCACCCGTGCGGGCGGCGTCAGTGTGGCGCCGTTCGACAGCCTCAACCTGGGCGACCATGTGGAGGACAGCCTTGAGGCCGTCCTGGAAAATCGTCGTCGCCTTACCGCAGCGTTCGATATCCAGCCGGCCTGGTTGCGCCAGGTCCACGGCACCACGGTGGTCGAGGCCGATCCGGGCCGGATCGCCGAAGCCGATGGCAGTTGGACCAGCACACCGGGCATCGCCTGCACCGCCATGACGGCCGATTGCCTGCCTGCATTGTTCTGCAATCGAGCAGGCACCCGTGTTGCGGCGGCTCATGCCGGTTGGCGTGGGTTGGCGGCAGGGGTGCTGGAGGCGGCGTTCGAAAGCCTTGAGAGCCCGCCCGCCGACGTTCTGGTCTGGCTCGGTCCGGCCATCGGCCCGCAGGCCTTTGAAGTCGGTCCCGAGGTGCGTGAAGCGTTCATGCAGCAACTGCCGGCAACTGCCCAAGCCTTTGTTCCCAGCCGTAATCCCGGCAAGTTCATGGCCGACATCTATCAACTTGCACGCCTGCGCCTCGCCGCGCAGGGTGTTACCGCTGTCTACGGTGGCGGCTACTGCACCGTGACCGACCCGCGTTTCTTTTCCTATCGACGCAGCCCGCGTACGGGCCGATTCGCCTCCCTTGTCTGGCTTGACCGCTAGACTGTCCTGATCTGTATCAACCATCCACTGCTTGAATCCCGCAGAATCCACCCCATCTATAGGGGTATCTGGCAGGTTTCTTCATTCAGGATGTGTTTGTTCATAGCTCCGGCCTGCTCAAAAGGAAGGTGACTAATGCGTATTGATCGTTTAACCAGCAAATTGCAGTTGGCCTTATCGGACTCCCAGTCCCTGGCCGTCGGTCTCGACCACCCGGCGATTGAACCGGCGCACTTGATGCAGGCGCTCCTCGAGCAGCAAGGTGGTTCTATCAAACCCTTGTTGATGCAGGTGGGCTTTGACGTCAACAGCCTGCGCAAGGAGTTGAGCAAAGAGCTCGACCAACTGCCGAAAATCCAGAATCCCACCGGCGACGTGAATATGTCGCAGGACCTGGCGCGGCTGCTGAATCAGGCCGACCGCCTGGCCCAGCAAAAAGGTGACCAGTTCATCTCCAGCGAACTGGTGCTGCTCGCCGCCATGGACGACAACAGCAAGCTCGGCAAGTTGTTGCTGGGCCAGGGCGTAAGCAAGAAAGCCCTGGAAAACGCCATCAACAACCTGCGTGGCGGCGAGGCAGTGAATGACCCCAATCATGAGGAGTCGCGCCAGGCCCTGGATAAATACACCGTTGACCTGACCAAGCGCGCCGAAGAGGGCAAGCTTGACCCGGTCATCGGCCGTGACGACGAAATCCGTCGCACTATCCAAGTGCTGCAGCGTCGCACCAAGAACAACCCGGTGCTGATCGGTGAGCCTGGCGTGGGTAAAACCGCCATCGCCGAGGGCCTGGCCCAGCGCATTATCAATGGTGAAGTGCCGGACGGGCTCAAGGGCAAGCGCCTGCTGTCCCTGGACATGGGCTCGTTGATCGCCGGCGCCAAGTTCCGTGGCGAGTTCGAAGAGCGCCTGAAATCCCTGCTTAATGAATTGTCCAAGCAGGAAGGGCAGATCATTCTGTTTATCGACGAACTGCACACCATGGTCGGCGCGGGCAAGGGCGAGGGCTCCATGGATGCCGGCAACATGCTCAAGCCTGCCCTGGCGCGAGGCGAGTTGCATTGCGTCGGTGCGACCACGCTTAACGAGTACCGCCAGTACATAGAAAAGGATGCGGCGCTTGAGCGACGTTTCCAGAAGGTCCTGGTGGAAGAGCCCAGCGAAGAAGACACTATCGCCATCCTGCGTGGCCTGAAAGAGCGCTATGAAGTTCACCATAAAGTCGCGATTACCGACGGTGCAATCATTGCGGCGGCCAAGCTGAGCCATCGCTATATCACTGATCGCCAGTTGCCCGACAAGGCCATCGACCTGATCGACGAAGCGGCCAGCCGCATCCGTATGGAGATCGATTCCAAGCCGGAAGTGCTCGACCGCCTGGACCGCCGCCTGATTCAACTGAAGGTCGAATCCCAGGCGTTGAAAAAAGAAGAGGATGACGCGGCGAAGAAACGCCTGGAGAAACTCCAGGAAGAAATCGTGCGTCTGGAACGCGAGTATTCGGACCTCGAGGAAATCTGGACCTCGGAAAAAGCCGAGGTGCAGGGCTCTGCGCAAATCCAGCAGAAGATCGAGCAATCGCGCCAGGAACTGGAGGCCGCGCGCCGTAAAGGCGACCTGAACCGCATGGCCGAGTTGCAGTACGGGGTAATCCCGGACCTGGAACGCAGCCTGCAGATGGTCGACCAGCATGGACACAGCGAGAATCAGTTGCTGCGCAGCAAGGTGACCGAGGAAGAAATTGCCGAGGTGGTCTCCAAGTGGACCGGTATTCCGGTGTCGAAGATGCTTGAAGGCGAACGCGACAAGCTGCTGAAGATGGAAAGCCTGCTGCATCAGCGTGTGATCGGTCAGGAAGAGGCCGTGGTGGCGGTGTCCAACGCGGTGCGGCGTTCCCGCGCCGGGTTGTCCGACCCGAATCGCCCGAGTGGTTCGTTCATGTTCCTTGGGCCTACCGGCGTGGGTAAGACCGAGCTGTGCAAAGCCCTGGCTGAATTTCTGTTCGATACCGAAGAGGCCATGGTGCGCATCGACATGTCCGAGTTCATGGAGAAACACTCGGTGGCTCGCCTGATCGGCGCCCCACCAGGCTACGTGGGCTATGAGGAGGGCGGTTACCTGACCGAAGCCGTACGGCGCAAGCCCTACTCGGTGATCCTGCTGGATGAGGTCGAGAAGGCGCACCCGGATGTGTTCAACATCCTGCTGCAAGTGCTGGAGGATGGTCGCCTGACCGACAGCCACGGACGCACGGTGGATTTTCGCAACACGGTGATCGTGATGACCTCCAACCTGGGCTCGTCGCAGATCCAGGAGCTGGTGGGCGATCGCGAGGCACAGCGGGCCGCTGTCATGGACGCGCTGACCACCCACTTCCGGCCGGAATTTATCAACCGGGTGGACGAAGTGGTGATCTTCGAGCCGTTGGCGCGGGATCAGATAGCCGGCATTACCGAGATCCAGTTGGGACGCCTGCGTGCACGTCTGGCCGAGCGCGAGCTGGCCCTGGAGCTGAGCAGCGAGGCGTTGGACAAGCTGATTGCGGTGGGCTACGACCCGGTATACGGCGCGCGGCCGTTGAAGCGTGCGATCCAGCGCTGGATCGAGAACCCGCTGGCACAGCTGATCCTGTCGGGCAGCTTTATGCCGGGCACCAGCGTCGAGGCGACGGTGGAGAACGACGAAATCGTCTTCCATTAAGCCCTGCGGCCAGTGCGATAAGAGGAGGCCCCGCATTGCGGGGCCTTTTTTTTCGATAGGGCGTTGAACTGTAAGGCAAAGGCTTGTAAAGTGCGCCCCGCAGCAACGTCAGCCCACGGGTTTCTTCTCCCCAAGAAGAAATCAGAAAGAAGCGCAAATCATTGTCTTAAAAGCAATTTAAAGGGTTGACAGGGGTTTTTAAGATTGTAGAATAGCGCGCCTCAGAGACGCTAACGTAGCGATACGGACAGGGTCGAAGAGAAGCTACACAGCGGTAAATGTTGTAGTTTGAAATATGTTGTACTTTGAAATATTTAGTTCCGTGATAGCTCAGTCGGTAGAGCAAATGACTGTTAATCATTGGGTCCCAGGTTCGAGTCCTGGTCACGGAGCCAATTTCAAACCGGGGTATAGCGCAGTCCGGTAGCGCGCCTGCTTTGGGAGCAGGATGTCGGGAGTTCGAATCCCCCTACCCCGACCATATTTGGGTCGTTAGCTCAGTTGGTAGAGCAGTTGGCTTTTAACCAATTGGTCGTAGGTTCGAATCCCACACGACCCACCATTTTTGAGACCAGTTTACGCTGGAATCAGATCTTAAGATCAGAGGCCAAAAGCGCTGATCGAAGAAGGCGACTGAAAGGTCGCCTTTTTATTACCGGGGTATAGCGCAGTCCGGTAGCGCGCCTGCTTTGGGAGCAGGATGTCGGGAGTTCGAATCCCCCTACCCCGACCATATTAAAAATCCTCGTATCGAAAGATACGGGGATTTTTTTTGCCTGCGCGAAACTCAGGACCGATTGAAACACTGTGGGAGGGGCGATGCGACGATTCGACTCGCCCCCGATTACGCCAGGAGAACTACCTGTGATGCTTGCTCGCCAAACGCTATCGCAGCAGCCCCGATAGCAAGATACGAAAGCTGGCGATTGCCTGTGTCGATGCCTTGTGTGGATCCGCCGCGCCAGCGATCCACAGAGAAGCGTTCAACGCTGCACCATTGACCAGATAGGCAGTCGCCTGTGCATCTACCGGTTTGACGACGTTCTGGTCGATCAACGCTTGAATGCTACGCATAGTGCTGGCCAGGCAGGCGCTCTGGCTGGCCGTCCGCGCCGGATCGCCAAGAACCGCAGGGCCATCCAGCAGAACGATACGTTGAATTTCCGGGTTAAGTGCCAGCTTGATCCATTCGACACTTTCCTCGACGAACCCCTCCCAAGGCGTACTGGCCTGTTCTACAACTGCACGCAGGTGCGCAGAGGACTCTTCGTCTATCTGGGCAATAACGGCTTCCAGCAGGCCTTTCTTACCGCCGAAGTGGTGGTAGAGCGCACCGCGTGTCAGTTCGGCATCCGCTGTCAGATCCTCCATGGCGGTCTCGGCGTAGCCCTTTTCTGCAAAGGCTTTGCGGGCTGCAGCGATCAACTTGCTGCGTGTTGACGCAATCATCTCCGCACGTTTTTGTCGCGCCATCAGGCTCTCCTTATCAATCACGGGTACATTGACATGCAGTGTGTATGTTAATACATTAATCACATACATTATGTATGTGAGTGCGGCGAAAGCTGCCCACCGGATCATTTGGTCAACCTGAGCGGGAGAAATGTAATGACAACGCTATCGAATCAGCAGGTCGTGCTGGCGGCGCGCCCGGATGGGGACCTGAAGCCATCCGACCTTCGCCTTGAAGATGTCGCAGTACCCATACCAGGCGAGCGCGAAGTTCTGCTGGAGACCATTTACCTCTCCATTGACCCCTATATGCGCTGGTGGATGAGGGCGGAAAAATCCTATAACGAGCCTATCGAGATCGACCAGGTCATCGTCGGCGCCACGGTGTCCCGGGTGAGGGAGTCCCATCATCCCGATTGGCCAGTCGGTGCGTGGGTATTGGCTTTTTCCGGGTGGAAACGCTTTGCCATTTCAGATGGCAGCGACCTGCGTCAACTTGATCCAGACCTGGCACCGCCTTCCACCGCATTGGGCGTACTGGGAATGACAGGTTTCACGGCCTATGCGGGTTTGCGCAACATTGGCAAGCCCAATCCAGGTGAAACCGTAGTGGTTGCTGCTGCGAGCGGCGCGGTTGGCTCTATGGTCGGACAAATCGCCCGCCTGCGTGGCGCTCGAGCGGTAGGCATTACTACCGGTGCGAAAAAGCTCGCCTACTTGAAGGACGAGCTGCATTTCGATGCAGTCGCCGATTACAACGCGCCGGACTTTGCAGAACAACTGGCCAACGCCTGCCCGGACGGCATTGATGTGTACTTTGAAAGCGTCGGCGGAAAAATCTGGGATGCTGTACTGCCGCTCTTGAATACTTACGCTCGCGTTCCTGTCTGCGGGATTATTTCTCAATACGAGAAACCGTCCGGCGCTCAGGAAAGCATTGATCGTCTATCCAATACGATGGCGCAGATAATGAGCAAGAGCCTTACCCTGCGCGGTTTCATCCAGACGGAATACGCTGAAGAGCAAATGGCAGATTTTCTCGAGGAGGCGGTCCAGTGGATCACCGACGGCAAGTTGAGTTATCGCGAGCAGATTACCCATGGGTTGCATACAGCGCCGCAAGCCTTGGTTGACCAACTCAAGGGACGTAATTTTGGTAAAACGATTGTTCAGCTAGGCGAGCCATGACTTGCCCGCCAATGGAGTGATGGGCTGCGTAATTCTTTTTCAAAGCGTCCAGTGTTTTGAAGGGAAGCATCCAGGGTGGGAAGTTGCAGATAACAGCTTGGCGGTATAGAGCGCCTTAAGGACAGCGATATGATCCGGTTAGCCGAAGCAAGTGATGAGTTCGAGATCAGACATTGCGCTGAACAAGCCTACGCGCGTTATGTGCCCGTGATCGGGCGCAAGCCAGCCCCGATGATCGCCGATTTCATCACGCAGATAGTGTCCGGATTGGTCTATGTTGCGCTTGACGATCAAGCCAGATTTCAGGGCTTTATTGTGTTCTACGTCAAGGACGGATATTGCCTATTGGAAAACGTGGCAGTCCTCCCGAGCGCAGCCGGGCGGGGGGTTGGAAGGGCGCTGATCAGCTTTTGTGAAAAAGCCGCCAGCGCGCGCGGTGTGAACGCCGTTCATCTCTATACCAATGCGAAGATGGCAGACAACCTCTTGATATATCCCAAGCTTGGTTATGTAAAAGTAGCTGAGCGCACGGAGTATGGTTTCGATCGCGTTTACTTCGAAAAAAGCCTTACATAACCAGGCGCGTCTTGCCAGAGGCTGGTCCGGATGGCGATTTTGCGCGAGGTAGGTGGGGGCTTCACCGCCGTCTGTAGGAGCGAGCTTGCTCGCGAAAAACTCACAGGCACCGCGTTCATTCAGGAAACACGCGTTATCGTTGACGTTTTTCGCGAGCAAGCTCGCTCCTACCCCATTGTTTTATCTTGTCAGTGCAGTTTCAGGCGCGGCTCAGTCCCGCGTCCGATCTTGCTGCCCAGCATCAGCATCGCCGTGCGGAAAAAGCCATACAGCGCCATCTGGTGCATACGGTACAGCGACACGTAGAACATCCGCGCCAGCCAGCCCTCGAGCATCACACTGCCGGTCAGGTTACCCATCAAGTTACCCACGGCGGAAAAGCGCGACAGCGAGATCAGCGAGCCGTAGTCGGTGTATGTGTAGGTCGGCAGCTCCTTGCCTTCAATCCGCAGCTTCAGCGACTTGGCGAGCAATGAAGCCTGTTGGTGAGCGGCTTGCGCGCGTGGCGGCACATTGCGGTCGGTGCCTGGTTGCGGGCAGGCGGCGCAATCGCCAAAGGCAAAGATGTTTTCGTCGCGGGTGGTCTGCAGCGTCGGCAACACCTGCAGCTGGTTGATGCGGTTGGTCTCCAGGCCATCGATGTCCTTGAGAAAACCCGGTGCGCGGATCCCGGCAGCCCAGACTTTGAGGCTGGCCGGAATCACCTGGCCGCTGCTGGTGATCAGCGCGTCGGCGGTCACTTCGCTGACGGCCGAGTTGGTCAGCACGGTCACTCCGAGTTTCTCCAGAGTCTTGTGCACCGGCCCGCCAATCCGCTCCGGCAGCGCGGGCAATACCCGTGGGCCGGCTTCGATCAGGGTGATGTGCATGTTTTCCGGCTTGATGCGGTCCAGGCCATACGCCGCCAGCTCATGGGCGGCGTTATGCAGTTCGGCGGCCAGTTCAACACCGGTGGCGCCGGCGCCGACGATGGCGACGCTGATTTGTTCGACCGTGTCGGTCTGCCCGGCGTGGGCGCGCAGGTAATGGTTGAGCAACTGCTGATGAAAGCGCTCGGCCTGTTTACGGGTGTCGAGGAACAGGCAATGTTGCGCGGCGCCCTCGGTGCCGAAATCGTTCGTGGTGCTGCCCACTGCAATGACCAGGCTGTCGTAGCCCAGGACGCGCGCAGGCACCAGTTCCCGGCCTTCTTCGTCGAGGGTGGCGGCCAGTTGGATTTTCTTTTGTTCGCGGTCAAGCCCGCTCATACGCCCCAGTTGAAACTCGAAGTGGTTCCATTTTGCCTGGGCGACGTAATTGAGTTCGTCTTCCGAAGAGTTCAGCGAGCCGGCCGCCACTTCGTGCAGCAACGGCTTCCAGATATGCGTCAGGTTGGCGTCCACCAGCGTGATGCTGGCTTTGCCGCGTTTGCCCAGGGTCTTACCCAGGCGGGTCGCCAGCTCCAGGCCGCCGGCACCGCCGCCGACGACAATAATACGATGGGTCATGGGGATATCTCGCAAGGCTAAAAGAAATCGGAGCAGTTACCCCCGCGAGCGCCAGGCAGCTCATAGCGTCAGGTAACTCAAAAGGCGGCTCAGCAAACCGAGCCCGATCACCACCACCAGCACCACACCAAGGAGCAGCCACGGCCTGAAAGGCTTGCGCTCGACTCTGTGCTGGGAGAGTTGCAGGTACTCTTCGACATGCTGTTGGTCATCGGGTTTCAGGCGGCTGCTCATAAAGGCCTCGTCAGGTAGACGTTGCAAAAGGGCGTCACGTTACAGCCTGTGGATCAAAGGCTGATGCCCACATCGAACACTATGCTGCGGCCCAGGTTGTTGCGCAAGAAATCCGGCGCGTCCGGATGAGCGAACAGCACCCGCGCAAAGGTCGGCCCCACCAGTGACAGGGAGCGCCAGCCCTGGCGCAGATATTCGGTGGGCGGCGGAAAGTGGCTGTTGAGGTCCAGCACTTCGCGCTTGAGGCTGGCGAAGGCGATGAGGTCCAGCTCCCCCAGGTCCATGCCGCGTTCCTTGTAGTTGTGCGCTTTCTTGCGCAGTGTCGGTGCCAGGCGCAACAGGAACTCATGGGCGGGAATGCGTCTTGGCTTGGCTTCGCGACGCACCAGTTGGCTTAAGGAGAAAGCGCTGCGCCTGCGCAGCAATTCGTCGCGCCATTCGTCGTTCAGGCGGCGGCCTTCGTCCAATACAAAGAACACTTCAAAACTGGCGTCGCGAAACAGCACGTCCGGCGGCTCGGTGCCTGCGGCGTGGAATTCTTCGGCGCGATAGGGCACGTTCAAGCCTTGCAGCAGGCGCTGGCAGACCCAACGCTCACGCTCCCATTTGCGGGCATTGGACAGGAATGCGTTGGCTTGTTCGGCTGCTACGGTGAGCAAGCGCAAATAATCTGAGTCATCCATCTGCCTAGCTTAGCGTTCAAATGATGACCGCAGGAAGACTCGCTACGACACTGGAGACGTCTGGGAGGCGATGTCCCAGCTGCGCGGCGATGGTGCGGCGCATTGGCGCAAGTTTTCAGGCGTTACATCATGCACTTAAACAGTGCGCTAAGTTGCATGAGAGATAAAAGACTGCCACGAATATCGCATAACGGCTTCCAGGCGTTTGCTATCAAGTGAATTTGGGTAAGTCTAGGCAACACAGGCGGCTTGGGTTAGAGTCGAAACAGTGAATTTTCTATGGATAGATAAGAAGCGCCCCATGAAGACCCCGCCACTTAATGCTGTAAAAGCGTTTGAAGCAGTCTCCCGGCATTTAAGTGTAACTAAGGCCGCAGTGGAGCTGTGCGTCACTCAAGGGGCCGCCAGCCAGCAGATCAAGAACCTTGAAAACTACGTAAACTGCCCACTGTTCATTAGGGATGCCAAGGGCCTGACGCTGACTGACGCCGGACAGCGGCTCGCTGGCGTTGCGCAGAAAGCACTGGGCGAATTGGCCGCTGTCGCCGAAGAAATTATCGGGACTCAAAGGACCACTCTTTCTATCTCCGCCCCGCCTTCATTTGCCGTTAAGTGGCTCATTCCAAATTTAAACAAGTTTTACGAACAACATGTGGATCTCAATGTTGTGATTGATGCGTCTTGCGAAGTGAGGAGTTTTCGCAGCGATGGTATCGATGCGTCCATCAGGTTCGGCAAGGGTGAGAATCCTCCACCCAACAGCACGGTGCTCGGCTGTTCGGATATTATTATTGTTGGAAGCCCTGCCTATATAAATAAATCACCGGCGATCAATCATTACGCCGATCTGTATGATCACAAGTTAATCAGTTACGAATCAAAAACTGAAGACCACAGGAAACTTCATAAAAGCTGGAGGGGCGTCTTCAGTGAGCTAGGTTTATCCCTGGACCTCAGCAAGACTGCGTTGATCTTTACCGAGGGGCATATGGCGTTAACGGCGGCCATTCATGGACAAGGATTGGCGTTAATAGAATCCATCCTGGTCGAACATGAGTTACGCAGCGGTCAGTTGGAAAAAGTCTTGGGCACTCGCTTTTCCGGCGATAATTGCTATACCTTTCTGAAACCTGAGTACTCTCAGAAAATGCAGGCACTGGACAAGTTTGAAGCCTGGTTGACCCATTCACTCGCCGGTTCGCTAAGAAGCTTGTAAAACTTGGGCCGCAGCGCAGACTATTAGCCACCCGGTTCGCTGCTGTTTGCCCTTTAGTAAATCTAATACCCCCTGAAGAAATACTCCATCGACTCTGTTCCAAGAGTCTCGTATTTTTTGAAACAGACGTAGGCTTGATTAAATAGCCTTTGACTCATCTCCGTGATCGCCCGAAGCAAATTGTGTCAACAGTGTGCGGGTATTCATGCCGTACACGCACATTCCTCTATTTAAAAATAACGTTCGGCGGTTTCGTCGAATCAATAAATAAACAGCATTTGGCGCCCGCCTGATTCTGAATCAACTTTCCAAACCTATAGGAGCGACACCGTGGCACAACGAGCAACCATTATCCTCTCGGAGGAAAATATCGGTCAAATCGCCGCCGCAGTCGGCCTCGACACCTTAATGGACGAAACGATTGCCAGGTTACGTCAGGCGCTTACGCTTTTTGGCAATGGTGAAGTGGAGATCCAGCCGCGTACCGGGTTTGTCTATGAAACGCCGGAAATGGGCCTGATTGAATTCATGCCTGCTTACCGACGCGATAAGAACGTTGCGCTCAAAGTGGTTGGCTACCACCCGGGCAATCCCTTCAATCGTGGCATGCCGACGGTCATGGCGACCAACTCCTTATACGACGTCAGGGACGGTCACCTTATCGCTGTAGTTGACGGCGTATTCGCGACAGCGGTGCGGACGGGTGCGTCATCGGCCGTTGCGTCAAAATTGCTGGCTCACCCTGAAAGTAAAACTCTGGGGCTGATTGGCGCAGGCGCCATGGCCGTGACCCAGGCCCATGCGCTGAGTCGAATCTATGATTTTGATGCGGTCTTGGTACACGACATAGATCCGAACGTAGAGGCTACGTTCGCCAAGCGCGTCGCCGCCTTGGGCATCACCCCGACCATTGTTTCCAAGGAAAGGGTTCTGGCCGAGTCCGACATCATTTGCGTGGCGACCTCCATCGGGCTTGATGCCGGGCCGGTTGTCCACGCGGGCGGCATGAAGCCGCATGTGCATATCAATGCCGTAGGGGCCGACACACCCAGAAAATATGAGCTATCGACGCAATTGCTGAAAAGCTCGTTCCTGGTGCCTGATTATCTGGAACAGGCGTTGAACGAGGGTGAGTGTCAGCAATTGACTGAAGAGGAATACGGTTGCATCGGTCCTGAATTACACAGGATCGTCAAAGCGCCGCAGGACTATGCGCATTACCAGATGAAGCCAACCATTTTCGACAGCACCGGCGTTTCGTTGGCGGATCAGATCATGACTGAAGTCTTGATCGACCAGGCGCAGGCGCTCGGACTGGGCCAACGCATTCTGATTGAAGCCGGATGTGATGACCCGATGAACCCTTACCGCTTTTCGAATTTCACCCACGGTCTGCATGTGGTTGAAAGCGCAGCACCCGATCGTTCCATAAAGTCAGCGTGAGTGAGAAAGGACAGGCCATGAGCAGCGTGCATGCAGTCGATCGAAAAACACTTTACGTCGCCGTCTGCTTTGGGCTCCTGTCAGCGCTCATCTGGGGCGCCTGGCCTGTCCTTTCCCGTTTTGGTGTGCAAAAAACGCTGTCGGCTTATGACATAGCCGCCCTGCGTTTCATGGTGGCCGGGCTGATCCTGCTGCCTTTTGTCCTGAAAAAAGGAACCGGGACCCTCGGTTTGCCGAAGACGCTGGTTCTTACGGTGGGCCAGGGTATTCCCCACGTACTGCTTGGCATCATCGGACTGGCTTATGCGCCCGCCGGACATGCCGGTGTGCTTATTCCCAGTGCGATGATTGCGGTTTCCACTCTCGGAGGCTGGTTCATACTGCGCGACCGCCCAGCGAAAGCCGTTCTCATCGGAATTCTGGTGGTCATGGCGGGGGCAATGCTCTCGGGCTGGCGGAGTATGACGGACAGTGGAGGGCAGGTCTGGCTGGGGGATCTGTTGTTTATTGCAGCCGGCGCGTTATGGGGGGTTTATACCATTGCTTCGCGCGCGTGGGATGTCGATGCCTTTCAGGCGACAGCGCTGGTATCCGTAGTATCCATGCTGCTGTACCTGCCTCTGTATGTTCTTTGGGGAACACCGGGCATTCTTGCTGCTCCGTTGTCCGAAATCGTGTTCCAGGGACTGTTTCAAGGCGTGTTTGCCGCCATTGTCGCGCTGCTGTTCTATACCAAGGCGGTGACCGTGCTGGGGGCGACACGCGGCTCCATTTTCGGTGGGCTGGTCCCGTGCATCGCCAGTGTGCTGGGAATCTTCGTCCTTTGCGAAGTGCCCAGCACACTTGAAGTCGTCGGCGTAATCCTGGCGAGCGCAGGGATGATCTATGTCTTCGGATATCGAAAATAACCTGTGCTTGAAGCAACGCCGTCAGCCATGGCGGACGGTCATTGACCGGCGCGGTTGAATGGCTTGAGCTCGCCGGACATGACCTTGCGATAAAACGTCCAATAATCCGGCTCGATCACCTCCATGCTGGCACGAGAGCAGTCATGTAGCGTCTGGCAACGCCCCATGGGTACGCTCGCCAGACTGTGGTGGGCGGTGTGCAGGTTGTTTGCGTTTGTATACCAACGGGCCAGCCAGGATGCCTCGATGCTTCGGGTGTTCCTGTTGAAGTTCGGTTCGGTGTAGGCATCCAGGCCGAAATGCTCCGGTAGTTCGATCAGGTAGTGGGCGGGCTCGGCGATCAGCACCATTGGGATGAGCCAGGCCAGTACCAAAAACCATGAGCCGGTCAATAAAGTGAAAGCGACCGCCGCAGCGACGATGAACAAATACGCACAATATTCCTGTCTCGTCTGCTTTTGCGCTTTGCTGTCTTCTATATCCTGCAGTGTTGCTCCGGTGATGCTTTTAAACATGAGCGCGCCCACGCGCATGAATCTGCCTGGATTGATGGCGGCACTTGCCAACTTCCAGGGGCTGTCCATGCCTTTTTCCGGGTAATTGAAAAACTCACTGTTTTGTGGAGTGCCCCAGATGCCGGTGATGGCGAAGATGATGATATTTATAGTGGGAAAAAGAGTTGAGCATGAACAGGCCACAGATAAATCCCAATCCCCGGTTCAATTGTTGTGATTTAAAGGCGTGCCCATGCAGCAGTTCATGTTGCAGCTCGGTAAAGTGAGCGTAAACCAATCCCAGGATGATCATGCTTAAGGCTTTGGCGTACCAGGGCAGATCAACCGCGCCATTTTCTTCGAGCAGCAGTGCGGTCATGGCGAGTGCAATAATCAATGCCGCGTTGATATAAATGAGCGAGGTGCGTACCGGTGTTCGTCTCATCAGTGTGTTTTTTAAAGTCGTATCAAGTTTCGGTGCGCCGCGGTCACTCGCTAGCACGTGCTTATCGATCAAAAGCGGGTAAGTAATGCTGTCTGTCATAGATGCGCCCAGTACTCACAAGAGGTCTTGTTTTCCTGCTCCTTCGATTGGTTTAAAAGACCTCAAGGTTTTATTTGAAGGGGACAGCGGCTGCAATGCAGTAATACTACGGCTGGTATTAGTTTCTCTATCGATCAACAGCGCACTGCAGTGCCTGTTTTTTCCGTGCCAGCTTCTAAACGGTTTACTCGGCAACCCGAACGTTGGCGATGTAGACTGACTATCCGGCAATGACTCTGGACACAAGACGTTTATGCGCAGGATCGACGCAGCCAGGCCCATGAAAGGTCGCGAGTCGCTGAGGCAGGTGAAACGGTGATCGCCTCGACGGTACTGGCGCCGCAAACGCTCGGCATCGGCTGGTTGTTGTATGCCCCGCTGGTGATCTGGGCGATTGTGCGTACGCCCTGGGTCGAACTGTTTGCCGACCGACGTCGCCAGCATTTGCTGTTCGGCACGGTGTTCGCGCTGTTCATGTTGTGGCTGGTGCGGCGGGATTTCGATACGGGCGTGTCGTACCACTTTATTGGCATGACCGCGGTGACCCTGTTGCTGGATTGGCCGCTCGCAATCGTCGGTGGGGTGGCCGCGCAGTTGGGGTTGGTATGGCTGGGGCGTCAGGACCTCGCCGCTGTCGGCGTCAATGGCCTGTTGTTGATTGGCCTTCCGGTATTCATCACTGAGCTTTGCGCGCTGCTCGTGGAGCGGGCGCAATCGCGAAACCCCTTTGTGTATATCTTCTGTTCCGGCTTTTTCGCTGCGGCGCTGTCGGCGTTGCTTTGTCTGTTGGTCGGCCTGGGGTTGCTGTGGTTCGATGGTCGATTTGCGATGCCGCAATGGCTGGAGGATTTCGTCGGCTACCTGTGGCTGATCATCTTTCCCGAAGCCTTTATCAACGGCATGGTGATCAGTGCCCTGGTGGTGTTTTGCCCGGAATGGCTTGAGACTTTCAACCGCACCCGCTACCTCTCGGCGCCGTGGAAGGATGACGATTCAGCGCGTTGATCCAGATCAAAAAGGCGCCGAGCGCACAGGCCCATGCTCTGCGAAGTTTCAGGAGCACCAATCATGAGTGTGTACGAATGGGCACGGCAGGAACTGCGCAGAAGCCAGGATGCCGCGCAGGAAATCGGTTTTGATCCAGGCCTGACCCTGCGCGCCATGCTCAGCGCGGTGGTGCAGCAGAGCAAGGGCGTTCGCAGCTTTGAAGACTTGGCCGACGAGTTGCAATACCTTGCGGAAAACCTCGACGACCAGCAGGAATATGCCTTTATGCGGCCTTAGTGGCGCGGCGGCAGGTCTTCGGAAAACAACTCGTCTTCGGCGTCCGGGGCTACCGGGATCTTGTGTTCTTCAGCGGCCCAGGCACCCAGGTCGATGAGTTTGCAACGGTCCGAGCAGAACGGCCGGTTGAGGTTGTCGGGTTTCCATTCCACGGGTGCACCGCAGGTTGGGCAATCGACGGTCAAGGGTTGGCTCATGATCGGCCTCCACGCAAAGTAAGGTAAAAGTGGTGCAGTCGCTCGACCTCACCGTGCAGCCAGGCAAGGTCCTGGTCATTGACCAGTACGTCATCGGCATGGTTCAGGCGGTCTTCGCGGCTCGACTGGGCCTTGAGAATCGCCTGCACCTGTTGCTCGCTGATGCCGTCGCGCTGCAGGGTACGCTGAATCTGCAGGGATTGCGGCACGTCGATCACCAGGATGCGCTGGGTCATGCGGTATTGGCCGGACTCGATCAGCAGCGGTGACACCAGGATCGAGTAGGGCGACCGGGCGCGTGCCAGGTGATCGCGAATCTCGTCAGCGATCAGCGGGTGCAACAGGCCCTCGAGCCAGCGACGTTCTTCGGGTACTTCAAAAATCAATGTTCGCAATGCGGCGCGGTCCAGTTGGCCGTCCGCCTGCAGCACAGCGCTGCCGAAATGCTCGGCTATGCGCGCCAGCGCCGGCCGGCCGGGCTCGACCACCCAGCGGGCGGCATGATCGGCATCGACCAGGTCGACACCCAGCGTGGTGAAGTGCTCGGCCGCAGCGCTTTTACCGCTGCCGATACCGCCTGTGAGGCCGAGAATCCAGGGTGTTGCAACAGGAGTGGTCATGTGAAACCGACAGACTGCAGATAGAAGTCGGTTATTTGACCACCCCAGAGCAATGCAATCCAGCCGGCAATTGCCAGGCAGGGTCCAAATGGCATGGGTGCCGACACGTGCGTCTTGCGCCAGCGCATCAGCAGCAACCCGGCAAACACGCCGAGCAGTGACGCCATCAGCAGCGTCATCGGCAGTATCTGCCAGCCGCCCCAGGCACCGAACAGCGCCAACAGCTTGAAGTCGCCATGGCCCATGCCATCCTTGCCGGTCACCAGCTTGAACAGCCAGAACACGCTCCACAGGCTCATGTAGCCCAGCACCGCGCCCCATAACGCATCGGGCAATGTTGCGAACAGGCCCAGACTGTTAAGGATAAGCCCCAGCCATAGCAGCGGCAGCACGAGGGCATCCGGCAGCAGTTGGTGATCTACATCGATCAGGCTCATGCCCAGCAACCCCCAACTCAGCAGCATCACCGCGCCCGCCTGCCAGCCAAAGCCGAAGTGCCAGGCTACGGTGGCGGATATCAGCGCACAGGCCAGTTCGGTGAGCGGATAGCGTGCGCTGATGGATGCACGGCAATGGCTGCAGCGGCCCTTGAGCATCAGGTAGCTGAGCAGGGGGATATTTTCCCAGGGGCGAATCGGCTGGTCGCAGTGTGGACAGCAGGAATTCGGGCGCATCAGGTTATAGACCGGCCCCGCCGGCGCGTCGGGCAGGCCGAGGATCTCACGGGCCTGGGCGCGCCATTCGCGCTCGAGCATCTTGGGCAGGCGCCACACCAGCACATTGAGAAAGCTGCCAACGATCAGCCCCAGCACCAGCGCCATGCCGACAAACGCCCAGGGCTGCTCGCCCGACAACGCGCTCAAAATGTCGAACCCAGTTGAAACACCGGCAGGTACATCGCAATCACCAACGCGCCGACGATGCTCCCCAGTACCACCATGATCAGCGGTTCCATCAAGCTTGTGAGGTTATCGACGAGGCTCTCTACGTCGGCCTCGTAATGGTTTGCGACCCTTTCCAGCATGTGGTCCAGGGTGCCGGACTCTTCGCCGATGGCCGTCATCTGGATCGCCATGCCTGGAAACAGGCCGCTGGCGGCCATGGACTGATTCAACTGCATGCCTGTGGATACATCGTGGCGCATATGTTCGATTGCCTGTTTGAAAGGGCCATTGCCGACGGCGCCGGCCACTGAGCCGAGCGCCTGCACCAGGGGAACACCTGCCGCAAAGGTGGTTGCAAGCGTGCGGGCGTAGCGGGCGACGGCAGCTTTGTTCAACAGTTTGCCTGCCAGGGGGACTTTCAACAAACCCGCCTCCAGCCGGTAGCGAAAACGCGCAGAACTACGGTAGGCGTGGCGCAGCCCGCCGATGAGCGTGCCCAGGCCCAGCGCCAGTATCCACCAGGCCTGTTGCAGAAAGTCGGAGAGGGCGATGACCCCCAGGGTGAAGCCGGGCAATTGGCTGTCGACTCCGGCAAACAGGTGCTGGAACTGCGGCACCACCTGTATCAACAGCACGGCGCTGACGAGGCCGGCCACCACCAGCACGGCAAGCGGGTAGGTCATGGCTTTCTTGATTCTGGTCTTGAGCCGTTGGCTTTTTTCCAGATGAATGGCCACGCGCTCCAGCAGCGTTTCCAGGGCTCCGGCCTGTTCGCCGGCGGCAATCAGGTGGCAGTACAGGTCATCGAAATAACGCGGATATTGGCGCAGCGTGCCAGTCAGGCTGTTACCAGCGGCGACGTGTTGCTTCATACCCTTGACCAGCTCGCGCAGTGTGCGGTTTTCGACGCCCTCGCCGATAATGTCGAAGGCTTGTAACAGCGGGATACCGGCCTTCAACAGCGTCGCCAGTTGGCGGGTGAAAAGGGCGATGTCAGCCGGCAGTATCGGCGCCGTCAGGCGTGGCAGGCCTGACGATCGCTTGCGCACATGTTCGGGGCAGATTCCCTGCTGGCGCAGTCGTGTCTTGACCCACGCAGGGTCATGCCCCGAAATTTTCCCGCACACCCTGCGGCCGTTGCGGTTGATGCCCTGCCAGGCGTAGATCGTCGAGGTGTCGTTCATGTCGCGTTCGCACATGCAGATTAAGAATTTACAGCTTAGCCAGCGGGCGGATACAGGCAGGCTGGCGTTGGCCGATAAAATGTCAGATTGTGCTTCTGGTATGCGATTGGCCGCGCAGGGATGAGTACACTGGCGCCGCTGCACAATACGGGGCGCAGGATGCGCCTTGTCATGGTTCTATTCTGGAGAGTGAAAGTGATGCATCAGAAAGGCTTTACCTTGATCGAGTTGTTGATCGTCGTGGCAATCATCGGCATTTTGGCCACGATTGGCTTGCCCATGTACACCAAGCACCAGGCCAAGGCCAAGTTCACGGCGGGGTTGGCCGAAATCAGCGCGTTGAAGGCCGGCTACGAAGATGTGATTAACCAGGGCACCGTACCCACGCTGCCGTTGATTGGCGGCAAGAGCCCCACCGCCAATTGCAAGGTCGATGTGACAGGAGATGTCGCCACGGGCAGCGGCTCCATCAGCTGTGAAATCCTTGATGCGCCTGCGCCCGTACTGGGCAAGACCATTACCTTGACGCGCAGCGCCACCAGCGGCTGGACCTGTGCAACCACGGCCGAGGCGCAATACGTCGCCAAGGGTTGTGGCGCCAACGGCGCATGACGTCTGGCGGGTGGTGAGCGAGCCGGTTGCCGCATGCCCAATGCGGTGCTAGCTTTAGCCCACCGCCCGTGTAGCTCAGCCGGTAGAGCAGCGCACTCGTAACGCGAAGGTCGCAGGTTCGATTCCTGTCTCGGGCACCAAGGCAACACTGTTTCACTGGCATGTTTCAAGGGCCCGTTTCAAAAGGCCTGTTTCAAAGGCACAGTTTTCAGATGATCCCAGAATGGTTCTGAAGGCCAGACGAGCCGGCATTCGCGCCTGCTCTTTCGTATCTGCGCAACCTTGATGACCCAGATGCATCCCCATTCCTCGATCTAAGAGAACGACATGACCACGACTGAGATGACCCAGGAAGTTCGGCACCAAGCAGCCCTCGACAAATACCTCGAGGCAACGCCGCAGCTCAAAGACGAGATCAAGGACCTGAGCGCTGACGACCAGCGTGATCAGATTCAGTGGGCATTCGAGGACGAGGCGGAGAGCCAGAATCTCCAGCCTTGGGAACTGACCCTCAAGTACACCTGCGCACCGGAAGAATTCGAAGCCGCACGCCTCGCCTTGCACAAGGAGGCCGCCGAAGTGCTGGGGGTCGAATGGGACGAGTATTGCGAGATGAATAATCTCGTAGTCTAAACGCTGCCGGTAGGAGCGAGCTTGCTCGCGAAAAACGTTAACGATAACGCGTGACATCCGAGTGCACGCGGCGTCGTTGAGTTTTTCGCGAGCAAGCTCGCTCCTACTGCCTAGGCTCTTTAGATACTCAGCCGCATCGACAAATCCACAGCCTTCACATCCTTGGTCATCGCACCAATGGAGATGTAGTCCACGCCGGTCTCGGCAATGGGCAGCAGCGTGCTTTCATTGATGCCGCCGCTGGCTTCCAGCCTGGCCTTGCCCGCGTTCAGCCGCACGGCTTCGCGCATGTCGTCCAGGCTCAGCTCATCGAGCATGATGATGTCGGCACCCGCCGCCAGTGCTTCGCGTAACTCCTGCAGGCTTTCCACTTCGATCTCCACCGGCTTGCCGGGGGCGATTTTGTGGGCCGCGCTGATGGCCTGGGCAATGCCCCCGCACGCGGCGATATGGTTTTCCTTGATCAGGAAGGCGTCATACAGCCCGATGCGATGATTGTGGCAACCGCCGCAGGTCACCGCGTACTTCTGCGCCAGACGCAGGCCCGGCAACGTCTTGCGCGTGTCCAGCAGCTTGACCTGGGTGCTGGCGACGAAATCCGCCAGGTATCGGGCGCGGGTGGCGACACCTGACAGCATCTGCAGGAAATTCAGCGCACTGCGTTCACCGGTGAGCAGCGAGCGCGCCGGCCCTTCAAGGTGAAACAGCGGCTGGTTGGGACTGACGCGCTCACCGTCGGCCACCTGCCAATGCACGGCGACGCGGGGGTCCAGTTGGCGGAAGACCGTATCCACCCAGGCGGTCCCGGCAATCACGGCCGCATCGCGGGTAATGATCGTGGCCTTGGCCAGCCGTTCGGCCGGGATCAACTGTGCGGTGATATCACCACTGCCGATGTCTTCCAGGAGTGCGCGGCGCACGTTGGCTTCTATTTCGGCGGCGAGGTCGGCAAGACGCAGGTTCGGCATAACAGGCTCCACAGACTAAGTGCCGCGATTATAGGGGCTGTGTGAACTGGAACCCAGACGCGTCACTCATTTACCGCGCCGGGCAGAGTTTACTGGCGCAATGTCCATGATTTGCCGATAATCTCGCGCCTTGCAATTGGCGTCATAGCTTTGACGTCCTGATGGTGATCGGGTATTTGCAATGCCCAGCGGGTCAGGCCCCGTTCCTGCCCATCTCAACACCCGCCGTTTCAGGAGGCCAGGATGCACAATGACGGGAAGGTGGTGCCTATCAAGCAGGCACAGGCCACGCCATCGCCGCTCGCACGTCTGCCGGTGGTGGTGCTGCAGGTGCGTGACAAAGCGGCGCAACAGTTGCAACAGGGGTTGCAGGAACTGTTCGATAACGCCGACGACACCCTGTTTGAAATGGCCGACAAGGCCCGCAGCACGGTTGACCAGCATATTTTCTTTCAGGCCATGCGCGACCTGCGCCTCAAGCGCAAGAACTTCGAGCGCGTGTTCATGGAGCAACTGTATGCCGCCTTCGCCAACCTGAGCCAGGCCGATAGCGGTGCGTTGCACCCGGTGCCTGTGGTGTCCTATGAGGTGGCCGGCGCTATCCGGGCCGATGACCGGGAAAAGGCCGTGGCACTGGAGGCAATGCTCGGTCGGGTACGCCACCGTGATGGCTTGGCGCTCGGGCAACTGAGCGCGCGCCTGAGTGAAGTGTTGGGCAGGCCCATGACCGATCATGAGAACCCTCTGGGCCCTGCACGGCTTTGCCAGTTTTTCTTGCAGGCGGGCCGTAGCCTGGGGGTGGAGATCCGGGTCAAGCTGATCATGCTCAAGCTCTTCGAGAAATACGTGCTCAGCGATGCCGACCACCTGTATGGCGAAGCCAACCAACTGCTGGTTGCCACCGGGGTCCTGCCCGGACTCCAGAGCGTGCCGTCCCGTCGTGCCGGTGGCCGCGCGGCGTGTGAGCTCCCGCAACCGGCGCGTCCGCCGGCCGCCGAACCGCCTTGTGACGAAAGCGGCCAGCAAGCCTTTGCCGCCCTGCAAGCCTTGCTGGTGGCGGTGCGCGGCAGCGTAGCGCCAACCCTTGAAGCCAGTGCGCAACCGCAACCCATCGCCAGCCGAGACTTGCTGCGCCTGCTGTCGCATTTGCAGCAATACGTACCGGAGCCTGGCGCCGAGGACGATTTCGACCTGCGCAACCAGCTCGAACAGTTGCTGACCCGGGTCAGCGTCAAGAGCGGCAAGTCGCGGGTGGTGGAGGCGGCCGACGAAGATGTGATCAACCTCGTCGCGCTGCTTTTCGAGTTCATCCGCAATGACCGCAGTGTGCCCCACGCCTTCAAGGCCCTGATCGCTCGCTTGCAGATCCCGATACTGAAAGTCGCCGTGCTCGACAAGAGCCTGTTCAGTTGCGCCGGTCACCCGGCACGCCGCTTGCTCAATCAGATCGCCAGTGCCGCCATGGGGTGCAGCCCGCACGACGGCGATCAGAACGACAGCCTGTACCTGCGTATCGAACAGGTCATCCAGCGCCTGTTGAATGAATTTGCCGAAGATCCGCTGATTTTTTCGCAGTTACTGGCGCCATTCAGCACCTTCATCGATCAAGAGCAGCGGCGCAGTGAGTTGCTCGAACAGCACACCCGTGATGTCGAGGAAGGGCGCCTGCGTACCGAGGTCGCTCGCCAGCGCGTGGCGCACGCGCTGAACCGGCGGCTATTGGGCAAGGTCCTGCCGCCGTTCGTGGTGCAATTTCTGCAACAAACCTGGAGCCAGGTGCTGTTGCTGGCCTCTCTCAAGCACGGCGAACACTCGGTGCAGTGGCAGACCGGGCTGCGCACCATGGATGAATTGATCTGGAGCGTCGGCCTGCACGAAGACACCGAGGCAGGCCGGCATCTGCTGGCGCAATTGCCAGGGTTGCTCAAGTCGTTGCGCGACGGGTTGGCCAGTGCGGCGTTCGATCCTTTCAGCACGCGGGAGTTTTTTTTACGCTTGCAGACCGTACATGTTCAAACATGCGAAGGCGGGGGCGACGACGGGCTGATTGAAGTTCGCGAGCCCTTTGTTCTCGGCACCCCACTGTCGGACGCCGGCGAGGACTGGCCGCATGATGACCCGGACCTGCTCAAGGTGCTCCCGTTGCGGGTCGGCGGTTGGGTGGAGTTGCGCCAGGACGACGACACGGTATTGCGCTGCAAGCTCACGGCGATCATGGCGCCGAACCATCGTTATATTTTCGTCAGCCGCACGGGGCTCAAGGTCCTGGAGCAAACCCCCGGGCAATTGGCTGCGGCTTTCAAGCGCGGCGCCCTGCACAGCCTGGACGAGGGGCTGCTGTTCGATCGCGCGCTGGCGGCGGTGATGGGCAACCTGCGTCAACTCAATCGCGGCAAGTGATCGCAACCGCAGGGCGGAACGCGGCATACTGGTAACACTTTGTCTCAGTCAAGGAGCCTGTATGCAGTTGGACCCCGTCAGCGGTTGGTTCGAGGGCATTGGCCATTGCCCTTCGCCCAACTTCAACGAGCGCCCGGCAGGTGAGGTATCGTTGTTGGTGATACATAACATCAGCTTGCCTCCGGCGCAGTTTGCCACCGGTAAGGTGCATGAGTTTTTCCAGAATCGCCTGGATGTAACGGAGCATGCCTACTTTGAGGGGATAGTCCACCTACGGGTCTCTGCGCATTTTCTGATTGAGCGTGACGGTACAGTGACGCAGTTTGTGGCATGCCGGGACCGGGCCTGGCACGCGGGCGTCTCCAGCTTTGAAGGGCGTGACACCTGCAACGACTTCTCGTTGGGAATCGAGCTGGAAGGCACAGATGATCTGCCGTTCACCGATGCCCAGTACCAGGCGCTGATTGAGCTGACGCGTCAGTTGCTCGCAGCTTATCCTGCGATCACCCCCCAACGTATCTGCGGTCACAGCGACATCGCCCCAGGCCGCAAAACCGATCCGGGCCCGGCTTTTGATTGGAAGCGCTTTCGTGGCGCGCTGCAGGATGGAGGACACAAACTATGAGTTTCCTGGTGCTGGTGCTGGCAGTGTGGATCGAGAAGTTCTCGGCCTTGCGCCAGCGGTTGCAGCGCGACGGCGGCTGGCTGCGCGAGCTGGCCAGGCTTGAATCGAGCCCGCGCATGGGCAAGCGGCCCTGGCTGATCCTGCTGGCGCTGGTGGTGCTGCCCGCGGCGCTGCTGGGCTTGTTGCTGCTGGTGCTGGAACCCGTGGCCTATGGCTTGTTGGCGTTGCCGGTGCATGTACTGGTGGTGATCTACAGTCTGGGCCGTGGCGATCTGTTGGCCGCGTTGGGACCGTTTCGTGATGCCTGGCGGCGGGGTGATCTGCAAGCCGCCGAGCACGTGGCCGAACGTGACCTGAAGCTGGGTGCCGACAGTGGCGAGCAGTTGCTCGAGCGGGTTCAAGGCCATTTGCTGTGGCAGGCGTACCAGAGCTTTTTCGCGGTGATTTTCTGGTATTTCCTGCTGGGCCCGGTGGCGGCTCTGGCCTATCGCCTGCTGGCGCTGGCCAGTGAGCACAGCCAGAACCCCCTGGTGGCCGAACGCGCCACGCAAATGCGCCACGCCTTTGACTGGCTGCCGGTGCGCCTGCTGGCCGCGAGCTTTGCCCTGGTGGGCAACTTTGTCGGGGTCAGCCGGGTCATGCTCCACGAATTGCTCAGCTGGGATATCAGCGCTGCACAACTGGTGGGAAAAGTTGGCCTGGCCGCTGCGGAAATACCGCCACCGGTAGTGGGCGCCGAAGGCATCAGCAGTCTTGATCAACTGTGGGAATTGCTGCTGCGTGCGGCGGTGCTGTGGTATGCCGGATTTGCAATCTGGACGGTGTTGCCCTGAGACCGCCATCGGGGGCAAGCCCCCTCCCACATTTGACCGAGCAGGGATCAGCCAAAATCGGGGAGGCGCAGTCAGCGTGCGAGGGGGCTTGCCCCCGATAACCTATATCCATACAACTTCGTAGGCTATAGCCGCCAACACTAACCACGATGCGAAGCGAGTCGCCCTTGATCTTGATCTGCTTTTGATCCTAGGCGCCCCGTTAAACCACGCTGGCCGAACGCAGGCTTGAATCCGTGGGTAACCCGGCAGGACGCCGGGTTAGCCGCCCCGCGCCATGGATGGCGCGTGGCGGCGGCCCACGGATTCAAGTCTGCGTTCGGGCACACCGAGCCTAGGCGAGGTGCCGAGTGGTGGGGCAAGAGCGTTTTGCTTACTTTTGCGCTTTTCAAAAGTGAGCCGCTGTAAAAGCGGAACCCTAAGCAGCCGTGACCGCAGAAACGGATATGTACTCAACCCAATCCAACATCCTGGTCGGCCCTAAGGCCGCCATCGGGGGCAAGCCCCCTCCCACATTTGGATTTGTGGGGTATCAGTAAGATAGGCTGCTGTGCCCCCTACGGGTAGCAACGGGGAGCAAGTTCGGCGTCACGCCAAAGTTGTGTAGATACCTATGGCGCGTTCCGCACGTAGGAATTTTCGGTGGGATTTAACCCCGTCACACGTGGCCCTTATCCTGATTTCGCTACTGTCCTTTCAATATGCCGTGAATGAGTGAACATTTGAATCATCTGGTCACGGTCTCAAGGAGGCACGGCGATGGCCGCTGTCATCGGCATCAAAGGGCATTGCGCCCACTGCGACATGACGTTTGAACTCAAACCCTGGCAACTGAACGCCATCGCCATCGACGAACCCTTCGTCTGTACCTATTGCCACACGTGCCTGCAGCTGTGTTGCCGCAAGCAGTTGCGTCGCTTTCGTGCCCTGGACCACTGGGCGCTGGTGCCGCCCGGCATGATCATGCTGACCTGCGCGACCCTCCTGGCAGCGCTGTTTGCAGAGTGGCTGGGGCTGCTCAGTGTGATCGGGCAATTCAACATTTCGCTGACGACGCTGTTGATCCACTTTCTGGTGCTGCGCTACGTGCGGCATCGGCAACGGATGACCTTGAACCTGCAAGTCGTCAGCCGCTTACCACTGGAACAGCTCGCACGCATTGCGTGTGCTCGCCTCAGCCAGCCGTGACGCGCTGATGCCCATGCGCTCGGCCAGGGCGCTGCAGATGTCCGGCAAGTGGTGTGGGCTGTTGCGCCGGCCCGGATACATGGCCGGCGCCATATCCGGCGCGTCCGTCTCCAGCACCACCGCTTCCAGTGGCAATTGGGCCAGCACCTTGTGCATGCGCAAGGCCTGCGGCCAGGTCGCGGCACCGCCCAGGCCCAGCTTGAAGCCAAGCTTGATGTACTCGCGGGCCTCTTCCCGGCTGCCGGCGAACGCATGAATGATGCCGCCACGCGGCAGGTGGATGCGTTTGAGTGTGGCGATCACCGCCGCGTGACTGCGGCGTACGTGGAGCAAAGCGGGGAGGGTGAAATCCACCGCCAGTTTCAACTGGGCTTCGAACAGCGCTTGCTGGCGCGCTCGGTCCAGGTGCTCAAGAAAGTAATCCAGGCCGATTTCACCCACGGCGCACAGTTGCCGGTGGCCCTGCAGGCGCGTCAGCCAGTCGCCCAATTCCAGCAGGTCGGCAGGGCAGTGTTCATCGAGATACACCGGGTGCAGGCCGAAGGCGGCGAACAAGCCTTCATCCTCCATCACCAGATCCCACAACCTTTGCCAATTGCGCTGATAAACCCCGAGCACCACCATACGTCGCACACCGAGTTGACGGCTGTGGGCGAGGACCTGCGGACGATCACTGTCGAAGTCCGCGAAATCCAGGTGGGTATGGGTGTCGATCAGCTCCACACTCAGGCCTCGTGAATACGCTGCTTGAAGGTTCGGCTGATGCCGTGCACGCCGGGTTGGTAATGTTCTTCTTCAATGGCCGCCAGGGCCAGGCGCAGGGCGGTGTCGGCGATCAGTTGATGCTGCTGGGCCATGGCGTTGACCGGCAGCGGCAGGAAGTCCAGCAACTGGGTATCGCCGAAGGTACCCAGGCGCAGTGGCCGCGACTTGAGCGGGAAGTCGTGCAGGGCGTCAAACACGCCTTGCAGCAGTACGTAGGACGTGGTCACCAGCGCGTCAGGCAGATGCCCCAGGCGCTGCAGTAATTGCTCCATCAGCTGTCGCCCGCAGTCGCGGCTGAAGGCTTCGCCCTGTTCGACGATCACCTCGCCGGTAAAGCCTTGCAGGGCTTCACGAAAACCCGCAGCACGTTCCTGGCTGATGCTCAGCTCCGGATGGGCGCCGATCAGCGCGATTTGCTTGGGCAACGGTTGCAGCAGGCTGCCGGTGAGCTGCTGGCAGGCTTGGCGGTCGTCGCTGACCACCGAGCAGAACTGGCTGGGCTCCATCACCCGGTCGATGGCGATTACCGGCAAGCCTTTGGCTTGCAGTTCGCGATAGCTGTCATCCTCGGCCGGCAGGCAGCTGGCGACAAACAGCGCATCGCAGCGCCGCGCGCGGAACAGTTGCAGCAATTGGCGCTCACTGTCAGCCTCATCGTCGGAGCTGGCGATCAGCAATTGATAGCCGCGCGCCCGTGCGCCTTGTTCGAGTAACTTGGCAATGCGTGCGTAACTGGGGTTCTCCAGGTCCGGCAGGATAAAGCCCAGGGTGCGCGTGTGCCGGCTGCGCAAGCCGGCGGCTTGCGGGTTAGGCGTAAAACCGTGGGCCTGGACCACGGCCCGCACCCGCTCCACCGTCGCGTTGCTGATACGTTGTTGTTCGGCCTTGCCATTGATGACATAGCTGGCGGTTGTGACCGACACACCGGCCAGACGTGCGATATCACTGAGTTTCAAACCGGGTTTCCTTGTTTTTTTGAGCGTGCCCCGACATTTTGTCCAATCGTAACCGATTCCCGCATACGACCAATGTCCCACAACAGGCGCCGAGTGGCCCTTCAAGCTTGCGCAATTAACGCGTAATCTGCCATAAATTCTAGATTAAACGTTTCAGCAAGGGTATTTTTACGATGTTCGCCGCTGAGTGGCTACTGCCAACTGACCGCTCAGTCAGTTACTTTTGAACACCGCTAAGCTGATTTATTCAAAACAATACCTAGTGCGCACCCCGCACTAACTAGGAGAACGGCATGCTCGAGCTCACTGTAGAGCAGATATCCATGGGCCAGGTGGCGGTGGATAAATCTGCGGCCTTGCACCTGCTCGCGGAAAAACTGGTGGCCGATGGCCTGGTTGCCGAAGGTTATCTCAGTGGCTTGCAAGCCCGTGAAGCCCAAGGCTCGACCTTTCTTGGCCAAGGCATCGCCATTCCTCACGGCACACCGGAAACCCGCGACCAGGTGTTTTCCACCGGCGTGCGTCTGTTGCAGTTTCCCGAAGGCGTGGACTGGGGCGACGGCCAGGTGGTGTACCTGGCGATCGGGATTGCCGCCAAATCCGATGAACACTTGCGCCTGCTGCAATTGCTGACCCGCGCCCTGGGTGAGACCGACCTCGGCCAGGCGCTGCGCCGTGCCGGTTCTGCCGACGCCTTGCTGAAACTGCTGCAAGGCGCGCCGCAGGAACTGGCACTGGATGCACAGATGATCAGCCTCGGCGTGTCGGCCGATGATTTCGAGGAACTGGTGTGGCGCGGCGCGCGCCTGTTGCGCCAGGCCGATTGCGTGAGCAACGGGTTTGCCGCCGTGTTGCAGCAAGTCGATGCACTGCCCCTGGGCGATGGCCTGTGGTGGCTGCACAGCGAGCAGACGGTCAAGCGCCCGGGCCTGGCCTTCGTCACGCCGGACAAACCCATGCGCTACCTGGGCCAGCCGCTCAATGGCCTGTTCTGCCTGGCCAGCCTGGGCGAAGCGCATCAGGCGTTGCTCGAGCGCCTGTGCGCCTTGCTGATCGAAGGGCGCGGCCAGGAATTGGGCCGCGCCACCAGCAGTCGTGCCGTGCTTGAGGTGCTGGGTGGCGAACTGCCGCCCGACTGGCCGAGCGCGCGCATCACCCTGGCCAATGCCCACGGGTTACATGCACGCCCGGCGAAGATCCTCGCGCAACTGGCGAAAAGCTTCGATGGCGATATTCGCGTGCGCATTGTCGATGGTCCGGTCGGCGCGGTATCGGTTAAAAGCCTGAGCAAGCTGTTGAGCCTCGGCGCGCGGCGTGGCCAGGTGCTGGAATTCGTCGCCGAGCCGAGCATTGCCGGGGACGCGCTGCCGGCCCTGTTGGCCGCAATTGAAGAAGGCCTGGGGGAAGAGGTCGAGCCTTTGCCGACCGTCAGCGCCCAGCCCGCCACCGTCGACATCGAACCGGTGATCAGCGCGCCGCTGTCCGGTAGCCAGATCCAGGCAATTGCCGCCGCGCCCGGTATCGCCATCGGCCCTGCGCATATCCAGGTGCAACAGGTCTTCGACTACCCACTGCGCGGTGAGTCCTGCGCGGTTGAGCGCCAGCGCCTGCAGGCTGCGCTGAGTGATGTGCGTCGCGATATCGAGGGTCTGATCGAACGCAGCCAGTCCAAGGCGATTCGCGAGATCTTCATCACTCACCAGGAAATGCTCGACGACCCGGAGCTGACCGACGAAGTCGACACCCGTCTCAAGCAAGGCGAAAGCGCCGAAGCGGCCTGGATGAGCGTGATCGAAGCGGCTGCCCGGCAGCAGGAGTCGTTGCAGGATGCCTTGCTCGCCGAGCGCGCTGCCGACCTGCGCGACATCGGTCGCCGCGTATTGGCGCAACTGTGCGGCGTCGACACTGCGCAGGAACCCAATGAACCCTACATCCTGGTGATGGACGAAGTCGGCCCTTCGGACGTCGCGCGCCTGGACCCGGCCCGTGTCGCCGGCATCCTCACGGCCCGTGGCGGCGCCACGGCCCACAGCGCCATTGTCGCCCGCGCGCTTGG
>NZ_CVTU01000003.1:0-12332 GCF_900004965.1 Pseudomonas sp. 44 R 15
AGCAACGCTTCGAATTCGTGGTCGGAGATCAGCCCGTCGCCGGCCGGTTCAGCCGGTTCAGCCTTGGCGGCTGGAGCAGCTGGAGCAGCTGGAGCGGCGGCGGTGGCTGCGACTTGCGGCAAGGCTTCAGCGGCAAATGTGCCTTTGCCATGCAGTTGGTCGAGCAGTGCCTCGAATTCGTCGTCGGTAATGTCGGTGCTGGCATTGGCTGCCGGCGCTGCCGGTGCAGCGGGCGCAGCATCCGACGGCGCCGGGGCCACGGCGTCGGCCGCGAACTGGCCTTTGCCATGCAACTGGTCGAGCAGGGATTCGAATTCCGCGTCGGTAATGTCTTCGCTGGTCGGCGTGGCGACCGGCGCAGACGCAACCGGCGCTTCAGCTTGAGCCTTGACTGCGTTGAGCGAGTCGAGCAGTTGCTCGAATTCGCTGTCGGTCACATCCGGCTCGGCTGGCGCCACCGGCTCAGGCTCGGCTTGCACCGCAGGCGCCTCGGCAGCCGGTTCGGCCAGGCGCGCCAGGGCGGCCAGCAGTTCCGGGGTGGCGGCAGTGATCGGCGCACGTTCGCGCACTTCACTGAACATGCCGTTGACCGCATCCAGTGCTTCGAGAATCACGTCCATCAATTCCGAGTCAACCTTGCGCTCACCCTTGCGCAGGATGTCGAACACGTTCTCGGCGATGTGACAGCACTCCACCAGCTCATGGAGCTGGAGGAAGCCGGCGCCCCCTTTTACAGTGTGAAAACCGCGAAAAATTGCATTGAGCAGGTTCGCATCATCCGGGCGGCTTTCCAGCTCGACCAGTTGTTCGGACAGTTGCTCTAAAATTTCGCCGGCCTCTACAAGGAAATCCTGAAGGATTTCTTCATCGGCGCCGAAGCTCATGTGGGTGCTCCTTAGAAGCCTAAACTGGACAGCAAATCGTCTACGTCATCTTGACCGGATACGACGTCTTCACGTTTATCGGCATGAATCTGCGGACCTTCACCCTTGGCGAGATGTTTTTGTGGATCTTTTTCCGAGAGGATCGCTTCGCGGTCATGTTCGATGCCGGCAAAACGGTCGACCTGACCGGCCATGAGCACCAGCTTGAGCAGGTTGCTTTCCACTTCGGTGACCAGTTGGGTCACCCGCTTGATCACCTGGCCTGTGAGGTCCTGGTAATCCTGGGCCAGCAGAATATCGTTGAGGTTGCTGGCCACCGTGCGGTTTTCCTGTTCGCTGCGCGACAGAAAACCGTCGACGCGACGCGCCAGCTCACGGAACTCTTCAGCCCCCACTTCGCGGCGCATGAAGCGGCCCCAGTCCACGCTCAGGGCGTGGGCTTCGCTGGCCATGCCGTTGACCAGAGGCGTGGCGTTTTCCACCAGGTCCATGGTGCGGTTGGCCGCCGCCTCGGTCAGCCTGACCACATAGGACAAGCGTTCAGTGGCATCGGTGATCTGCGAAATTTCTTCGGCCTGGGGCATGCGCGGGTCAATCTGGAAATTGACGATCGCACTGTGCAGCTCGCGTGTGAGCTTGCCCACTTCCTGGTACAGGCCGCGGTCACGGGTCTGGTTAAGCTCATGGATCAACTGCACCGCGTCGGCGAAATGGCCTTTTTCCAGGCTGTCGACCAACTGGTGAGCATGCTTTTTCAGGGTCGACTCAAAGTCGCCCAGTGTTGTTTCTTTATGCTCCATAGCTCCCCCGCGATGGCATTAGCCGTGGATGCGTTCGAAGATTTTTTCGATCTTCTCTTTCAAGGCCAATGCTGTGAATGGCTTGACCACGTAACCGTTGACCCCGGCTTGGGCGGCTTCGATGATCTGTTCACGCTTGGCTTCGGCGGTCACCATCAACACCGGCAGGCTGCGCAGTTTTTCATCGGCGCGCACATGGCGCAGCAAATCGATACCGGTCATGCCCGGCATGTTCCAGTCGGTTACCAGAAAGTCGATGCTGCCGCTGTTGAGGATCGGAATCGCCGTAATGCCGTCATCCGCCTCGACCGTGTTAGTGAACCCAAGGTCACGCAACAGGTTTTTTATGATCCGCCGCATCGTTGAGAAGTCATCAACGATGAGGATTTTCATGTTCTTGTCCAATTCGACCTCCAAGCAGTCTTAAACGCGCCCAGCACCTGGACGCGCCACTTCAATCAACAGGCGTTACACAAAAAGGACTGCCCAGGGCACCACGGAGCGAATCCGCGAAGGCCGAAACCTTCGCGGTAGCATCTGCAGTGTCCCCACACTGCCTGTCAGCGCGCGCGCCACTCTCCCAACCGCCCCCGCAAGCGGGCCGCGCACTGGCTATGCAACTGGCTGACACGCGATTCGCTGACCCCCAGGACCTCACCGATTTCCTTGAGGTTCAGCTCTTCGTCGTAGTACAGCGCCAGCACCAGGCGCTCACGCTCCGGCAGATTGGCAATGGCGTCCGCCAACGCTCCCTGGAAACGCTCATCTTCCAGATCGCGCGACGGTTCCATATGCGCACTCGCGCCGTCCTCGTGCAGCCCTTCGTGTTCGCCGTCCTGTAACAGGTCGTCGAAACTGAACAGGCGGCTGCCCAAGGTATCGTTCAAAATCCCGTAATAATCGTCGAGACTCAATTGGAGTTCGGCCGCAACTTCATGATCTTTAGCGTCACGACCGGTTTTTGCTTCAATTGCGCGAATTGCGTCACTGACCATGCGCGTATTGCGGTGTACCGAACGCGGCGCCCAGTCCCCTTTACGCACCTCATCGAGCATCGCGCCACGGATACGGATACCCGCATACGTCTCGAAACTCGCGCCCTTGCTCGCGTCATATTTGGTCGACACTTCGAGCAGGCCGATCATGCCGGCCTGGATCAGGTCTTCAACCTGCACGCTGGCAGGCAGGCGCGCCAGCAGGTGGTAGGCAATGCGCTTGACCAGGGGCGCATAGCGCTCGATCAATTCGCCCTGGCTGTCACGTGCCGACTTTTTGTAAAGGTTGTAGCCGCTTGATGTCATAGCACAGGTCCCGCGCTCGTCTGATGCACCAGTCGCTCGACGAAAAACTCCAGATGCCCCCGAGGGTTGGCAGGCAACGGCCAGGTATCGACCTTCTGGGCAATGGCCTTGAATGCCAGTGCGCACTTCGAACGAGGGAACGCTTCGTAGACCGCACGCTGCTTTTGCACGGCCTTGCGCACACACTCGTCGTAGGGAACGGCGCCGACGTATTGTAAAGCCACATCGAGGAAACGATCCGTGACCTTGGTCAACTTGGCGAACAGGTTACGCCCTTCCTGCGGGCTCTGGGCCATGTTGGCCAGCACGCGAAAGCGGTTCATGCCGTAGTCACGGTTGAGCAGTTTGATCAGGGCGTAGGCATCGGTAATCGAGGTGGGCTCGTCGCACACCACCAGCAGTACTTCTTGCGCTGCGCGGACAAAGCTGACCACCGACTCGCCGATCCCGGCGGCGGTGTCGATCACCAGCACGTCAAGGTTGTCGCCGATATCGCTGAAGGCCTGGATCAGGCCGGCATGCTGCGCCGGACTCAAGTGCACCATGCTCTGGGTGCCGGAGGCGGCCGGTACGATGCGGATCCCACCGGGCCCCTGCAGCAGCACGTCGCGCAGCTCACAGCGGCCTTCGATCACATCGGCCAGCGTGTGTTTGGGGGTCAGCCCCAACAGAACGTCCACGTTGGCCAGGCCCAGGTCAGCATCCAGCAGCATGACGCGACGGCCAAGCTCTGCCAGGGCCAGGGACAAATTCACTGACACGTTAGTTTTGCCGACGCCACCTTTGCCGCCGGTCACCGCGATCACCTGTACGGGATGCATGCTGCCCATTTTATTTCTTTACCTTGTCTTGCTTAGACGCAGGCTACATGGCTTGGCCGCGTGTATCGCTTGCAGACCATCGATGTAGGTACATTTCACGGTGTTCATCCTGCCTCATCCCACCCGTTTTGCCGGGTTGTGATAAAGGTCGGCGAACATATCAGCCATCGCTTCCTCGCTAGGCTCGTCTTGCATTTGCACGCTGACAGCACGGCTGACCAACTGATGACGGCGCGGCAGATGCAAATCATCCGGAATCCGCGGCCCGTCGGTCAGGTAGGCGACCGGTAGTTCATGACTGATAGCCAGGCTCAGCACTTCGCCCAGGCTGGCGGTTTCATCCAGTTTGGTCAGGATACAACCGGCCAGGCCGCAGCGCTTATAGCTGTGGTAGGCAGCGGTAAGAACCTGTTTCTGGCTGGTGGTTGCAAGCACCAGGTAATTTTTCGACTTGATGCCACGCCCGGCCAGGCTTTCGAGCTGCATGCGCAGGGCCGGGTCGCTGGCTTGCAGGCCGGCGGTATCGATCAACACCACGCGCTTGCGCAGCAGCGGGTCGAGGGCGTTGGCCAGGGACTGGCCCGGGTCGACGTGGGTCACCGGCACATTGAGGATGCGGCCCAGGGTCTTGAGCTGTTCCTGGGCGCCGATGCGGTAGCTGTCCATGCTCACCAGCGCGATATTTTGCGCGCCGTACTTGAGCACGTAGCGCGCTGCCAGCTTGGCCAGGGTGGTGGTCTTGCCCATGCCGGCAGGACCGACCATGGCGATCACCCCGCCCTCTTCCAGGGGTTCGATCTCCGGGGTGGCGATCATGCGCGCCAGGTGCGCCAGCAGCATGCGCCACGCTTGGCGCGGTTCTTCGACTTCGGCGGTCAGCGCCAGCAGGTCACGGGACAACGGGCCGGACAGGCCGATGCGTTGCAGGCGACGCCACAGGTTGGCCTGCTGCGGCTTGCTGCCTTGCAGTTGCGTCCAGGCCAAAGAGCCGAGTTGCACTTCGAGCAGCTCGCGCAGGCCGTTGAGTTCAAAGCGCATCGAATCGAACACACGCTGATCGACTGCGGCGGCCGGGGCTGGCGCGGCGGGACGTGGCGGTTCGACAAACGTAGGTTCCACCAGCGGCTCGGAAGCGGTCAGCGGCAGGCCGGCGAACAACTGGCGATTGGTGGTGGCGTCGCTGTCGCCGCGCATGCTCAATTCAGCCTGGGCCGAGACGATGCGCGAAGCGGTTTTGCGCAGCTCGTCTTCAAGCTCCATGTTCGGCACGCGCGGGGCCAGGGCCTGGGGGGTGTAATCCAGGGCAGCCGTCAGCTCGACACCGCCGGCAATACGGCGGTTACCGATAATCGCGGCATCGGCGCCCAGCTCATCGCGGACCAACTTCATGGCCTGACGCATATCGGCGGCGAAAAAACGCTTTACTTGCATAACCCACTACCCTCAGCCGTTGGGCCCTACTGTCGCGACGATAGTCACTTGCTTATTGTCAGGAATTTCCTGGTAAGCCAACACGTGCAAATTCGGTACTGCCAGGCGTCCAAAGCGCGACAACATCGCGCGGACCGGACCGGCCACCAGCAGAATCACCGGCTGGCCCTGCATTTCCTGGCGCTGCGCGGCTTCGATCAACGAACGCTGCAGCTTTTCAGCCATGCTTGGCTCCAGCAAAACCCCTTCTTCCTGGCCTTGCCCTGCCTTCTGAATACTATTGAGCAATATCTGTTCCAACCTTGGCTCCAAGGTGATAACAGGCAGCTCAGACTCAACGCCTACAATGCTTTGCACGATTGCGCGGGACAAACCGACGCGCACGGCGGCCACCAGCGCGGCAGTATCTTGACTCTTGGCGGCGTTGTTGGCGATGGCTTCGGCAATGCTGCGAATGTCGCGAACCGGCACTTGTTCGGCGAGCAAGGCTTGCAGCACCTTGAGCAACTGCGACAGCGACAGCACGCCCGGCACCAGCTCTTCGGCCAGTTTCGGCGAGGCCTTGGCCAGCAAACCCATCAATTGCTGGACTTCCTCGTGGCCGATCAGCTCGTGGGAGTGCTTGTAGAGAATCTGGTTGAGGTGGGTGGCGACCACGGTGCTGGCGTCGACCACGGTGTAACCCAGCGATTGCGCCTGGCTGCGCTGGCTGACTTCGATCCACACCGCTTCCAGGCCGAAAGCCGGATCTTTGGCGGTAATGCCGTTGAGCGTACCGAACACCTGCCCCGGGTTGATCGCAAGTTCGCGGTCGGGGTAGATCTCGGCTTCGGCCAGGATCACGCCCATCAAGGTCAGGCGATAGGCGCTGGGGGCCAGGTCGAGGTTGTCGCGGATATGCACGGTGGGCATCAGGAAGCCCAGGTCCTGGGACAGCTTCTTGCGCACACCCTTGATCCGCGCCAGCAGCTGGCCGCCCTGGTTGCGGTCCACCAGCGGAATCAGGCGGTAGCCGACTTCCAGGCCGATCATGTCGATCGGGGTCACGTCGTCCCAGCCCAACTCCTTGGTTTCCTGGGCGCGGGTCGGGGATGGCAGCAATTCCTGCTGGCGCGCGATTTCCTGCTGGGCCTGGACCTTGACTGCATTCTGCTTTTTCCAGAACAGGTAGGCCGCGCCGCCGGCCATGGCCGCCATGCTCAGGAACGAAACGTGAGGCATGCCCGGCACGATGCCCATGACGGCCATGATGCCGGCGGCCACGGCCAGCGCCTTGGGCGATGCGAACATCTGGCGGCTGATCTGCTTGCCCATGTCTTCGGAGCCCGAAGCACGGGTCACCATGATCGCTGCCGCTGTGGATAACAACAGTGATGGCAATTGCGCCACTAAACCGTCACCGATGGTCAGCAAGGCGTACACCTTGCCCGCATCGCCAAAGGTCATGCCGTGCTGGAAGATCCCCACGGCCATGCCGCCGATCAGGTTGATGAACAGGATCAACAGGCCGGCGATGGCGTCACCGCGCACGAATTTGCTGGCGCCGTCCATGGAGCCGTAGAACTCGGCCTCCTGGGCCACTTCCAGGCGTCGGGATTTTGCCTGGTTCTGGTCGATCAGGCCGGCGTTGAGGTCGGCGTCGATGGCCATCTGCTTACCGGGCATCGCATCCAGGGTAAAGCGTGCGCTCACCTCGGAAATCCGCCCGGCACCCTTGGTCACCACCACGAAGTTGATGATCATCAGGATCGCGAACACCACGATACCGACCACGTAGTTGCCGCCGATCACCACCTCACCGAAGGCCTGGATCACCTTACCGGCGGCGGCGTGACCGTCCTGGCCGTGGAGCATCACCACGCGGGTGGACGCCACGTTCAGCGCCAGGCGCAACAGGGTCGCCACCAGCAGGATGGTGGGAAATACCGCGAAATCCAAAGGCCGCAGGGCGTACACACAGACCAGCAGCACCACCACCGACAGGGCGATGTTGAAGGTGAAGAACACGTCGAGCAGGAACGGCGGCATCGGCAACATCATCATTGCCAGCATCACCAGCAACAACAACGGCACACCCAGATTGCCCCGCGACAGGTCAGTCAGGGTGCCACGGGCCGTGCTGAGCATTTGAGAGCGATCTGCCACCGGTATTCCTCGTGTCCTTGAAGCAAAGTTTTGACGCCGGGAAGCGTCCTGAAGGCGGTATTGCAAGAAGCCTTCCAACTTTTGCCCCACGACCAGGATGACTCTGCAAACGACCGAATCTACTGGGTGTAATCAATGGGGATGTACCTGCTGTTACTGAGGAAATTTCCGACAAGGTTTTCGGGTTGCCCCTAGGAACCGGGCTCCCTAGTCTCCGCACACCGCTGCAAATGCAGTGGTCGGGCGTCGCGGCCCGGTTTACAACGGAGTAAAAGCACCATCTCCCTTTCAGTCGACGCTTTTTTATCGTCTACTGTGCGGCGCTATGGCGGCTGTGCGCGGGATACCTTCGGGTATGCCGGGTTGCTCCTTGACCGGTCCGCGAACCTGCGTACAGCTGCCACCCTCCATCGCGTCGCGGCGATCAGTGGCGGCTCCACTTTCGTAAGGAGCTTCACAATGATCAAACCCACCCCAAATCCCCCACCCAGCATAATCCTCACCCTTATCGACGGCATCAGCACCGAAGACCTGCTGGTCAACCTCACCGAAAACCTGGCATCCGCCCACGCCCTGACCTGTGATTTCGCCTTTGACCTAGAGGGAACACAGCGAGAAGGTGCGCTGGGTATTGCGCAGTTGATTGAGATCGGCCGATTGCTGGCTGAGCGACTGCTGGATGACAGGGAGCCGTCATCCGCAGAAACACCGGGCAACCTCTGATCGTTCCCACGCTCTGCGTGGGAATGCAGCCAGGGACGCTCCGCGTCCCGACTTGAACCCTGCGCGACGGTGACGCAGAGCGTCACGGGAGGCATTCCCACGCGGGAGCGTGGGAACGATCTTCAAAAATCCTGGCCGGCCCAGAGGCCGCCATCGGGGGCAAGCCCCCTCCCACAGTTGCGAACGATCAACAACCCGATTCACCACAGTTGCCTGCCTGGATGGGCAACGCATAAATACCCTCGGGCCGATGGACCATTTGAAACTTCAGATGCTTACCCTCCGACAGCGCCGTCCAGCGCCAATCCTTGTGATTGATGAACACGTGCTCTGCCCGGTCATCCAGCTCGATCAGCCAGTCGCCCCTGATCCAGTCATAGGATTTGACAGTCCCCATCGCCACTTTCAATACCGCTCTCCCTGCATCTCGTTTACTACCTGCGCGCAGTGCTGATGGGTAATGAAACCGTGGGAAAGCTTCGCCTGGCTACTGTCAAAGTTGACAGGTAGACGCGGGCCGATGACGGGTGGTAGGCAGGCAATCGTGCGGATCATGCCTGCGAGGGCTTTTTGCGCCTGCGGGAGGGTTGTTGCCTGGGAGGCGTCTGTGGGGATTCAACACTTTCAATGGCTGTCGACTGAACGGCAACCTCATTGCCATCGCGATCCAGAGCCTTGAAGCCAATGCCCTTGACCGCATCGCACCACCTGACCGTGCCCCTGTCCATCGCCGCCTCCCGAGCCGCGCATGGCTGCGTGGCTCATCGCTGTATCAAACAGTGAAGGCGGCGTATTGGCTACTGTCAAAGTTGACAGGTAATGGCCACCCTCCTGTAGGAGCGAGCTTGCTCGCGAAGGTGGGTAACGATAACGCGGGGAGTCAGGATAAACGCGGCGACGGTGAGTTTTTCGCGAGCAAGCTCGCTCCTACAGTGCGCCGCAGCGTTCAGGAGTCGCGACGCAAATCCGGCGGGATCGGCAGGTCCTTGAGCGGATCAGGCCGCTTGCCCTTGCCCGCCCGGTATTGGCGGATCTGGTAGACGTAGGCCAGCACCTGGGCCACCGCCAGGTACAACCCGGCCGGGATTTCCTGGTCCAGGTCAGTGGAATAGAAAATCGACCGCGCCAGCGCCGGGGATTCCAGCAGCAGGATGTCGTTGGCCACGGCGATTTCGCGGATTTTCAACGCGGTAAAGTCGCTGCCCTTGGCCAGCAACATCGGCGCGCCGCCCTTTTCCGGGTCGTACTTGAGGGCCACGGCATAGTGGGTCGGGTTGGTGATGATCACGTCGGCGTCGGGCACCGAGGCCATCATCTTGCGCTGGGACATTTCGCGCTGCAGTTGGCGGATGCGTTGCTTGACCTCCGGGCGCCCTTCCTGGTCCTTGTGTTCGTCGCGCACTTCCTGCTTGGTCATCAGCAGTTTCTTGTGGCTTTCCCACAACTGGATCGGCGCGTCCACCGCCGCGATGATGATCAACCCGGCGGACATCCACAACGCGCTCCAGCCCACCACTTGCAGGCTGTGGATGATCGCCGACTCCAGCGGTTCATGGGCGATGCGCAGCAGATCGTCGATGTCGGACGACAATACCGTCACCGCCACGAACAGAATCAGGATGAATTTGGCCAGCGCCTTGAGCAGTTCCACCAGGGCCTTGGTGGAAAACATGCGCTTGAGGCCGGCCGCCGGGTTCATGCGGCTGAACTTGGGCGCCATGCTGCTGGCAGCGAATAGCCAGCCGCCCAGGGCGACCGGGCCGATCAGCGCGGCCAGCAGCAACGTGATCAGAATCGGCTGCACCGCCAGCAGCGCGATCGTGCCCGAATGCAGCAGGTACTGGCCCATGGAGTCGGGGTTGAGCAACACCTCCCGGGGCAGAGTGAAGTTGTGCTTCATCAGCTCCAGTAAATCCAGCGCCAGGCCACCGCCGTAGATCAGCAAGGCACCGGCGCCGGCCATCATGGTCGCAACGGTATTGAGCTCTTTGGAGCGTGCGATCTCGCCCTTTTCCCTGGAGTCCTTTTTACGCTTCTCCGTGGGGTCTTCTGTCTTGTCCTGACCACTCTCGCTCTCGGCCATGGCTCAGCGCGCCCGTGCCAGGTCACGTAAGAACTGCAGGGCGTCGGTCGCCAGCGGTTGATACTGATTGAGAATGTCGGCCAGGCCGATCCAGAAAATCCCCATGCCCATCACCAGGGTCAAAGGGAAGCCGATCGAGAAAATGTTCAGCTGCGGCGCTGCGCGGGTCATCACGCCAAACGCGATGTTGACCACCAGCAGCGCGGTGATGGCCGGCAACACCAGCAGCAAGGACGCGCCCAGCACCCAGCCGAGGCGCCCCACCAGTTCCCAGAAATGGTTGACCACCAGCCCCGAACCCACCGGCAAGGTGGTGAAGCTTTCGGTGAGCACCTCGAACGCCACCAAATGGCCGTTCATGGCCAGGAACAGCAAGGTCACCAACATGGTCAAAAATTGCCCGATCACCGCCGCCGATACACCATTGGTGGGGTCGACCATGGACGCAAAGCCCATGCCCATCTGGACCGAGATGATTTGGCCGGCCACCACAAACGCCTGGAAGAACAGGCTCAGGGAAAAACCCAGCATGGCGCCGATCAGGATCTGTTCGGCAATCAGCAGCAGCGCACTGAGGTCGAGGGCGTTGACCGGCGGCATCGGCGGCAGGCCAGGCACGATCACGACCGTAATGGCTACCGCGAAATACAAGCGCACACGCCGTGGCACGAGGGTGGTGCCGAACACCGGCATGGCCATCAACATGGCCGTGACGCGAAACATCGGCAGGATGAACGAGGCCACCCAGGTACTGATCTGGGTGTCGGTCAGGGCCAATAAGGATTGCATCGGCTCAGCCGATCAACTGCGGAATACTGCCGTACAGCTGCAGGATGTATTCCATGAAGGTTTGCACCAGCCACGGGCCGGCGACGATCAGGGTGATCAGCATCACCAGCAGGCGCGGCAGGAAGCTCAGGGTCTGTTCGTTGATTTGGGTGGCGGCCTGGAACATCGCCACCAGCAGGCCGACCAGCAGGCTCGGCACCACCAGCACGGCGACCATCACGGTGGTCAGCCACAGTGCTTCACGGAACAGGTCGACGGCAACTTCTGGGGTCATGGCGCTATACCCCCCCGAAACTGCCGGCCAGGGTGCCGATAATCAGCGCCCAGCCGTCCACCAGCACAAACAGCATGATCTTGAACGGCAGCGAGATGATCAGCGGCGACAGCATCATCATGCCCATCGCCATCAGCACGCTCGCCACCACCAGGTCGATGATCAGGAACGGGATGAAGATCATGAAACCGATCTGGAACGCGGTCTTCAATTCCGAGGTGACGAAGGCCGGCACCAGAATCGTCAGCGGCGCCTGGTCCGGGGTGGCAATGTCGGTACGCTTGGACAGGCGCATGAACAACTCGAGGTCGCTGGAGCGGGTCTGCGACAGCATGAAGTCCTTGATCGGGCCCTGGGCCTTGTCGATCGCGTCCTGGGCCGTGAGCTTTTCCGCAAGGTAAGGCTGCAGGGCTTGCTGGTTCACCTTGTCAAAGACCGGCGCCATGATGAACAGGGTCAAAAACAGCGCCATGCCAGTGAGGATCTGGTTCGACGGCGTTTGCTGCAGGCCCAGGGCCTGACGCAGGATCGAGAACACGATGATGATCCGCGTAAAGCTGGTCATCAGCATGACGAACGCCGGGATAAAACTCAGCGCGGTCATGATCAGCAGGATCTGCAGGCTGACCGAGTATTCCTGCGCGCCGGCCGCATTGGTGCCCAGGGTAATCGCCGGGATCGACAACGGGTCGGCGCCCAGTGCCATCGGCGCGGCCAGCAACAGCATGAGCGTCAGGAACACGCGCATTACTTCTTATCCTTCTGGTCCTTGCCCAGCAATTCCATCAGGCGCTGGGCGAATTCTGGCGTGGCGGTCTCGCTGCTGGCCGCGTCCACGGGGGTTTTGAGTACGTGCAACGGAGTGATGCGGCCAGGGGTAATGCCGAGCAGGATCTGCTCCTCGCCCACCTGCACCAGCACCAATCGGTCCCGCGGGCCCAGGGCACGCGAGCCGACCAGTTCGATCACCTGGGCATTGCCCGGGCCGATGCGCTGCACGCGGCGCATCAGCCAGGCCAGCACGAAGATCAAGCCGATCACCAGCAACAGGCCGAGCAGCAATTGCGTCAACTGCCCGCCG
>NZ_CVTU01000002.1:0-1096 GCF_900004965.1 Pseudomonas sp. 44 R 15
CGCGTATGGCTGCTGCAGGCGCCGCCCGGCCAGGCGCTGGACGCCGAGCGCCTGGGCGACTGGCACAGCGCGCTGCAACAGCTTGAGCTGCCCTTCGCCGATTGCGCGCCGCTGAACTGGCTGGAGACCGGTCATGACTAAACCGCTGAAGCTCGCCGTGGTCGGCCATACCAATGTGGGCAAGACCTCGCTGCTGCGCACCCTGACCCGCGATGTCGGCTTTGGCGAAGTCTCCCATCGCCCCAGCACCACGCGGCATGTGGAGGGCGCACGCTTGTCGGTGGACGGCCAAGCCTTGCTGGAGTTGTACGACACGCCCGGCCTGGAAGATGCCATTGCCCTGCTCGACTACCTGGAACGCCTGGACCGCCCCGGCGAACGCCTCGATGGTCCGGCGCGCCTGGCGCGGTTCCTGGAGGGCAGCGAGGCGCGCCAACGCTTCGAGCAGGAAGCCAAGGTACTGCGCCAACTGTTAGCCTCGGACGCCGGCCTGTACGTGATCGATGCCCGCGAGCCGGTGCTGGCCAAGTACCGTGACGAGCTGCAAGTGCTGGCCAGTTGCGGCAAACCGTTGCTGCCGGTGCTCAATTTCGTCAGCAGCGCCGACCACCGCGAACCGGACTGGCGCGAAGCCCTGGCCCGCCTCGGCCTGCATGCGCTGGTGCGTTTCGACAGTGTGGCGCCGCCGGAAGATGGCGAGCGCCGATTGTATGAAAGCCTGGCCCTGCTGCTGGAAAGCGCACGACCGCAGTTGGAACGGTTGATACTTGATCAGGAGGCCCAGCGCAAGGCCCGCCAGCAAAGCGCCGCGCGCTTGATCGCCGAACTGTTGATCGACTGTGCGGCCTGCCGTCGCAGTGTGGTGACTGAAGATGAACCCCAAGCCATCAGTGATTTACGCAACGCCGTGCGCCAGCGCGAACAAAAATGTGTGGAAGCGTTACTCAAGCTATTTGGTTTCCGCCCCCAGGACGCCGCCGCCAGTGACTTGCCGCTGCTGGACGGGCGCTGGGGCGACGACCTGTTCAATCCGCAAACCCTCAAGCAACTCGGCGTGCGCGTCGGTGGCGGGATTGCGGCAGGCGCGGCGGCAGGC
>NZ_CVTU01000120.1:0-27060 GCF_900004965.1 Pseudomonas sp. 44 R 15
CAAGCCTGCGTTCGGCCAGCGTGGTTTAACGGGGCGCCTGAGATCAAAAGCAGATCAAGAGCGACTCGCTTCGCATCGTGGTTACGGTTGGGCGCTGCTGAGTTGTGTAGATACCTATGCCCCGATAGCGGTATGTCAGCCAGCTTACCTGTGACTGATACACCGCCATCGGGGGCAAGCCCCCTCCCACATTGGACTCGACTTTACCCTCTAGATGTACACATACCTGTAACTATCGGTGCCATTTATGTGTGCAATCTTGCTTGAAGCGCACCAAAACGTAACACTTCCTTTCTAAAATTTTTTGCTCTCCCAGATCGATCCCCCTCCTCAATAAAATAAATAGCTGTTCGATCGGTCAATTTATATCGCTTTAAATTCAGCCATTTATTCCAACAACCAATAAAAACGAAATTAACCACGGTTTTCATAGATCCAAAGCTGGCACGCATGTGGCTTAAGAGTATTTACGCTTTGTATACAATAAATACAAAATCTACATACACTTTGCCATCTGCCGCATTGCTGCGGATGTGCTGGAGCCCGCCGGAATGCGTACTAGCCTCTCCCATGACGTCGCATTGGATCTGCCCTCCTCCGCTCTGAATCCCGAGGCCGCCAGCCCCGGCCCGCTGGTGCTCAGCCCACGCCTGCACAACAAGGACCTGGCGCCGACCAAGGCCGAAGGGCGTCGCTGGGGGCGCTACAGCATCTTTGCGCTGTGGACCAATGACGTGCACAACATCGCCAACTATTCATTCGCCATCGGCCTGTATGCATTGGGCCTGGGTGGCTGGCAGATTCTGCTGTCACTGGGGATAGGCGCGGCATTGGTGTACTTTTTCATGAACCTGTCGGGTTACATGGGCCAGAAGACCGGCGTGCCGTTCCCGGTAATCAGCCGTATCAGCTTCGGTATCCATGGCGCACAGATTCCGGCGTTGATCCGTGCGGTGATTGCGATTGCCTGGTTCGGTATCCAGACCTACCTGGCATCGGTGGTTTTCCGGGTGCTGCTGACGGCGATTCATCCAGGGTTTGCCGACTACGACCACAACTCGATTCTCGGCCTGTCATCGCTCGGCTGGGCGTGTTTCGTGGCGATCTGGCTGGTGCAATTGGTGATCCTTGCCTATGGCATGGAAATGGTACGTCGCTATGAAGGATTCGCCGGGCCGGTGATTCTGCTCACCGTGGCCTCGCTGGCCGGCTGGATGTACTTCCAGGCAGGCGGCCACATTGCCTGGTCGATCCGCGAACCGCTGAGCGGCGGCGAGATGTGGCGCAATATCTTTGCCGGAGGCGCACTGTGGTTGGCGATCTACGGCACGCTGATCCTCAACTTCTGCGACTTCGCACGCTCCTCGCCCTGCCGCAGGACGATCCAGGTGGGTAACTTCTGGGGCCTGCCGGTGAATATCCTGGTGTTCGCCGCCATCACCGTGCTGCTGTGCGGCGGGCAGTTCCAGCTCAACGGCCGAGTGATCGAAAGCCCGACCGAAATCATCGCCTCCATTCCCAATACCTTCTTTCTCGTGCTCGGCTGCCTGGCCTTCCTGATCGTCACGGTGGCGGTGAACATCATGGCCAACTTCGTCGCCCCGGCGTTCGTGTTGAGCAACCTGGCGCCCAAGTACCTGAACTTCCGTCGCGCCGGGTTGATCAGCGCTACCGTCGCGGTGTTGATCTTGCCGTGGAATCTCTACAACAGCCCGTTGGTGATCGTGTATTTCCTGTCCGGCCTGGGCGCACTGCTGGGGCCGTTGTACGGGGTGATCATGGTCGACTACTGGTTGATCCGCAAAAGCCAGGTGGATGTGCCGCAACTGTACAGCGAAGACGCGCAGGGGGTTTATTACTACAGCCGGGGCGTGAATCTGCGCGCGGTGGCGGCGTTCGTTCCGGCAGCGGTCATCGCGATCCTGCTGGCGTTGTTGCCCGGGTTTGCCAGCGTCTCGCCGTTTTCCTGGCTGTTTGGCGCCGGTATTGCAGGGTTGCTGTACCTGCTGATCGCCAAGCGCCAGCCGTTCTACGCCGATGTCAGCGGCGAAAGCATTGCCGTCGATAACGTCAGTCATTAAACAAGGACATTCCATGCGCATCCTCGTGGTCAACGTCAACACCACCGAATCCATCACCCAGACCATCGCTGAGCAGGCCAGAAGCGTGGCCTCGCCGGGCACCGAGATTGTGGGGCTGACCCCCTACTTCGGCGCCGAGTCGGTGGAGGGCAACTTTGAAAGCTACCTGGCCGCCATCGCCGTCATGGACCGCGTGATGGCCTACGATCAGCCGTTTGATGCGGTGATCCAGGCCGGATACGGCGAGCATGGCCGCGAAGGCTTGCAGGAGCTGCTCAACGTGCCGGTGGTGGATATCACCGAAGCCGCGGCCAGCACGGCGATGTTCCTGGGTCATGCCTACTCGGTGGTGACCACCCTGGACCGCACGGTGCCGCTGATCGAAGACCGGCTGAAACTCGCCGGCCTGTACCAGCGCTGCGCCTCGGTACGGGCCAGCGGCATGGCGGTGCTGGAGTTGGAAGAAAACCCGGTGGCGGCCATGGAAGCGATCGTGCGCCAGGCGGAACTGGCCATCCTTGAGGACAAGGCAGAAGTGATCTGCCTGGGCTGCGGCGGCATGGCCGGGCTGGACGAGCAGATTCGCCAGCGCACCGGGGTGCCGGTGGTGGATGGGGTGACGGCGGCGGTGACGATCGCTGAGTCGCTGGTGCGGTTGGGGTTGTCGACGTCCAAGGTCAGGACCTATGCGGCGCCAAGGCCGAAGAAAATCATCGGTTGGCCCGGCAAATTCGGCCACTGAAGATCAACGGTGGGAGTGGGCTTGCCCCCTCCCACACTTGGAATTCTGTTTACTTTGCGACCGCACTGAATCTGCGGCCCAATTGCTGCTCGGCGAACTGCTCAATCACAAAATCCACGAACGCCCGGGTCTTGCCGGGCAGCAACTTGTGCTCGGCGTAGTAGATGGAGATATTGCCGTCATCCACATACCAGTCCGGCAACACCCGCACCACCGCGCCGCTGTCGAGGAACGGCACGGCCATCGGCAGGCTGACCAGCGCAATGCCCAGGCCCTGGGCGCTGGCGCAGCAGGCGGCTTCGGAATCACTCATGGTCATGACGGGCTTGAGCAGCAGCGGGCTGTGCTCGCGCTCGCGGTGGGTCAGTTGCCATGAGCGCACCCGGCCTGTCTGCGGCGAGCGGATCAGGATGCCGTGGCAGCGCGACAAATCCTCGGGTGCATGCACTGCGGAGTGTTGCGCCAGATAAGCCGGCGACGCCACCAGCACCCGGTGCGCCGCGGTCAACGTGCGCGCCACCATGCCCTGGGGCAGTTCAAAGCCGCCGCCAATGGCGGCGTCGAAGCCCTGGCCGATCAAGTCCACCTGGCGGTTATCGAAGTGCCAATCCGGGCTGATCGCCGGAAAGCGCCGCATGAATTCACCCAGCAACGGCATCACATAGCGATTGCCGAATACCGTGCCCATGCTCACCTTCAGCGTGCCCACCGGTCGCCCCTCGGCGCTGGCCAGGTTGGCCACGGCGTTCTGAATCGTGGTAAGGCTCCCGCTGACTTCGCCCAGGAACAGCTTGCCGGCTTCGGTCAGGGTCAGGCGCCGGGTGCTGCGCTGAAACAGCCTGACGCCCAGGCGCGCTTCCAGCTTGGCCACGCTTTTACCGACCGCCGCCGGCGTCAGGCTGAGGTGTCGCGCAGCCTCGGCGAAGCTGCCGCCCTCGGCGCTGCGTACAAAGCATTCGATACTGCCAAAGCTCTCCATGACCCGCCACTCTAAACTTTTGGTTTACACAGACTATAGCAATCACGCTCTACCGGCCTGGTCCCGTGAGGCCGATACTCGGCTCATCAACTACGTGGAGATCGACATGACTACTGCAACCCTCACTGGCAAAGTCGCCTTGGTTCAAGGCGGTTCCCGTGGCATCGGCGCGGCCATCGTCAAGCGCCTGGCCGCGCAGGGCGCTGCCGTTGCCTTTACCTACGTCAGTTCGGCCGCCAAGGCGCAAGCCTTGCAGGACAGCGTGATCAGCGCAGGCGGCAAAGCCCTGGCAATCCACGCCGACAGCGCCGATGCCACAGCGATTCGCACGGCGGTCAACGCCACCGTCGAGGCCTTCGGGCGCCTGGATATCCTGGTGAACAACGCCGGCGTGCTGGCTATCGCCCCGCTGGAAGACTTCACGCTGGAAGATTTCGACCAGACCCTGGCGATCAACGTGCGCAGCGTCTTTATTGCCACCCAGGAAGCCGCCAAACATATGGTCGAAGGTGGCCGCGTGATCAATATCGGCAGCACCAACGCCGAGCGCATGCCGTTTGGCGGCGGTGGCCCGTACGCGATGAGCAAGGCGGCGCTGGTAGGGTTGACCAAGGGTTTGGCACGCGACCTGGGACCACGGGGGATTACCATCAACAACGTGCAACCGGGGCCGGTGGACACGGATATGAACCCGGCGAACAGTGAGTTTGCCGAGAGTTTGATCGGGTTGATGGCGGTGGGGCGCTATGGCCATGTGGAGGAGATTGCCAGTTTTGTGGCCTATCTTGCCGGGCCGGAAGCGGGCTATATCACCGGTGCCAGCCTGACCATCGATGGGGGGTTCAGCGCCTGAGGTTTTTACGACACTGCATAGGCTTGCCCTAATGCCGTCTGTAGGAGCGAGCTTGCTCGCGAAAAGCGTCAACGATAACGCGTGCTTTCTGAATGAACGCGGTGCCTATGAGTTCTTCGCGAGCAAGAGCTAGGCGCCCCCCTCGCTCCTACAGAGGGCGGTGTACGCTTACTGACTGGCAAGCTTCCTCCCACATTTTGCCCTGTGCTGAATCAGGACATGGGGGGCAAGCCATAGGCCGCCAGATCAAAGTCCGCCAGTTTGCGGATGATCTGGTCGGCATGCTGATATTTACTGTCGGCCATGGCTTCATCGGGCACGGCGATGGCGGTCATGTGCGCCGCTTTCGCCGCCGTCACGCCGAATGGCGAGTCCTCGAACACCAGGCAATCCCCAGGCGCCACGCCCAGGCGACGCGCAGCGGTGAGGAAGATATCCGGCGCAGGCTTGGCGGCGCCGACTTCCGGGTCGTCGGCAGTGACGATGGTGTCGAACAGGCCAAACCACTCGCGGTGCAACGTCGTCTTGTGGCCGAACGAGTTGCGCGACGAACTGGTGCCCACGGCAATCGGAATGTTATGCGCCTTTAAATGCCGCACCAGCGCCTCGGCGCCCGGCATGCCCAGGGCTTTGGGAAACCGCTCGCTCATCAACGGCTCGCGAATCTCCAGAAACTCGGCCGGTGTGATCGGCAAATCCAGCGCCTTGACGACATAGTCGGCCAGGTCCTGTGCACCGCGCCCGATGATGTGCTGCTTGACGCTCCAGTCATAGGTGCGGCCGTAGCGTTCGGCAATAATTTGCGTGACTTCGGTGTAGATGCCTTCGGTATCCAGCAACAACCCGTCCATATCGAAAATCACAGCCTTGATCGGGACAGCGGTACGCGGTGCGTTCATCACAACAGAAACCCCGGGGGGAAGACTAAAAGGATTCAGCACAATAGCGGGCCCGGCTGCCTGCGAGCAACCTTGGTGATGCCCCTTTAGAGCATTCATACCACGCAACAGTTTTACCGGCAGGCGTGCGCGGCGCCTGTCTAGAGTTTGTGAGTGAATAGAGATCCGCCTTCGACCATGCGCTGAAAATGCACCTTGCAAACCTTATAAAAGACTTATTAACCTCCAATGAATTCGATCCACTGGACCCGCAAATCGGTCAAACAACTGCTTCGGCTGCACACCTACCATCAGCAACAGGTACGCAATGCGGTGTCAGCGCTTGAGCGCATGCCGGATGCAGTCAACGTCAAGGCGTTGGTTAACCATCCACACGGCTATCGGTTGCGGGTGGGTAATTATCGCGTCCTTTTCGACTGGGACGGCGACATCCATGTGGTCAGCATTCAAGAGGTCAAGAAACGTGACGAACGAACCTACTGCCGTACAGATCATCCACAATATCGAGGGCAAGCCAGCCTTTGTGGTGATCCCCTATGAACATTACCTGGCCCGGCAAAACGACCCGAACCTGATTCCCCACGCTGTCGTCAGCCGCCTGGTAGAGGGAGCGACACCCATACGGGCCTGGCGCGAGCACTTGAACTTGACCCAGGATGAAGTTGCCAAGCGCCTGGGCATTTCACAATCGGCATTCGCCCAGCAAGAAGCGGTCACCAAACCACGTCGAACCACGCGGGAAAAAATCGCCAAGGCCCTTGGCATAAATGCCTGTCAACTTGAGTTATAACCTCATCCCCAAAGCCCGCGCCTTCGACGCCTTCAAAGCGAACCCAAGCATGTTCTATCGTCTAGCCGCCGACAGCCTGGTGCTGTTCCATTTATGCTTCATCCTGTTCGTGCTGTTCGGTAGCCTGCTGGTGCTCAAATGGCGACCGCTCATCTGGCTGCACCTGCCCGCAGCGGCCTGGGGCGTTGCCGTCGAGGTGTTTCACCTGCCCTGCCCGCTCACCCGCTGGGAAAACCTGTTGCGCTATTTGGCCGGACAAGACGGTTATGGCGCAGGCTTCATCGAACATTACATCCTCGCGCTGATCTACCCGGCCGGGCTCACGCCGCAGATCCAACTGGGCCTGGGTGCGCTGGTGCTGCTGGTCAATATTGCGCTGTATGGGCACCTGATCCGACGTTATCGACAGGCTTGAGACAGCCGCACTGGTGAAGAATCAGGCTCCCTCTGCCCCCTCGTAGACGCCGCCATGTCCGAAGCCTTCGAAGTCCCCAGCCCCCACGAAAAGCACCTCGAACACACCACCGAACAGGCCCACGGTCGAGGCGATACCTTTGCCAGTCGTATCGCGGTGATGACCGCCATCATGGCCACCGTCGGCGCCATGCTCAGCTACCAGGCCGGCTCCAGCGAAAGCGAGGCGGCGATGGACAAGAACAACGCCGCGATCATCAAGACCGAGGCCGCCAACCAGTGGAATTACTACCAGGCCAAGTCCAGCCGCCAGAACCTGGCGGAGCTGGCCACGCATATTCCCGGCGTGGATGCCGCCCACTACAACGATGAAATCCAGCGCTATAAAAGCCAGAAGGAAGAGGTGCGCAAACAAGCCGAGAAGCTTGAAGCCACCTCCCTGGAGTGGGACCGCAAATCCGAAGAAGCGCTGCACCAGCACCATCGCTGGGCCCAGGCGATGACGGCGATTCAGATCGCGATCTCACTGGCGGCGATTACCTTGCTCACGCGCAAGGAATGGCTCAAGCGCATGGCGTACACGGCCGGTGGCGTGGCCGTGGTACTCGGCAGCCTGGCGTGGCTGCATCTCTGACGGTGGGAGGGGGCTTGGCCTGGAACCAGTCTGTGTAGGAGCGAGCTTGCTCGCGAAAAACGTCAACGATAACGCGTGCTTTCTGAATGAACGCGGTGCCTGTGAGTTTTTCGCGAGCAAGCTCGCTCCTACAAAAAGCCTTAACTGACTGGCATTCGGGCTTGCCCCGATGGCGACCTGACTGTCATCACAAACCTTGGCTAGCTGATTTCAATCCGCCATATGAGCGTTTAAAGTGTCGCGCCTCGAGAATTGAGTCTCGAGATTCAGCCCATGGAGTTACGTGTGAAGTACGTCAGTAAAGTAGTTGCCGCAGCCGTTCTTGGTCTCACCCTGGCAGGTTGCACCGGCACCGCCATGAAAACCCAGCAATACGACGCCAGCCAATACACCGTGCTCGGCCACAGCGAAGCCAGCGCCACCGGCATCATGCTGCTGGGCGTTATCCCGATCGGCCAGAACAGCCGCTTCGTCCGCGCTCAGGATGCAGCCATCAAGGCCAAAGGCGGCGACGCGATGATCAACACCCAAATCCAGGAAAAATGGTTCTGGGCCTGGGTCCTCAATGGCTACACCACCAAGATCTCCGGTGATGTGATCAAGTTGAAAACCGCGCAATAAGTATCAGGTTGCCAGAGCGCTGAGCCTGGCAAGCGAGATAAGCTGCTCGACGGTAGCTGTGCGCGGGAGACCTTCGGGTCTGCCGGTTTTTCCGATTGTCCCGGTTCGCCAACCTGCGTACAGCTGCCACCTTTTGTTTGGCGACAAATGTGTGGCTGCTTTCCTCTGACAACCGGAGTTGCACATATGAACCACTACATAGCCCTCACCAACAACGACAGCGCCACCCCTGCTCTTTTTGTCGACACCACCGCCCCGCTGGAAATACTTCTCGACGCTGCAACCTAACGACTTCGCGCCGTTACCCAAGTCCTTGAGAACCTCGCACTACGCAGTGAGATCAGCAGCGATGCTGTCGTACTCAGCGATTTCGCACTGCTCTGCTCAATTCCGTTGCGCGACGGCTGCGATCTGCTGGACGTCATAGGGCGGCGAATGGACATGCCCTGCGCCTGACCTGAATCGCCAGATTTTCAAACCGCAGAAATAACGAAGCCCCTGATTTTTTCCCAGTATCAGGGGCTTGTTTACCTTTCAGGCGACCGCCGCACGCCTGGAGCGTTAAGGACCACCGATCTCCAGGGCACGCTCATCAAATCATGTACAACTCAAAAATCGTGTACAGTTTTTTTCGCTCATGACGATATAGATGGCAAGGTGCCATGGATAGGGCCCGCAACATCTACGAGTCCAATCTTCATGATTAATGTCTTCAAAATGCGCCGTGATCGTCGCGCTGTTCAACAATTGGTTGCTGCAATCACCCGCCGGGTACCTCCACAAGTAGACGGGTGCGCTGAACGCGCGGCTGTCCTCGATGCCTGGAAGGCTTTTGACTCCCTTGATCGCGACTCCCAGTCCCGTATCCATGCGCTTGAGCAGGAACTGGAGGCAGCCCGTGAGCTGCTTCGCGAAGCTGCGTCATCCGCGCATGCCCACGAGGTGCGGTTTGATCTTGTAAACCGCGCCTCCAGTGAAGGGCTCTGGGATATGGAGGTCGTCGCTGGCGACCCGGTGAATCCCAAAAATCGCTTTTGGTGGTCTCAGCAACTGCGAAACCTTCTGGGGTTTAACGATGAGCGCGATTTCCCAAATGTGTTAGCCAGCTGGGCCGACCGCCTGCATCCACAGGACAAGCAAGCCACCCTCGACGCTTTTGCCCGCCACTTGAACGATAAATCCGGGCACACACCGTATAAAGTGAAAAATCGCCTAGCCATGAAGGACGGTTCCTACCGTTGGTTCTATGCCCAGGGAGAGACCTTACGGGATGATCGGGGGATGCCTCTACGCGTCGCGGGTTCTCTGCGTGATATCCATGATCAGCTTGAGCGAGACCAGGAGCACGACGTCATCATCACCCGATTTGAACTGGCCAGGGAGATGCTCTCGGACGGTCTGTGGGATATGGAAGTCATCGCGGGAGACCCGGTCAATCCAAAGAACCCTTTCTGGTGGTCTCCGCAGTTCCGGCGGCTGCTTGGATTTGAAACGGTGGAGGAGTTCCCGGATGTCCTGGACAGCTGGGCATCCCGACTACACCCGGATGATAAGGAACAAAGCCTCGACGCATTTGGTGCTCATTTGAACGACCGATCGGGTAAAACGCCTTTTGATATCGAGTATCGCCTGAAGATGAAGAGCGGCGAGTATCGGTGGTTCAGAGCGCGAGGCCAGACCCGCCGCGACTCCAGCGGCTCACCCCTTCGGGTAGTAGGTGCCCTCGTGGACGTCCACTTGCAGCATGAGCAGGAGGCGCTGCGGCACACTGAGGTCAAGCACCAGCGGACGCTTGAGAACAACATCGCCCAATTGTCACAGATCGTCGGGACGATTCAGAGCATTGCCAACCAGACAAATCTGCTGGCACTGAACGCGGCGATTGAGGCCGCGCGCGCGGGCGAAGCGGGTCGCGGCTTTGCGGTCGTTGCAGACGAAGTGCGCAAGCTGGCAACGCGTACGACTGAAGCGACCGAACAAGCTGCCGGGATGATTGCTCGCTAAGTCCCGTCCTGGTGCCTGCTGTCTAATCCGCAGCAGGCATCCAACGGCCGTGAACGCGCGCGCTCATCCCCCTCCCGTATGACCGCATAGAACGGCGGCCGGAAGCGCTGGCCACATTGTCGAAACCTTTTGCTGACGGATACCTCAAAGGAAACGCGAAGAATCCCGGCGCGGCCTTTCCGTGCCAAGCGACAAGGAATACGCCGTGCTCGAACATCTTGATCTAAATGCGCTGATCGCTGGCTACGGCTACTGGGTAATCTTCCTGGGCTGCCTGCTCGAAGGCGAGACCGTTCTTATCCTGAGCGGAATGGCTGCGCACCAGGGCACTTTGCAAGTGCTGCAGGTGATCGGGTGGGCCACTGCAGGCGGGATACTCGGCGATCAACTGCTGTTTTGGACCGGACGTTATTCCGGGCAGCGCCTGCTGCCCAAACTCAAACGTCATCAGTCAGCCATCGAACGGGTAGAGAACCTTATCCATCGCTATCCGACGACCTCGGTATTCACCGTGCGCTTTCTCTACGGCATGCGCCTGGTGGGGCCCATCGTGATCGGTGCCAGTGGACTATCGCCTTGGAAGTTCGCCCTGATCAATGTGCCAAGTGCGGCAATCTGGGCCACCCTGTTCGTCGGCGCCGGCTATTGGGCCGGCGAAGCATTGCAGCATTTCTTTGGCGACCTGAAGCCGTATCGCCTGCCGATCTTCCTCGCGGTGGTAGCACTGGTGGTCTTGGCGGCAGTGGTGCGGTACTGGCGAAGACGATCCAGGGCGTCGCAGGGCTGAGGCGGCTCGTCCGGGTGTGTAGGCGCATAGCCGCCTGTATGTCTAGATAAAGCGCTACAGAGCCCGAATTGGGCAGATGGCGGAACAAAACCAGCAGGCACAAAAAAGCCCCGTAAAACGGGGCTTTTTCGTAACAATGTGGCGGTGAAGGAGAGATTCGAACTCTCGATACAATTTCTTGTATACACACTTTCCAGGCGTGCTCCTTAAGCCACTCGGACACTTCACCGTATCTCGGCAAACCAGTTCAGTCTGTCGAGGCGCGCTAATGTAGTCGAAAGCCTTTCTGATGGCAAAGGTTTTTTTCAGAATTTTCATGCGGTTAGACGGTTATGCCGGAACGGGGTCTACGGGCGATGGCGATTGTGCCAATCTCGGGCATGGATTGGGATGGTCTACGCTGGCTGTGGTGCCCTGCTTCAGGCGCTCTACTGCCGGGTGTCACGCGAAAGCCTGACTGGGCAGTCAGTCACGGCGCTTTACCCGCGCGGGCGCGCTGGGTAACGTTTGCTGCATTCTTCTATAACAAGCCCTATAAGGAACCGCGTCATGAGTGAGTTGATTGCCTACCACCTCGAAGACGGTATCGCGACCCTGACCCTGAGCAACGGCAAGGTGAATGCCATTTCTCCGGCAGTGGTCAGTGCGTTCAATGCGGCGCTGGATCAGGCGGAGCAGGATCGGGCAGTGGTGGTCATCACGGGCACGCCGGGCATTCTGTCGGGTGGTTATGATTTGAAAGTGATGACGGCCGGCCCTAAAGAAGCCATCGGCCTGGTGACGTCCGGCTCGACGCTGGCGCGTCGCCTGTTGTCGCATCCGTTCCCGGTGATCGTGGCATGCCCTGGGCATGCGGTGGCCAAGGGCGCGTTCCTGCTGTTGTCGGCGGATTATCGGATTGGCGTTGAGGGCCCGTTCAGCATCGGCCTGAATGAAGTGGCGATCGGCATGACCATGCACCACGCCGGTATCGAGTTGGCGCGGGATCGTCTGCGCAAGTCGGCGTTTCATCGCTCGGTGATCAATGCCGAAATGTTTGACCCGCAAGGCGCCTTGCAGGCGGGCTTCCTCGACAAGGTGGTGGCGCCGGAAGAATTGCACGCGGCGGCATTGGAAGCGGCGCGGCAGTTGAAGAAGATCAATATGAATGCGCACAAGCAGACCAAGCTGAAGGTGCGCAAGGCGCTGCTGGAGGCGCTGGACGATGCAATTATCCAGGATCAAGGTCATGTGCTGATGTAATACCTGAACCTGCTGTGCCAAAGCCCGACCTCGAGTCGTAATGCTGTTCAGTTAAGCGTACATCGCCCTCTGTAGGAGCGAGCTTGCTCGCGAAAAACGTCAACGATAACGCGTGTTTCCTGATTGAACGCGGCGCCTGTGGTTTTTCGCGAGCAAGCTCGCTCCTACAAAAAGCCTTAACTGAACGACATTACGACCTTGAGTCGGGCTTTTTCTTACAGCCAAAGCCGAAACAGCCTGCGCCGCTCTAGACAGGCTTTATCGGCCCATGTTGAAACATGCGCTTAAACATCGCCTATCTCCTACGTCTTTAGGGGCAATTGCCGAATACAGTGCACATCCGTACACTGCGCCACCTTTTGTTTCGATGGGCCGTGTCGATGCTTTTTCTGTTACGTATGTTGTTGATGGGCCTGCACTTTATGCTCGCCGGGATAGTGGGCGTGCTTATAGGGATATGCCGCCCGTTCAATCCCGACAACAGTCGCCTCTGCGCCCGCCTCTATGCACTGCCCGCCATGTGGATACTGCGCTTGAAGGTAAGGACGGAGGTCGACTCGCTGCGCAACAAGCCCGGCACCTGCGTGGTGATCGCCAACCACCAGTCCAATTATGATCTGTTCGTGCTCGGCACCGTGGTGCCGCATCGCACGGTATGCATTGCCAAGAAAAGCCTGAAGTGGGTGCCGTTGTTCGGCCAGTTGTTCTGGCTGGCCGGCAATGTGCTGATCGACCGCGGCAATGCGCACAAGGCACGCCGTGCCATGCTCACCACGACCCGCACCCTGCAGCATGAAGACACGTCCATCTGGGTATTTCCGGAAGGCACGCGCAACCTCGGCAAAGGTCTGTTGCCGTTCAAAAAAGGCGCGTTCCATATGGCGATTGCGGCCGGTGTGCCGATCGTGCAGGTGTGTGTCAGTAACTATGTCACGCATATGCGCCTTAATCGCTGGAACAGTGGCGAGGTGCTCATACGTTCGTTGGCGCCGATTCCTACTGTGGGGATGACGGCGGACGACGTTCCGACGCTGATGCAGGCGTGCCAGGCGCAGATGGATGCGTGCATTGCGCAGATGGATCGCGAACTGAAAGGCACTTGAACGCCTGCGCCGTGCGGACGACGCGGAGCGTCACGGGAGGCATTCCCACGCAGAGCGTGGGAACGATCACTTCAGGGAACGCCATTCACGCTAAGCTGCCCAACACCTGTCCTCCAGATAAGAAGTGATCAGCACCATGGGTAGAGTCGTTGCCGCCGCCGTCTACAGCGCCGGAAAGAAAGTCACGGATATCACCCTCGACGAAGGTGCGGCCTGGGCCGCCAAACCCGGCCACTTTGTGTGGATCGGCCTGGAAGAACCCAGCGCCCAGGAACTGACCAACCTGCAGCACCAGTTCAACCTGCATGAACTGGCGATCGAAGACGCCATGGAAAAACACAGTCGCCCGAAGCTGGAAACCTTCGGCGACGCGCTGTTTATCGTCACCTACTCACCGGTGCGCGAGAACGGCAAGCTGGAGTTTATCGAGACCCATATCTTCGCCGGCAATGGCTACATCATCACCGCCCGCAACGGGCATTCGGCGTCCTACGGTTTTGTGCGCCAGCGCTGTGAGGCACGTCCGTTGTTGCTGGAGCATGGGGAAGATTTCGTACTCTATGCCTTGCTGGATTTCGTCACCGAGAACTACCAGCCAGTCAGCGAAGCGATCCACGCCGAGATCGATGAACTGGAGCGCAATGTGCTGTGCAGTTCCCTGAGCGAGCGCGATATCCAGAACCTCCACGGCCTGCGCCGCGACGTGCTGCGGCTCAAGCGCTATGTGGCGCCGATGGTGGAGATCAGCCAGGAGTTGCAGAAGCTGAGCTTTCCGTTTATCGACAAGAACATGCGCCCGTATTTCCGTGACGTGCAGATCCACGTCACGCGGCAGATGGAGGACTTGACGACTCTGCGCGACATTGCCAGCCAGACCATCGAGCTCGGCGTGCTGCTGGAGGCCTCGCGCCAGAGTGTGGTGCAGCGCAAGTTCGCCGCCTGGGCGGCGATCCTCGCGTTCCCCACGGCGGTGGCGGGGATTTATGGGATGAATTTCCAGAACATGCCCGAGCTGCAATGGCACTACGGCTACTTTGCAGTGCTCGGGTTTATTGCGGTGGGCTGCACCAGCCTGTGGGCGAGCTTCAAACGGTCGGGTTGGCTTTAGGTTTGTGCGCCACAAAGCGCATCATCCATTCCGCCACGGTCGCACCGTGGTGGTCGCGCTCAAGGCTGGCCACGCCGTTGGTGTAGACCTTTTCGCCCAGGGTTGTCTGAAGAATCTCAAGCAGTTCGCGGGAATAGTCCTGCACGAATTCCGGGTGGCCCTGGAAGCACAATACCTGGTCGCCAATGTGATACGCCGCGATGGGGCAAAACTCACTCGAGGCGATGACTGTGGCATTTTCCGGCAAGGTGGTGACTTGGTCCTGATGGCTGATCAACAGCGTCAGTTCCGGTACTTCCGGGCTCATCCAGGGCGCCTTGGCATCGAGCTTGTAATCGTGGATGCCCATGCCCCAGCCCTGGCTGGCGCGTTCGGTCTTGCCGCCGAGCAGCAACGCCAGCAACTGGTGGCCGAAGCAGATACCCAACAGCTTGTCGCCGCGCTCATAGCGCTTTAGCACGTAGGTCTTGAGGGTCTGAATCCATGGGTCGGTGCCGAACGAGTCGGCCTTGCTGCCGGTAATCAGGTACGCGTCAAACACTTCGTCATCCGGCGGGTATTCACCCTGCACCACGTTGTACACCACAAACTCGGCGGCAATCGGCTGCTTGGCGAACAGGCGCTTGAACATCTGCCCGTAGCCTTGGTACTGATCGATCAGGCCCGGACGCAGGATATCGGTTTCCAGGATGCAGACGCGTAGCGACATAAAAAATACCTGACACGGCGATGGGAATATTGAACACCCCAGAGCGTGCCTTGAAAGGTATCTGCAAAGCAAGCCCCTGGTTGATCAGCAAAAGGTTGCGCCTTGTGCCGCTTTCTCCAGCAACAACGCCGGTGGCGCGAAACGCTCCCCGTACTGCTCGGCCAAATAGCGCGCCCGGGCGATAAAGTCGTCCAGGCCGTACTGATTGATAAACTGCAGCGCGCCGCCACTCCAGGCCGCGAAGCCAATGCCGAAGATCGAACCGATATTGGCGTCGGCGGTGGACATCAACACGCCCTCCTCCACACAGCGCACGGTTTCGATGGCCTGGATAAACAACAAGCGATCGCGCACGTCCTGGGGCGAAATCTGTTTATCGGGCTGTTCGAACCGCGTCTTGAGTTCGGGCCACAGGCGCTTCCGGGCGCCTGCCGGATAGTCATAGAAACCGCCACCCGCAGCTTTGCCCGTGCGCTTATGGTCGTTGACCAGCAGATCGATCACCGCCGTCGCCGGATGGGTCGGCGCTGCCTTGCCCTGCGCTTGCAGGTCCTTGGCGGTTTGCTGTCGGATATGGCTCATGAGGCTCAGGGACACTTCATCAGACACCGCCAGCGGCCCTACCGGCATACCGGCTTTGCGCGCTTCGGTCTCGATCATCGGCGCGGCCACGCCTTCGCCGAGCATGGCGATGCCTTCGTTGGTGAATGTGCCGAATACCCGCGAGGTGAAGAAGCCGCGGCTGTCGTTGACCACAATCGGGGTTTTCTTGATTTGCAGTACGAAGTCGAAACCCCGAGCCAGGGTTTCGTCGCTGGTGTGGGCGCCCTTGATGATTTCCACCAGGGGCATCTTGTCCACCGGGCTGAAGAAATGCAGGCCGATGAATTTGCCAGGATCGGGCACCGCACTCGCCAGGCCGCTGATGGGTAATGTCGAGGTGTTGGAGGCAATCACCGCGTCTGCACCGACCACGCGTTGTGCGGCGGCCGATACCCTGGCCTTGAGTTCGCGGTCTTCGAACACCGCTTCGATCACCCAATCACAGCCGGCCAGGTCAGCGTCATCCTGTGCAGGGTGAATCCGCGCCAGGATGGTTTCCCGCTGCTCGGCGGTCAGTTGCCCACGGCTGACTTTCTTGTCCAGCAACGCCGCCGAATGGGCCTTGCCCTTCTCGGCAGTGGCCAGGCTGATGTCCTTGAGCACCACGTCAACGCCCGCACAGGCACTGACGTAAGCAATGCCCGCCCCCATCATGCCGGCGCCGAGTACGCCGACCTTGCGCGTCACATACCGCGCAAAACCTTGTGGTCGCGAGCGGCCGGCGTTGATTTCATTGAGCTGGAACCAGAACGTGCCGATCATGTTTTTCGCCACCTGACCGGTCACCAGCTCGGTGAAATAGCGGGTTTCGATCAGGTGTGCGGTGTCGAAATCCACCTGTGCGCCTTCCACGGCGGCGCAGAGGATTTTCTCCGGTGCCGGGAAACAGCCCTGGGTCTTGCTGCGCAGAATCGACGGCGCAATGGCCAGCATCTGCGCGACTTTCGGGTTCGACGGGGTGCCCCCGGGAATCTGGTAGCCCTTGTTGTCCCACGGCTGCCTGGCCTGCGGATTCGCCAGGATCCAGGCGCGCGACTTGGCCAGCAGCTCGTCGCGATCTGCCGCCACGTCATCGATCAGGCCCGCCTGCAATGCCTGCGCCGGCCGCACTTTCTGGCCTTCCAGCAGATACGGCAGGGCTTTTTCCAGGCCCAGCAAACGCACCATGCGCACCACCCCGCCGCCACCCGGCAACAGGCCCAGGGTGACTTCCGGCAAGCCGAGCTGCACGGACGTGTCGTCCAGCGCGATGCGGTGATGACAGGCCAGGCAAATCTCCCAGCCACCGCCAAGGGCCGCGCCGTTGATCGCGGCCACCACCGGCTTGCCGAGGGTCTCGAGGCTGCGCAGTTGGGCCTTCAACACGCCTACGTCGGCGTAGAACGCCTTGGCGTGGGCTTTGTCGACCTGGATCAGCTCATTGAGGTCGCCACCGGCAAAAAAGGTTTTCTTGGCCGAGGTGATGATCACCCCGGCCAGGGTGTCCTTTTCCGCCTCCAGGCGCGCAATGGTGGCCGCCATCGCCTCACGGTAGGCCGCGTTCATGGTGTTGGCGCTTTGGCCGGGCATGTCGAGGGTCAGCACCACGATCTGGTCCTGGCCTTTTTCGTAACGAATGGCGTCGGTCATGACAGTGTCCTTGGGCTCAAAGGCGTTCGATGATGGTGGCGATACCCATGCCACCGCCGACACACAGGGTGGCCAGGCCGTAGCGCTGCCGACGCACCTCCAGCTCGTCGAGCAAGGTGCCGAGGATCGCGCAGCCGGTGGCGCCCAAGGGGTGGCCCATGGCGATCGAGCCGCCGTTGACATTGACGCGGGCGGCGTCGATGCCCATGTCCTTGATGAATTTGAGCACGACCGACGCAAACGCTTCGTTGACCTCGAACAGGTCGATGTCCTCAACGCGCAGGCCGGCCTTGGCCAGCGCCTTGCGGGTGGCCGGTGCAGGGCCGGTGAGCATGATGGTCGGGTCGGTGCTGGTGACGGCCGTGGCGACAATGCGCGCCCGTGGTTGCAGGCCCAGTTCGCGGCCCTTGGCCTCGGAGCCGAGCAACATCAACGCGGCGCCATCCACGATGCCGGAGCTGTTGCCCGGCGTGTGCACATGGTCGATGCGTTCCACATGGCTGTAGACCCGCAGCGCGGTAGCGTCAAAGCCCATCTGGCCGATCATTTCGAAGCTGGGCTTGAGCTTGCCCAGGCCCTCGAGGGTTGAGTCGCCGCGAATGAATTCGTCATGGTCCAGCAGCACGATGCCGTTCTGGTCCTGCACCGCGATCAGCGACTTGTTGAAGGAACCGTCTGCCCGCGCCCTGGCGGCTTTCTGCTGCGACTGTAGGGCAAAGGCGTCCACGTCCCGGCGGGTGAAGCCTTCCAGGGTAGCGATCAGGTCGGCACCAATGCCCTGAGGCGTGAAGTGGCTGTGCAGGTTGGTTTGCGGGTCGAGTACCCAGGCGCCACCGTCGCTGCCCATCGGCACGCGGGACATGGATTCGACGCCGCCGACCACCACCAGGTCTTCAAATCCGGAGCGTACTTTCATTGCCCCCAGGTTTACCGCCTCCAGGCCCGAGGCGCAGAAGCGGTTGATCTGCACGCCGGCGACGCTGACGTCCCAGTCCGCGACCAGCGCGGCGGTCTTGGCGATATCGGCTCCCTGATCGCCCACCGGGGTGACGCACCCGAGGACGATGTCATCCACTTGGCGGGTGTCGAGGTCGCAACGCTGCGCCAGCGCGGTGAGCAGGCCGGCGACAAGGTTTACCGGCTTGACGCTGTGCAGGGCACCGTCGGCCTTGCCCTTGCCACGGGGCGTGCGTATCGCATCAAAGATCAGAGCTTGGGTCATGATGTCCTCGAACCACAGTGGGCGTATGCCCTTACCTTAGGCCCGATTGACACGGTTTCAATGACGGATGCGCTCATTGCTTTTGACCCCCTCGCTCGGACGAACGGTAGGCAGCTATGGGAAACCCCGGGTTAATCGTTTTAGCTGTCTAGCCTTGGGGTTGGCGCCAAGATGGCACTAGGCCTCATGCCGTTTTAAGCAGAAAACGTGATGAGTTGATATGAAATGGATCTAAGCGCCGAAGAACGAGGGCTCTAAGGTTGAATCTGTAAGAAGCTGCTGCCGGGTTTTGCTGGAGCCGCTGTAAGAAAAATGTCACGCCAGATCGCGATACTTGAGTAACAGGCACGCATTTGACGCTCAGGAATAACAACAAAAGGCAGTCAGCCATGTTCAAACATTCGAAAGTACGTCAGGCGGGACTTATTCTGTTCGCCACCACACTGATTCTGATCTTGCCCAACTTAACCAAGGTTATCGGGTGACGACGCGAGCGACCTGTTGCGCGCACCCACAGCATCGGCACTGCAGCTTTTGGCAGCACCTGCCGGGACATTGCGAATAGCGGTCCCGTTGCGGGGGCTGTCTTTTTACGTGCGGATTTGCGCTATCGTGCGTTTTCCGCCACTGCGAACCCGGGCTATCCCTTGAAATCGATCCTCGCCTTCGTTGCCCTGCTGCTGGCCCTGCCCGCCTGGGCCGCGCAATTGACCGTTGAACTGGACCACGCCAGCAAGACCTGGCAGACCTCGGACCTGCTCAAGCACCCCGACGCGCAGACGGTGCAGGTTGTCGATGATGTTTCCTACAAGCGCACCATGACCTATCGCGCAGTGCCTTTGGCGGTTCTCCTAAAGGGCCTGAACCCTGCGAGCCATCTGCAAGCGGTCGCCCTTGACGGTTTTGCCGCTGAACTCGCCGCCGCGCCCCTGCTGCAAAAAAACGGCGCCCGCGCCTGGCTGGCGGTGGAAGACCCGGCCCATCCCTGGCCCGCACTGACGCCAGGCAAACCGAGCGCCGGGCCGTTCTACCTGGTGTGGACCGACCCGCAGGCAGGGCATGTCAGCCCGGAGCAGTGGCCCTTCCAGATCTCCAGGATCAAGCAATTACAGACGGTCGCCGAGCGCTTCCCCGCCTTGTTACCCGACCCGACGTTGCCGGCGGATGACCCGGTCAATCAAGGCTTTGCGCTGTTTCAGAAAAACTGCCTGGCCTGCCACCGCCTTAATGGTGCAGGTGATGCACAGGTGGGGCCGGATCTGAATATTCCCTACAACCCCACTGAATATTTCAGCGGCGATTTCCTCAAGCGGTACATTCGCGACCCACAAAGCCTGAGGCACTGGCCGCAGGCGAAGATGCCGGCGTTTGCGGTCAGTGTGTTGCCGGACAACGAGTTGGATCTGCTGGTGGGGTACTTGCGGCATATGGCGGGGCGCAAGCAGATGCCTTGAGGCTCGCGTAGGTGCATTGCCCTAATACCCGTTGTAGGAGCGAGCTTGCTCGCGAAAAATGTCAACGATAACGCGTGCTTTCTGAATGAGCGCGGTGCCTGTGAGTTTTTCGCGAGCAAGCTCGCTCCTACAGACGGTATCAGGGCAATCCCCTTCCCACATTTTCGAACTGCATTTGGTCTTCAGATTATTGCTGTTGCACGGAAATCACCGGGCTCGGCGCCACGAACACCTTGGCATGCATTTGCTCATGCCCGCCCCCACGGCGCATGCCGCGCACCGGGCAGGCATCCAGATAGTCCAGGCCCACGGCCAGCTTCAAGTGCCGCTCCGGCCGGGCCAACTGGTTGGTCACATCAAAACTGTACCAGGCGTCGTCCAGCCAGGCTTCGGCCCAGGCATGGCTGGCCAGGTGTGTAGTGTCTTCGGTGTACAAATACCCTGATACATACCGCGCCGGAATGCCCAGGCTGCGCGCGCAGGCCAGGAACGCATGGGTATGGTCCTGGCAGACGCCCGCGTGGCCGGCGAAGGCTTCCGCCGCGCAGGTGTCGACCTGGGTGGCGCCCGGCGTGTAGCGCATCGATTGGTTCAAGGCCTGCATCAGGTCGATCAGGGCCGTGCGGTCACGCCGCTGGTGGCAGTGCTGCCGGGCAAAACCGCGCAGGGCTTCGTCGGGTTCGGTCAGGCGCGTGCCGCGCAGGAACGGAAAGGCCGACTGGCTCTCATGTTCAGCCTCGCGCAGCTCGTCGATATCCACCTGGCCACGGGCGCCGATAATGATGGAGTCGTGAGGTTCGTCCAGCGTCAGCACATGCAGGATGTTGCCGAACGGGTCCACCTGCGCCCGCACAGGGCGCGGCAGGTCAAGCTGCCAGCTGAGCACGTGCTGGCGCTCGCTGTCGTGGGGCGTCAGGCGCAGATACTGGATGCTGGCGCGCACCTGGTCTTCGTAGCGGTAGGTGGTTTCGTGGCTGATGGAGAGTCTCATGCCGCCTCCAGGGGGGAACAGTTTTTAATCAACACAGGTCAATCCTCGACCACCCAGGTGTCTTTGGTGCCGCCGCCCTGGGACGAATTGACCACCAGCGAACCTTCGCGCAGCGCTACACGGGTCAGGCCACCGGGCACCACGCGGGTGTCCTTGCCGGACAGCACGAACGGGCGCAGGTCGATATGCCGTGGGGCGATGCCGTTTTCTACAAACGTCGGGCAAGTGGACAAACACAGGGTGGGTTGGGCGATATAGGCGTGGGGCTTGGCCTTGATGCGTGCGCGGAACGCCTCGATTTCCGCAGCGGTGGACGCCGGGCCCACCAGCATGCCGTAGCCGCCGGAGCCCTGGGTTTCCTTGACCACCAACTCGGGCAAGTGGGCCAGGACGTGGGACAACTCGTCGGGCTTACGGCATTGAAACGTCGGAACGTTCTGCAGGATCGGTTCTTCATCCAGGTAAAAACGGATCATCTCGGTGACGAAGGGGTAGACCGATTTGTCATCCGCCACCCCGGTGCCGATGGCATTGGCCAGCACGACATTGCCCGAACGGTAGGCGGCCAGCAGGCCCGGCACGCCGAGCATCGAGGCCGGGTTGAAGGCCAGGGGGTCGAGAAACGCGTCGTCGAGACGGCGGTAGATCACGTCCACCGCCTTGGGGCCGTCGGTGGTGCGCATGAATACGCGGTCATCGCGCACGAACAAATCGGCGCCCTCCACCAACTCCACGCCCATTTCCCTGGCAAGGAAGGCATGCTCGAAAAACGCACTGTTGAAGCGCCCCGGGGTCAGCACCACCACGCTGGGATTATCCAGGGGGCTGGCGCTTTTCAGGGTGTCGAGCAACAGGTTGGGGTAATGATCAATCGGCGCAATACGCTGGGCCGCGAACAGCTCCGGGAACAGGCGCATCATCATCTTGCGGTCTTCAAGCATGTAGCTGACGCCGCTCGGCGTACGCAAGTTGTCTTCCAGTACGTAGTAAGTGCCGTCGCCATCGCGAACGAGGTCGACCCCGGAGACGTGGGAATACAGATCACGGTGCAGGTTCAGGCCCTGCATGGCCAACTGGTATTGCTCGTTGGCCAGCACCTGTTCGGCGGGAATGATCCCGGCCCTGATGATGCGTTGTTCGTGATACAGGTCAGCGAGGAACATGTTCAGCGCCTTGACCCGCTGGATACAGCCGCGCTCGACCATTCGCCATTCGCTCGCCGGGATGCTGCGGGGGATGGTGTCGAAGGGAATCAAGCGCTCGGTCCCTTGCTCGTCCCCATAAAGCGTGAAGGTGATCCCTGCACGATGGAACAGCAAATCGGCCTCGCGCCGACGCTGGGCCAGCAGTTCGGCTGGGGTATCGGCCAACCAACGGGCAAACTGGCGGTAATGGGGCCGGACCTGCCCTGCCCCATCGTACATTTCATCGTAATAAGTGCGGATCATGCCGTACTCCTTGTCACCCGGACGCATGGACCTTCGCAAGGCCCGTGCCAGCGGCATAAACACTTGAAAATCAAAAACCTGGACAACCCGGGGCTTCTCACTGCACCGTCCTGGTGCGCGTAATCACCGGAGTTTCGCCGCACGCTTCATGGCGATGCGACCTCTGACTATCACCAGCATAGTCAGAGTTGATTTCACTGCCCGCCCGCACCTGCGGATAATCATCTCCATCGGCTGAAAAGGACATGTCCTACAGCTAAACCCTTTGCACAGCCAGTACCGTGTCAGCTCGTGTACTGATCGGCTCCTCGATCTTCCCTTTCAGCCACCCTACTCGGGTGGCTTTTTTTTGGGCGCACACAAAGCGCGCTGCGCGTTGCGAACATTGGCGGGCGGCTCAAACAAAATCGGCCGACCCAAAGGTCAGCCGATGTGCTGTGTTGCTCATAAACGCTACATGGGTAACCCACGCACCTCCTGCTTGACGCCCCAGCCTTCGATGATCCCGCCAAGCGGCTCTACCACTGCCTCAAAGTCCTGCTCGAAGTCTCCTATACCGTCGTAGGTTGCAGACATGATTTTGCTCAACTCCAAGTACCAGGCACCATCGTCGCGTGCGCTGACCTGGGCGTTCAGCGATTCTCCACGAAATCGACCCGCAGCCCTGCGCGCCCGTTCTTCATCAGGAAAAATGGCGTAGAACTCGATGGGGTGAAAGCGTGAGAAGTCGAAGCCGCCTTCTTTCATGCGGCGCAGAACGTTGGTGCTGATGTCTTCTTGATAGGCTGTGCTCATGAAACGTCCTCCTCAGACTGATGGATAGACTTTCCGTGCTTCCTGAAGCTGAAGCCCGCGCGCTACTGGCGCGGGTACCACGGCAATGACCACCGCAGGAAAACAAGCATGTAGCTGACAAGACCAGACCTGAGCGATTGATTCGCTGATCTCGATTGCAGAGTAGCGCGAAGCTACCACCTGCACCAGAGGCGCAAAGATGGCATGCAGGGAATATTCAGGCGGCGGGTTCGACCCTGAGGTCTTTGATACCATTTTGGTCGTGCAAGCTCTTGACCGTAGGATCGGGAACACGATCGGCAAGATCGTTGAGGTCCAGCTTTTCCAATACCGGCGACACGCGTATGCGCACCATCTGTGCGGCCTCTTCCAGCGTCGGCTCATGATCGCAGTCAAATTGCTCGACTACCGGCTCACCACGGTCATTGATGAAAGAAATGTTCCACTTCGGCATCGGTGCCTCCTCGATAAAACCCATGTGTGGGCTCACATCTATCTGGACCTTGAGGGCTCACCAAACGTTCCACTCAAGGCAGGAGGCACAGGATTCGCCGCGCTTACTTCTCGGCGCGTTCCCTCAGGGCTTTCAAGGTGTTGAACGGTGCGTCCACCACAAACTTGTTGGCCAGCCACGACGGCACGCTGCCGCCCGGCTCGGTGTGCACCTGGTAGGTCACTTCGGTCTCGTTGGCGCTTTTGGGCACCAGTGTCCAGGCACCTTGCACCTGGGCGACCCGCACATAGCCTTTTTCTTCAGGCTTGTAGGTCGGCACACCCTCCAGTTTGCGGGTGACGGTACCGTCAGCGGACCGGGTGGTGGTGACATGGATGTACGAATCACGGTCCGTCACCGGGAACGGCGCCTTGAACTGGGTGTAGGTCCAGGCCTCATCGCCTTTCTTGTCGACGAGCTTTTGCGATTTGCACTCATGAATCCACTTGCAGGCGCCCGCTACGTCCTCCTGCAGTGCAACGATCTTCGCCACTGGCGCCTTGATCACGGTCACCCCGCGATAGGCCTTGTACTTGGAACCGGCCACTTCGCTCAGGGACACTTTGATCCCGTCCTCGTCCTTGGCCACTTGCCAGTCCTCGGCCTGGGCAGCACCGGCGAACATCATTGTAAAACCACAGACCACAGCCATTCGTTTCAGCGAACCCATCGATGTATTCCTTATTGTTGAAGTTCCGATAGTAAAGCCCATCAAGCCGCCGTCATCTGCTCCCACCAGCCGATCAAGCGGATCGCATCGGCCTGGTCGTTGCCGCAGACGTCGATATCTGCCTTGAAAGCGCTGCACACTGCCGGCCGCTCCGGTTGGCCGAACAACTGGCAGAGTTGTTCGATCGACAAGTGCAGGCAGCGAACGCCCGCAGGTTTGCCCTGGGGCATTCCCGGCAGCGGCGAACTGATGGAGGGGGCGATGCAGCAAGCGCCACAGCCTTCACGGCATTTCATGACCAGCAGGTCCTCGACGACTCAATGGGATGGCCGGGCTAGAGTACGCCCTTAAACAGCCGTTTTAAAATGGTCCAACAGGGGTTTTTCGCACAAAACAAAGATGACTGACCAGTCTGCGACAAATGGTCAGGGCCGTGGGTCACCGATGATCGAACGTTTATCGCTTGAATTCGAAATCCAGCGCGGCACCTTCCACATCACGCCGCTCATCGTTACGCAATTGCAGCTTCATCTCGTTGCTGAGCAAGCGGCCATTGATCTGGAATGCGCTGTTGTCGGAAGGTTTTTCACTGAACATTGGCGGCAACAACGGCACGCTCTTGGGCTTGGGCATGGTGCCGATGGGTTGCAACAGCCTGACCATGTTCGAGGGTAAAGACAGGTCCAACTGTGCCGGTGGCAGTTTGGTCTGGGCGACTTCGCGAGCGGACTTGGATTTGCTCGCCACGGGTGCGCGCTTTTTTGACTTGGCGGTTTTTTTCTTCGTCTGCGGCGCTTTCTTTACCGGTGCCGGCTTTTGCCCGGCGGCGTCCTGCCCGGCGCTTGCGGCGGGCTGGGATTGCGTGACCGGCGATGCCGCCAGCGCAGTGCCAGCGTTGCACAGGCCTAACAAGCCAACTATCCAGACAGCGCGAAAAATAGAGGTCATATCGCCAACAGCGTTAACGGCAGAAGGCCATATGCTCGCCTGTTGTGCGGATTATGACAAGCATGGAGATCAATCCTGTCCCCTTTTACCCCCCTCAAATACCCGCCGCCGTCTCCTGGCACAACTGGCTGGCAAGCATTCCCAGGGTCATCAGCGCACGCTCTGCTTCGCGGTTCCACGGGGTACCGCAATTGAGCCGGATACAGTGGTTGAACTGTTCCGTATTACTGAAGATCAGCCCCGGTGCGATACTGATGCCCTGTTGCAGAGCGCGCACGTGCAGTTCCTGGGTATTGACCCTTCCTGGCAAACTGACCCACAAAATAAAGCCGCCGGTCGGGCGGGTCATCTGTGTGCCTTCCGGAAAATACTGCTGCACCGCCAGTTGAAAAGCGCTGAGGTTCTTGCGGTATTCCTGGCGGATGTAACGCAGGTGCCGGTCGTAACCGCCATTCTCCAGGTAAGCGGCAACGCCCATCTGTGTGACGCTGCACGCGGAGTGGGTGCTGAACATCTGCAGACGCTGGATTTCCTGCTGGTACTTGCCGGCAATCATCCAGCCGATGCGCACGCCGGGGGACAAGGTCTTGGAAAAACTCGAGCAATAGATGACCCGGTCAAGACGGTCATAGGCTTTCAGGGCCTTGGTGCGACCCAGTTCGAACATCAGCTCGCCGTAGATATCGTCCTCGACGATCTGGATATCGAAATCCGAGGCCAGGCGCAGTAACTGTTTCTGCCGCTCTTCGGGCATGGTCCCGCCCAGGGGATTGCTCAAGCGCGTGGTCAGTACCAACGCCTTGATGGACCACTGGTTGGCGGCCAGTTGCAGGGCCTCAAGGCTCATGCCGGTGGCCGGGTCACTGGGGATCTCGATAACCTTGAGGCCCAGCAGGTCGGCCAGTTGCAGCAAACCGTAATAGGTCGGTGACTCGGCGGCGATCAGATCGCCGGGGCGCGTCAGCACGCGCAGGGACATCTGCAACGCGTCGACGCAGCCGTGGGTGATCACCACTTCGGAGGGGTCCACCACCACGCCGGCATCGCGCATGCGAATCGCCACCTGGCGGCGCAGCGGTTCAAAGCCCGGGCTGAACATGTAGCTGAACGCGCGCGGGCTCTGGAAGCGCGTGACCTTGGCCAGTTGCTGGTGCAACGCCCGGACCGGCAGGTAATCCACACTCGGCACCGCCGCGCCCAGGGGAAATACGCCTTCGCGGCGCGACTCGACCAACACTTGCTGGATGATGCTGCTGCGGGTGACCAACCCCGGACGTTCAACCCGTGCGATATCCGGCGTCGGCGCCGTGAGTGCCGGTGTCTGGTGCACGTAATAACCCGATTGCGGCCGCGCCCTGATCAGCCCCTGGTCTTCCAGGTTGGCATAGGCCTGCAGCACCGTGGCATGGCTCACATTGAGCTGGGAGCTCATCTTGCGCACCGAAGGCACGCGCTCCCCCGGCTGATAGACACCCCGCCGGATGTCCTCAGCCAATTGCTGGGCAATACGTTGGTAGAGCAACAGATTGGTCATGACGCAGCACTCGATTTCACGGGTATTTTATTTTTGTGTGAAACATACCGGCACAGTTTAGAAGTGTACGGGGACAGTTGCCACAATAGTCGAGCACGGGCCGCAGTGACAGAAAAAACTGTAAGGGCGTACACCTGACGAAATGTGGGAGGGGGCTTGCCCCCGATAGCGGCCTCTAGGCCGACCAGGATGTTGGTGTCGATCTCGGTCCAAATGTGGGAGGGGGCTTGCCCCCGATGGCGGCCTCTGGCCGACCAGGATGTTGGATTGGAACGAGTACATATCCGTTTCTGCGGTAACGGCCACT
>NZ_CVTU01000120.1:27110-39804 GCF_900004965.1 Pseudomonas sp. 44 R 15
AGTGCGGCTAACCCGGCGTCCTGCCGGGTTGCCCACGGATTCAAGCCTGCGTTCGGCCAGCGTGGTTTAACGGGGCGCCTGAGATCAAGATCAAGATCAAGAGCGGCTCGCTTCGCATCGTGGTTACGGTTGGGCGCTGCTGAGTTGTGTAGATACCTATGGTTATCGGGGGCAAGCCCCCTCCCACATTTTGATCCGGGCCTGGTTCTTAGCGAGCGGCGCCCAGTTGGCCTTTTTCGTCGGAGAACACGATCTCCACCCGACGGTTCTGCGCACGGCCACGCTCGGAGGCGTTGGCCTCCACCGGGTACTTGTCGCCATACCCCTCGACCTGAATGCGTTTTTCGTCGATCCCCAGGTCAACCAGCACATCTGCCACGGACTGGGCACGGTCACGGGATAGATTCAGGTTGTCGCGTTCGCCCCCGGTATCATCGGTGTAGCCCTCGATGCGCACCTTGCGCCTGGGGTTCAGTTGCAGGAACTGCACGACCTTCAACACCGTACGGTTGGCCGAATTCTGCAACTCGGCTTCGCCGGTATCGAACAACACATCGCCCAGGGTCATCACCAGGCCACGCTCGGTCTGGGTGGTCAGGCTGGCGATTTGCTGTTCGACCCACTTGCCCTGCTGCTGCACGCTGGCCAACTTGCTTTCACGCAAGGCCAATTGCAGGCGCTGGCGTTCCAGCTCGAGTTTGGCAAGGCGCTCGGCGTTCAGCCCCTGCTCGGTGTGTTCCCGGGCGATGGCACTGTAGCGTTGGCTCAGGTAAGCGTAATGCACCACGTCGGCGCCGCTGCCCCAGTAGCTGGAGAGGCGGTCGGCACGCGCCAGGGACTCCCCGGCGCGGATCACATCCTTGGGCGCGAAGCGCAATACATTGGCGTCTTCCTTGACCGACTGAAAGTCATTGCCGGCCTGTTGCAACGCCTGCTCGCTACTGGGCTGGCTGGCACAGCCGCCCAGCACCGCGCTGCTCAGCAGTAACGCCACACTCACACCGCGGATCATTGGGCTTCTCCCAGCTGCAACTGCTTGCGCAGGCGCGTGATGCGCGTGTTGACCACGTTCAATTGTTCCTGGCTCTTGCCGGTCAACACTTTGGCCTCGGCCAGACGCGCATCCAGTTCAGCCTGTTCGGCGCGCATGCGTGCGTGTTTGTAGGACTGGTCGGCCATGTTGCCCTGGGCTCTGGCAAATTTTTCTTCAGCCAGTTTCAGCTCGGGCGATTCATCGGTATTGGCGCCCACTGCGTTGGCTTGCTCCAGGGCTTGCTGGGTCAGGCGCATTTGTTCAGTCGGCGCAGGATCGGTGGCACATCCCGCCAGGGCGACAACGGCCAGGGCCGCGAAAAGAGGTCGAAGAGTCACTGAAAATCCCTACTTTGTTGGGGTACCGACGGGTTGTTGCAATTGCGCCTTCCAGCGCTCGAGATTGCGCTGCAACGCGGCTTCCGCGGCACCGGACGCGGGCAATTCTGTCATCTTTTTAGCCAGCTGTCCGCGCAGCCACGGATCATTGCAGGCCGAATTGTGGGAGATGGCCAGGTACAGGCCGGGCTGGTCGATCGGTACTTCGCGCGCGACCAGGTCATTGCTCATGCCCAGGGTCTGGGCCATGGCCATGCCGGAATAGCGGCTGGCGAGCACATAGTCCACCTCCCCCAGCAACAGCTTCTGGAAGGCTGGCGTCAGGCTGGGCAGACGCTGCAAGGTCAACTGCTCGCCGGCAAGGGCATCAAACCCGGCACTCAGGCGAGCGCGCTCCGAGGCGGCGCCCTTATGGCCGTGCAAGTCGGCGGCGGTGGTGTAGACCAGGGGCGAGTCCTTGCGTGTCCACACCAGGTAATCGATCTGCATCAACGCCGGGTGGATGTAGTCGAGGTTTTCCAGCTCGCCGAGGTTCAACGGCGCATCGGCGAGGATATCCATGCGCCCGCTGCGCACTTCCTCCAGGGCCATGGAGCGCTTGCCGCCGTAAAGCAGGTCGATTTTCAGGCCCAGGTCCGTGGCTACTTGTTGCAGCACATCGGCGGTGGCGCCGATCAGGTGAGTCGGGTCCTGCGGGTCACGCCACAGCAACGGCGGTGCATCCGGGCTGCCGGTGATGACCAGGCGCTCGCACTTGCCGGCCGCCAGCGACAAGGTCGGCAGCAGCGTAAGACTTAGCAGCAGGATCAAGGAACGCAGTTGCATGGCGAGGTGCTCCTACACGTCAAAAAAAAAGCCCGGTCACAAGACCGGGCTCTTTATAAGTGAAGCGACTGGATTAGACCAGCTTCTCCAACTCGGGAACGGCTTCGAACAAGTCCGCCACCAGGCCATAATCGGCCACCTGGAAGATCGGTGCTTCTTCGTCCTTGTTGATCGCAACGATCACCTTGGAGTCTTTCATACCGGCCAGATGCTGGATCGCGCCGGAGATACCGACCGCGATATACAGCTGCGGCGCAACGATCTTGCCGGTCTGGCCGACCTGCATGTCGTTGGGTACGAAGCCTGCGTCAACGGCTGCGCGGGAAGCGCCGACCGCTGCGCCCAGCTTGTCGGCCAGGGCGTACAGGTGCTTGAAGTTATCACCGTTCTGCATGCCACGCCCGCCGGAAACGACGATTTTGGCAGCGGTCAGTTCCGGGCGATCCGACTTGGCCAGCTCTTCGCCGACAAAGCTGGAAGTGCCAGCGTCATGGGCAGCAGCGACGGCTTCAACGGCAGCCGAACCGCCTTCAGCGGCCACCGGGTCGAAGCCGGTGGCGCGCACGGTGATGACCTTGACCGCAGCGTTGGACTGCACGGTAGCGATGGCGTTACCGGCGTAGATCGGGCGCTTGAAGGTGTCGGCGCTTTCGACCGAGATGATCTCGGAGATCTGGTCAACGTCCAGCTGCGCGGCAACGCGTGGCAGGATGTTTTTGCCGTTGGAAGTGGCGGCAGCCAGGATGTGGCTGTAGCCGGCGCCCAGCTCTGCAACCAGCGGCGCAACGTTTTCCGGCAGCTGGTGCGCGTAAGCAGCGTTGTCGGCGTTGAGCACTTTGCTCACACCAGCGATTTTCGCTGCGGCTTCAGCCACCGGGCCAGCGCCCTGACCGGCTACCAGTACGTGGATGTCGCCACCGATTTTAGCGGCAGCGGCCACAGTGTTCAGGGTGGCCGGGGCCAGCACCTTGTTATCGTGTTCGGCGATTACGAGGATAGTCATGTTCAGATCACCTTCGCTTCGTTTTTCAGTTTCTCAACCAGTTCAGCCACCGACTTGACCTTGATGCCGGCGCTGCGTGCAGCCGGCGCTTCGACTTTGACGGTCTTGTTGGTGGAGGCGGTGGAAACGCCCAAAGCGTCCGGAGTCAGCACTTCAAGCGGCTTCTTCTTGGCTTTCATGATGTTTGGCAGGGACGCATAACGCGGCTCGTTCAAACGCAGGTCGGTGGTGACGATGGCCGGCAGTTTCAGGGAAACCGTCTGCGCGCCGCCGTCGATCTCACGGGTGACCGCAACGCTGTCGCCGCTCACTTCCACTTTGGACGCGAAGGTGCCCTGGCCGTAACCGGTCAGTGCAGCCAGCATCTGGCCGGTCTGGTTGTTGTCGCTGTCGATGGCTTGTTTGCCAAGGATCACCAGTTGCGGCTGTTCCTTGTCGACAACGGCCTTGAGCAGCTTGGCCACGGCCAGGGAGGTCAGCTCTTCGGCGGACTCGACCAGGATGGCGCGGTCGGCGCCCAGTGCCAGGGCGGTACGCAATTGCTCCTGGGCAGTGGTGGGGCCGATGGAAACCACGACGATCTCGGTCGCCACGCCTTTCTCTTTCAGGCGTACGGCTTCTTCCACGGCGATTTCACAGAATGGGTTCATCGACATCTTGACGTTAGCAAGGTCGACGCCGGAATTGTCCGCCTTGACGCGAACTTTCACGTTGTAATCGACAACGCGTTTGACAGCTACAAGAACCTTCATGGATTCCTCGTTACTCTCCGGTGAAAAGAAAGTCGCCTAGGCGAACCTGGCGGTTGATGCTCATCGGCACACAAGGGCACCTCCAAAAACCTCGGCGGATGACCTTGCTCACGGGAAGTGATGACCGTTCGTCAGGGGTGACTGAGAGGTCATTCTTTATCGCAGCATGTAAACTGCGCGCCAGTGTCCGGGCACGCGTCACCTGTCTTGCTTTTGGACGTGCTCTTGAAACCTGCAGTCTGCCTACGGTCAGCGCAAAACCGACCGTATATTGACCGGAACGCCTATTCTGGTCAATACGGCAAAATGGTCAGTCATAAGCCGCGTTGCTTTGATTTACCTAGCCTGCGGGCAATTCAAACAAACGTTTGTATTGGACGCTGCCAGTGGTGTAGATATAATGCGCCACCTAGAGAGAAAGGTGAGTCGTGCCGTTGCCGCATGACACTACCGAACCTCCACCCATTAGAAAAAAAGCCTGTTGAGCCTTGAGTAGGAGATAGCCTGTGGAACGCGAATACATGGAATTCGACGTGGTCATCGTCGGCGCCGGCCCGGCGGGCCTGTCCGCCGCCTGCCGACTGAAGCAGAAGGCCGCCGAAGCCGGTAAGGAAATCAGCGTCTGCGTGGTCGAGAAAGGCTCCGAAGTGGGCGCACACATCCTCTCCGGTGCCGTGTTCGAACCACGCGCCCTGAACGAACTGTTCCCGGACTGGAAAGCACTCGGCGCCCCGCTCAACACGCCGGTGGTGCGTGACGACATCTATGTACTGCGCAGCAGCGATACCTCCACCCGGGTTCCCGACTTCTTTGTGCCCAAGACCATGCACAACGAAGGCAACTATATTATTTCCCTGGGCAATCTGTGCCGCTGGCTGGCCCAGCAGGCCGAGAACCTGGGCGTGGAAATCTACCCAGGCTTCGCCGCCCAGGAAGCGCTGTTCGATGAAAACGGCGTGGTGCGCGGCATCATCACCGGTGACCTGGGCGTGGACCGCGAAGGCAAGCCCAAAGAAGGCCTGTATACCCCGGGCATGGAGCTGCGCGGCAAGTACACCCTGTTCGCCGAAGGCTGCCGTGGGCATATCGGCAAGCAACTGATCCAGCGCTTCAACCTGGACAGCGACGCCGATGCCCAGCACTACGGCATCGGCCTCAAGGAAATCTGGGAAATCGATCCGGCCAAACATCAGCCCGGCCTGGTAGTGCACACCGCCGGCTGGCCGCTGGACATCATGGGCAACGAGAACACCGGTGGCTCGTTCCTGTATCACCTGGAAAACAACCAGGTGGTGGTCGGCCTGATCGTGGACCTGTCCTACAGCAACACCTTCCTGTCGCCGTTCGATGAGTTCCAGCGCCTCAAGCATCACCCGGTGCTGGCCCAATACCTGGAAGGCGGCAAGCGCGTCAGCTATGGCGCCCGCGCGATCTGCAAAGGCGGCCTGAACTCGCTGCCCAAGATGGTCTTCAAGGGTGGCGCGCTGATCGGTTGCGACCTCGGCACCCTGAACTTCGCCAAGATCAAGGGCAGCCACACCGCGATGAAGTCCGGCATGCTCGCCGCCGACGCGGTAGCCGACCGCCTGTTTGCCGAGTCCGAAGGCGGTGACGAACTGACCGCGTATGTCGACGGTTTCAAAGCCAGTTGGTTGTACGAAGAACTGTTCGCCAGCCGCAATTTCGGCCCGGCGGTGCACAAATTCGGCGCCATCGTCGGCGGCGGCTTCAACTGGCTCGACCAGAACATTTTTGGCGGCAAAATTCCTTTCACCCTGCACGACACCAAGCCGGACTACGCCTGCCTCAAGCTGGCCAAGGACAGCCAGAAGATCGACTACCCCAAACCCGACGGCAAGCTGAGCTTCGACAAACTGAGCTCGGTGTTCATCTCCGGCACCAACCACGAAGAAGAACAGCCGTGCCACCTCAAGCTCAAAGACCCGAGTATCCCGATCGGCACCAACCTGCCGCTCTACGATGAACCGGCGCAGCGTTACTGCCCGGCCGGCGTGTATGAGGTGGTGACTAAAGAAGACGGCGAAAAGCGCTTCCAGATCAACGCCCAGAACTGCGTGCACTGCAAGACCTGTGACATCAAGGACCCTTCGCAGAACATCACTTGGGTGACCCCGGAAGGTGCGGGCGGGCCGACTTACCCGAATATGTAAATCAAATGTGGGAGGGGGCTTGCCCCCCGATGGCAGTGTGTCAGTCAGCCTGTCTGTGGCTGAACCACCGCTATCGGGGGCAAGCCCCCTCCCACATTTTTAACCTGATTGTGTCAGTGACGCTCAAGCGGCCCGTTCTTCGCCGGGGTTACGCAGGAAGTAGCGTTTATACTCGCGACTGAACTGCGACGTACTCTGATACCCCACGCCATGCGCCGCCTGCGCCACGCTCACCCCCTCCACCAGCAGCAGTTGCTGGGCCTTCAATAGCCGCAGGCGCTTGAGATACTGCACCGGCGATAACAAGGTGCAGCGCTTGAAGTGTTCGTGGAAGGTCGACGCACTCATGTGCGCAAAACCGGCCAGCGTCTCGATATTCAGCGGTTCGGCGTAATGGGCATGCAGGTGGCTCAGGGACGTGGCAATCCGCGAAAACTGCCCTTGCTGTTCCACCAAGGCACGTAACACATCGGCCTGTGGCCCACGCAACGCGGTGAACAATAATTCACGCACCCGCGCCGGCCCCATGATCCGGCTCTCCAGCGGATCGTGCAGGCACTGCAACAGTCGTTCGACGCACCCGCGCATGGCGTCATCGAGCACCACCGAACTCATCGACTCCAGGGTCTGCGCCGCCGGCGGTGGTCCGGCTTGCATGCCCATCGCCATGACCAATTCCCCCAGCACCACGCGATCAATGCCCACCGTCACGCCGAGCAAAGGCGCCCCGGGGGCCATGGCAAAGGTCTCGCACTCGAACGGCACCGGCATGGCCTGGATCAGGTAGTGCCCGGCGCCGTACTCCAGCGTACGCGGGCCCAGATAGGCGACCTTGCTGCCCTGGGCCACGAACATCAGGCTCGGCTCGTAGATCTGCGGCCCACGCGCCACGTCGCAACTGGCACGCAACACCTTTACGCCAGGCAAGTGAGTCGGCGAAAAGCCGTCGCGGGAGGCAAGCCCCTCGATCAAGGAAACCAGGGTGGCGTTAGCGTCGAGATGGCGGGTCAACAGCATGGCAAAAAACTTCGCGAAAAAGGGATAAGAACATCATCGCAGGTCTGGCGCCACATGCATCCAAACAAGGGGCACTGTCGGACGAATAGGCATGAGACTCGGAGCAATCGCCATGGCCGTCCACAGGGTCAGTGAGGAAAATGGCCCGCCTCACTTTTCAATGCATTTGCGAGGTTTCCTCATGTACACAGCGATCGGTTACGCCGCCCAGTCGGCCACCACTCCCCTCGCCCCCATGTCGTTTGAACGCCGCAGCCCGCGCCCCGATGACGTGGCCATCGAGATTCTTTACTGCGGCGTGTGCCACTCCGATATCCACCAGGCGCGCAACGAATGGGGCATCGCGGTGTACCCGCTGATGCCCGGCCACGAAATCGTCGGCAAGGTCACTGCCGTCGGCGCCAGCGTCACCTCCCATAAAGTCGGCGACCTGGTGGGCGTGGGCTGCATGGTCGATTCGTGCCGCCACTGCGACGCGTGCAAATCGGATCTGGAGCAATACTGCCTCGAAGGCCCGACCATGACCTACGCCACCCCGGACCGCGTGGACGGCAGCAACACCATGGGCGGTTACTCCGACAGCATCGTGGTCAGCGAACACTTCGTGGTGAAGATCCCGGCCAAGCTCGACCTGGCCAGCGCTGCGCCGATTCTCTGCGCGGGCATCACCACCTACTCGCCGCTCAAGCACTATGGCGTGAAGGCCGGTGACAAGGTCGGGATTCTCGGCATGGGCGGCCTGGGCCATATGGGTATCAAGTTCGCCAAGGCCATGGGCGCCGAAGTGACGCTGTTCACGCGCTCGGCGAGCAAGGCCGAAGAAGGCCGTCGCCAGGGTGCCGACCATGTGATCGTGTCCACCGATGCCGAACAGATGAAAGCCGCCGCCGGGCATTTCGACTTCCTGCTCGACACCATCCCGGTGCAGCATGACCTTAACCCCTACCTCGACGTGCTGCGCTTTGACGGCGTGCATATCCTGGTCGGCCTGATCGAGCCGGTGGACCCGCCCGTCAATGCCGCCAAACTGGTATTGGGCCGTAAAGTGCTGGCCGGCTCGTTGATCGGCGGCATTGCCGAAACCCAGGAAGTCCTGGATTTCTGCGCCGAGCACGGGATTACCTGCGACATCGAGATGCTCGACATCCGCCAGATCAACGAGGCTTACACACGGATGATCGCCGGCGATGTGAAGTATCGCTTCGTCATCGACATGGCGACCCTGAAGGCCTGATCAGGCCTTCGCGCCCAGTTGCGCCGAGAGCCGGGCCGCGACCTGTTTGATCACAGGGATCAGCTCGGCCATTTTCTCCAGCGGCATGTAGGGCACGGTACTGGCGATGCTGATGCCGGCGACGATTCGCCGGCTGGCATCGCGCACCGGTGCCGCGACGCAACGGATCGACGGTTCGTTGTCTTCCAGATCGAACGCATAGCCGCCCACCACGTATTCATGCATGCGCTGCTCGAACTGCGCCCAGGACTGCTCGGGGTGCTGCGGCCATTGCAGGTTCTTGCCCCCCGCCGGCAGGCTGACGTCGTACAGGCGCTGCCATTCCTCCACGCTGTCATCGAGCATCAACGCCTTGCCGATGCCGGTGCGCGCCAGCGGCATGCGATGGCCCACCCGCGAGCGCATTTCCGGACCGTTGCGGCCGGGGTTCTTGTGCAGGTAGAGCACCTCGTCGTATTCGCGAATCGCCAGGTGGATGGTGTCGCCGGTGAGGGCCGACAACTCGTCCAGGTAGGGTACGGCCAGGTTCACCAGCGGCAGTTCTTCGCGCGCCTGGAACCCCAGTTCGATCAGCTTGGGGCCCAGCAGGTAACCAACTTGCGGAACCACCCGCAGGTAACGCTCCTCCACCAGGCAACTGGCAAGGCGGTGGGTGGTGCTGCGGGTGGTACCGATACGGCGGGCGATCTCTTTCAGATCCCGCGCACCGGCCGCCACCGCCTGCACCACGCCCAGGCCACGCAGCAGGGTCTGGGTGCCGGTGGGGGCGGTGTCTTTGACGGGGGAGTGAGCGTTTTCCTGCATATCGGGCCTATTGGGAAGTACGAAAACGGCGCCATTATGGCAAAAGCTGCCCTTCTGAACACAGGGCATCCAATGTGGGAGGGGGCTTGCCCCCGATAGCGGTGGGTCCGCTTGCACATCTGTCCACTGATAGACCGCCATCGGGGGCAAGCCCCCTCCCACATGTTGATCCTTATATGGCTTGGGATCAGCGTTGCTTCATGCGGTCGATGATGACGGCCAGCAACAGGATCGAACCGCGAATCACGTACTGGTAAAACGTGTCGATGTTCTTCAGGTTCATCGCGTTCTCGATAATCGCCAGAATCAACACCCCGGCAATCACATGGCGGATCATGCCGATACCACCGCTTAACGACACCCCGCCCAGCACGCACGCCGATATCACGGTCAGCTCGAAGCCCTGGCCGATCATCGGCTGGCCGGAGGTCATGCGCGAGGCCAGGATCACCCCGGCCAGTGCGCCGATCAGGCCGTGTACGGCAAAGATGATGATCTTGGTGCGATCAACGTTGACCCCCGCCAGCAGCGCCGCTTCCTGGTTACCGCCGATGGCCATGGTGTTGCGCCCATAGGTGGTGTAGTTGAGCAGCCAGCCAAAGAACACAAAGCACAACACGGTAATGATGATCGGCACCGGCACGCCCATCAGTTGGCCGTTGCCGAACACGAAGAAGCCTTCATCCATCACCCCCACCGCCTTGCCGTTGGAGAAGATGTAGGCCAGGCCGCGCACGATCTGCATGGTCGCCAAGGTCGCGATCAGCGCGTTGATGCGCAGCTTGGCGATGACGATGCCGTTGATCAGCCCCACCACCAGGCCCATGGCCAGGGCCGCCGACACGCCGAGCATCACGCTGTCGGTGTCGCGGATCACGATGCCCGCCACCACGCCGGCGCAGGCGATCACCGAGCCCACCGACAAATCGAAGTGCCCCGACGCCAGGCAGAACAGCATGGTGCATGCGGCGATACCCACCGTGGAAATTGCCAGGCCCAGCCCGCGCATGTTCAGCGGCGAAAGGAAGTTGTCGATGAACAGCGCACTGAGCACGAAGATGCCCAAGGCGGCCAACAGCATCACCCAGTCGTCGAGAAACTTGCGTTGATTGAACCCTGGCCAGAAGCCTTTTGCCGTTTTTACCTGAGACATACCTGCGCCCTCTTGTTCTTCAAGCCCGCGTACGCGGAAGTGCCAATTGCAACAGTCGTGCTTCATCCGCCTGGTCGCGAGGGAGCTCGCCCGTGAGGGCGCCTTCGCTCATCACCAGGATGCGGTCGGAAATGCCCATGACTTCCATCAGGTCGCTGGACACTACGATCACCGCAATACCCTGGGCCGCGAGGTTGTGGATGATCTGATAGATCTCCGATTTGGCGCCGATATCAATACCGCGCGTGGGCTCGTCCAGCAGCAGCACCTTCATCGGCATCGACAGCCAGCGGCCGAGAATGGCCTTCTGTTGGTTGCCGCCGGACAGGTACATGATTTTCTGTTCGGCGCTCGGCGTCTTGACCTTCATGGCCTTGATTTGCCCGTCGGCGTTGCCCTTTTCCCAGCCATCGCGCAGCAGCCAGCCGAACGCCGAATGCGCGCCACGGGCACTGATGTTGATGTTTTCGGCGACGCTGGACAGCGGAATGATGCCCTCCTTCTTGCGGTCTTCCGGGCACAGCAGTACGCCGGCCGCGATGGCATCGCGCGGTGAGCGCAATTGCAGCGGCTCACCGCACAGCTCCAGATGGCCGGCACTGGCGCGTTCCAGGCCGCTGAGCAGGCGGAACAGTTCCGTGCGCCCTGCCCCCACCAAGCCGAACAGGCCTAGGATTTCGCCTTTGCGCACGTTGAAACTGATCGGCGCGCGCAGGCCGGGACCGAGCAGGCCGTCGACCTTGAGCGCCACTTCGCCGTGCTCGCGCGGGCGATAGTCGTAGATGTCCTGGATATCGCGGCCGACCATGCAGGTCACCAACTGATCGTGGCTCAGCGCGCTCATGTCCTCGAAGGTGCGCACGAAGCGCCCGTCCTTGAATACCGTCACCGCATTGCAGATACGGAACACTTCTTCCATGCGGTGCGAGACATAGAGCACCACTTTGCCCTCATCGCGCAGGCGCGTGATGATCGCCATCAAGCGATCAATCTCACGGGCGGACAGGCTGCTGGTCGGCTCATCGAAGGCAATCACATGGGCGCCACGGGACAACGCTTTGGCGATTTCCACCAGTTGGCGCTGGCCCAGGGACAGGCGCCCGAGCTTTTCCTGGGGATCGATTTCATCGGCCAGGCCCTTGAGGCACGCCAGCGCCTGCTGGCGCAGCACGCCGCGGTTGACCACGCCAAAACGCGACGGCAAATGCCCGAGGAACAGGTTTTCGGCCACGGTCATTTCCGGCACCAGGTGCAGCTCCTGATGGATCACCGCCACGCCGCTGGCAATGCTGTCGGCGGCGTTCTTGAAGACCATGGTTTGCTCGCCGATCTGCACCGTGCCGCTGCTGGGAATATAGGCGCCGCCGAGGATCTTCAGCAGCGTCGATTTACCCGCACCGTTCTCGCCCATCAGGGCGTGCACTTGCCCCGGGTGCGCGGTGAAGCTGATGCCATCGAGCGCCTTGACCCCAGGAAAGGTTTTGCCGATACCGTCAAAACGCAGGGCCGCAGCGGTCATTTCCACAGCCCGATCTTGGTCAGTTCTTCCTGGAAGTTGGCGCGGGTGATCAGGGTCACTTCGTCCATGGCGGTGTATTTGGCGGGCTCTTTACCGGTGGTGACCCACTCGTACATCGCCAGCGCGGTGTTGTAGCCCTCGATATGCGGGCTTGGCAGCATCGAGCCGAAGAAGCCGCTGTCGGCTTTCTTCAATTCGCCGATGGCGTCGGTGCCATTGATGCCGATACCGATGACGTTGGCGGCCTTGAAGCCGGCGCTTTCAGTGGCACGTACGCCACCGAGCACGGTGTTGTCGTTCATGCCGCCGATGATCAGGTTTTTCGCGCCGCTGGGCAGCTTGACCAGGGCCGAGTTGGTGGCGTCCATGCTGCCGGGCACGTCGAGGGTTTTAAGCGCGGCGGTGAGGATATGGTCCTTGGGAATGCCGGCTTCTTCCAGAGATTTGATCGAGCCGTCGGTGCGTTTCTTGCCGGTGTCGAGTTCGTTGAAGGTGTTGATCACCGCGTAGGTGTCCTTCCAGTCCCAGCCGCGTTTTTTCGCTTCGGCGGCCATGGCGGCGCCCTGCTTCTGGCCCACTTCAAACGCCGCCATGCCCAGGTACGGCACGTCTTCCATGAAGTTGCCCTTGGCATCGACGAAGCGGTCGTCCACGGCCATCACTTTGAGGCCGTTGACCTTGGCCTTGGCGACAATCGCCGGGCCGAGGGACACATCCGGCGGGCAGATCACAAAGCCCTTGGCGCCGTTGGCGGCCAGGCTGTCGATGGCCGACAGGGTTTTCTCGCCATCCGGCACGGCGATCTTGATCACGGTGAAACCGTGTTCCTTGCCGGCTTTTTCGGC
>NZ_CVTU01000016.1:0-64965 GCF_900004965.1 Pseudomonas sp. 44 R 15
TGATCCCATCCCGAACTCAGCAGTGAAACGATGCATCGCCGATGGTAGTGTGGGGTTTCCCCATGTGAGAGTAGGTCATCGTCAAGATTAAATTTCAGAACCCCAATTGCGAAAGCAGTTGGGGTTTTGTTTTGGGCGGTCGAAAATGATAAGAGCGCTCACCGCGGCCTGGGGAAGTGCGGCCTTTCTATGCAATGCCTCTTCGCATGGCTATCATGCGTGCCTCATTGTGAGGCGATACCTGCATGCTTACGCTGTTAGAACTTCTGAAAGATGGCCGATTCCATTCCGGAGAGGCGCTGGGTGCCGCCCTGGGCGTTAGTCGCAGTGCCGTGTGGAAGCAGCTTCAGCTTCTTGAGGCCGAATTGAATCTACCTATTCATAAGGTGCGTGGTAAGGGGTACCAGTTAGCGTCGCCATTGGTGTTTCTGAATGCTGAAGGGATTACGCGAAGTGCAGCGTCGTTGTCCTGGCCCATCCATATCTACGACTCGATTGATTCCACCAACGCAGAGGCGTTGCGCATGGTTGATGTCGCGCGGGCTGTGCCTTTCCTGGTATTAGCTGAGCAGCAAATGGCTGGGCGCGGTAGGCGCGGCCGAAAGTGGGTCAGCCCGTTCGCCCAAAACATCTATTACAGCCTGGTACTGCGTATTGAGGATGGCCTCCGGCAACTGGAAGGGCTAAGTCTTGTTGTTGGCTTGGCGGTCATTCAGGCTCTGCGAGAGTCGGGTGTTCAGGATGCCGTCTTGAAATGGCCCAATGACGTATTGGTCGGGCGCAAGAAAATCGCGGGGATATTGCTGGAGTTGGTTGGGGATCCGGCGGATATCTGTCACGTGGTAATCGGTATCGGGATCAACGTGAATATGCAGAGGGCTGCCGAGGTTGATCAGCAATGGACATCGGTGCAGCTCGAGACTGGATCTGCTGCTGACCGTAATGCTCTGGTGGCCCAGGTCAGCCTGCAACTGCAGCGCTACCTCGATCGACACAGGGTATCTGGCTTTGCGGCCCTCCAGGAGGAATGGGAGCAAAATCATGCGTGGCAAGGGCGCGCGGTATCACTTATCGCGGGTGTGAATCGTGTTGATGGAGTAGTGCTCGGTGTTGATCGTCAAGGAGCGTTGCGCCTGGACGTAGACGGTGTCGAAAAAACATACAGCGGTGGTGAGTTAAGCCTGAGGTTGCGTGATGATTCTTGAGCTCGACTGTGGGAATAGCTTTATCAAATGGCGAGTGCTGAATCTCGACAGGGTGAGCGCCTTTGCGGAGGGCGTGGTCGGTTCGAATGTGGCATTGATTGAGAGTTTGAATGCGGTGCCGGACATGGCACTGACGCGTTGTCGACTGGTGAGTGTTCGCGCCCTGGAGGAAACGGACAAGCTGGTCGAGACGTTGATTGACGCTTTTGGCATTACGGTCTCGTGTGCGACGTCCGCGGTGGAAATGGCGGGCGTTCGCAATGGCTATGAGGACTTTGAGCGGCTTGGCCTGGACCGTTGGCTGGCGATCCTTGGAGGGTACAAGCTAGCGTCCGGCCCCTGCCTGGTGTTGGATTTTGGCACGGCGGCGACTGCAGATTTCATTGATGCCGATGGCAAGCATTTGGGAGGCTTCATTTGTCCTGGCCTGCCGCTTATGCGCAACCAGTTGCGTACCCATACGCGCAAGATACGCTACGACGATGCGTCCGCTGAGCGCGCTCTGGAGCGCCTGTCGCCCGGGCGTACAACGGTCGAGGCGGTCGAGCGTGGCTGTACGCTGATGCTGAGAGGGTTTGTGCTCACCCAGATCGAGCTCGCCAGGAGTTATTGGGGAGATAGCTTCACGGTATTCCTGACTGGCGGAGATGCTGACCTGGTCTTTGACGCTGTGCCGCAGGCACGGCTTGTGCCGGATCTGGTATTTATTGGCCTGGCAATGGCGTGCCCTTTGCCCTGAGGTGCTTATGCGTTGGTTGTTTCTGCTTCTACTGATTCTTAATGTCTTCTATTACATATGGCATCAGCAAGAGGCGCCGTTGCGCGCCAAGGATGTCACTCCTCTGAGTCTTTATCGTGGCTCCCAGCAGGATATAAAACTGCTGAGTGAATCTTCCGATTCGGTGGCTCGCAGGGATCGTGCGAAATCGTCCGACACGCAAAATACCTGCTTGTACATTGGCGGGTTTGCCGATCAGCGCCAGGCGCAATCCTTGGAACAGCGCCTCACGAGCCTGGATATAAAGGTCAAGGTCCAATTGCTGAACATGCCTGAAGCAACCGGTTATTGGCTCCGAGTGTCCCCTGAAAGCAGGCGCCTGGCGGATGATCTGCCCTTTGAAAACCTTGCTAAGGAATTCAATGAGTTAAAACATAAAATAATGCTGTGCGAAGGCATTGCAACTCTCCAATAGTTTGCATAGAATGGCGCCCGCTTCGCAGTGAAGACCTTTAAGGCTTTTGATGCGAAGCAACGTCAACGCAGCTAACCTCATAATTTAAATGAGAAAATGCTTGACAGAAGGTCGGCGTGATGTAAAATGCCGGCTCGCTTAGGAGGGGTTCCCGAGCGGCCAAAGGGATCAGACTGTAAATCTGACGTCTACGACTTCGAAGGTTCGAATCCTTCCCCCTCCACCATTTTAGCGTGAGCTGCAAGCTCCGCGGGTATAGTTTAGTGGTAGAACCTCAGCCTTCCAAGCTGATGATGCGGGTTCGATTCCCGCTACCCGCTCCAAGTTTGCAGGTTGTGCAAGGTGTTTTGCTCTTGTAGCTCAGTTGGTAGAGCACACCCTTGGTAAGGGTGAGGTCAGCGGTTCAAATCCGCTCAAGAGCTCCATATAACAAGGCAGATATGAAAATATCTGCCTTTGTTTTAACAGCTGCCTCGGCTTGTATCGTGCTGTTTCTGGCGTTGGATGTCAGTGATTTCAAGTCTGTTGGGGTTGGTTGTTGTAAAGTCTTTTTCAGGCCTGCATAATGGTCGGCCTGATTTTGTTTTAGGTCAGTAGCTCAATTGGCAGAGCGACGGTCTCCAAAACCGTAGGTTGGGGGTTCGATTCCCTCCTGACCTGCCAGATTCACGTGGTGTGTCTGGCTTTCTTTTCACAGGATCTTCATAGATGACTCCTAAGGCTGAAGCTCAAAGCTCTCGTTTCGATCTGGTCAAGTGGCTCGCAGTAGTCGCCTTGGTGGTCGTAGGCGTTGTTGGCAATCAGTACTATTCTGCTTCGCCGATCCTGTACCGCGTTCTCGCTTTGCTCGCCCTTGCTGCTGTAGCCACCTTTGTAGGCCTGCAGACTGCCAAGGGCAAGTCCTTCGCGGTCCTGGTAAAGGAAGCTCGCACTGAAATTCGTAAAGTCGTTTGGCCGACTCGCCAAGAAACCACACAGACCACATTGATTGTCGTGGCTGTTGTTCTGGTTATGGCGTTGCTGTTGTGGGGGCTCGATTCCCTGCTCGGCTGGCTTGTTTCCTTGATTGTTGGCTAAGGGTGTCCCGTGGCTAAGCGTTGGTACGTTGTGCATGCTTACTCGGGTTACGAGAAGCATGTTATGCGCTCTTTGCTGGAGCGCGTAAAGCTGGCAGGCATGGAAGATGGCTTCGGCGAAATTCTGGTTCCCACTGAAGAAGTGGTTGAAATGCGGAATGGCCAGAAGCGCAAGAGTGAACGTAAGTTCTTTCCTGGCTACGTGCTGGTGCAGATGGACATGAACGAAGGTACTTGGCACTTGGTCAAGGACACTCCTCGCGTCATGGGCTTCATTGGCGGTACTGCCGACAAGCCTGCACCGATCACCGATAAAGAGGCGGAAGCAATTCTGCGTCGTGTTGCTGACGGTAGCGACAAGCCTAAGCCGAAGACATTGTTCGAGCCAGGCGAGGTTGTTCGTGTCACAGATGGTCCGTTTGCTGATTTCAACGGCACTGTCGAAGAAGTTAACTACGAAAAGAGCCGGATCCAAGTGGCGGTGCTCATTTTCGGTCGCTCTACTCCGGTAGAGTTGGAGTTCAGCCAGGTCGAGAAGGTCTAGCTGAGCAAGCATCCCAACCCCACAGCCTAGGCTGTGGGGTTTTGTCGTCACTGGGATAAACGCGCAAGTAACCGGGGAGCCTTTCGAGGCGCTTGAACCCGTAATTGGAGTGCCTCATGGCCAAGAAGATTACCGCTTACATCAAGCTGCAAGTGAAGGCCGCTCAGGCCAACCCTAGCCCACCCGTCGGTCCAGCTCTGGGTCAGCACGGCGTGAACATCATGGAATTCTGCAAGGCCTTCAACGCCCGTACTCAGGGTATTGAACCAGGTCTGCCGACTCCAGTGATCATCACTGTATACAGCGACCGTAGCTTCACTTTCGAAACCAAGTCGACTCCGGCTTCGGTTCTTCTGAAGAAAGCTGCTGGTCTGACTAGCGGTTCCGCTCGTCCGAACACCGTTAAGGTTGGCACCGTAACTCGTGCTCAGCTGGAAGAAATCGCGAAAACCAAAAACGCGGATCTGACTGCAGCTGATATGGATGCAGCCGTGCGTACCATCGCCGGTTCTGCTCGTAGCATGGGCCTTAACGTGGAGGGTGTGTAATGGCTAAGCTGACCAAGCGCCAAAAGGCTATCGCCGGCAAAATCGAAGCGGGCAAGTCCTACAACTTTGTAGACGCTGCTGCCCTGCTGACCGAGCTGTCGACTGTCAAGTTCAGCGAGTCCGTTGACGTTGCTGTGAACCTGGGTGTTGACCCACGTAAATCCGACCAGGTCGTTCGTAGCGCTACTGTGCTGCCACACGGTACTGGCAAGACTGTACGTGTTGCTGTCTTCACCCAAGGCCCGGCCGCCGAAGCTGCTCTGGCCGCTGGCGCCGATCGCGTTGGCATGGACGACCTGGCTGCCGAAATGAAAGGCGGCGACCTGAACTATGACGTTGTTATTGCTTCCCCGGATGCAATGCGCGTTGTAGGTCAGTTGGGTCAGATCCTGGGTCCACGCGGCCTGATGCCTAACCCTAAAGTCGGCACCGTAACGCCAGACGTAGCTACCGCGGTTAAAAACGCCAAGGCTGGTCAGGTTCGTTATCGCACCGACAAAAACGGCATCATTCACACCTCCGTTGGCAAAGTCGGCTTTGATGCCGTCAAGCTGAAGGAAAACGTTGAAGCCCTGATCGCTGATCTGAAGCGTATCAAGCCTGCTTCCTCGAAAGGTATCTACGTCAAGCGCGTTACCCTGAGCACCACTATGGGCCCAGGTCTGGTCATCGACCAAGGCTCGCTGGACGTATAAGACACAGGTTGGCGCGAGCGATTGCGTCAATTGAAAGATTGGGGTCCCTGCCTGGCGGGGGCTATCCAAGACCGTAGGCGACGCAAGTCTTAAACCAACAAGCCTACGCAGATGGTGCTCCCGGTTCCTTACCGAATCAGACACCAAAACGACATCAGGCCTAGGCCGGATGAAACGGTAACAAGCAGGAGTTAAACCCGTGGCAATTAATCTCGAAGACAAGAAGGCCATCGTCGCTGAAGTCAACGAGGCTGCCAAAGCTGCTCTGTCCGCTGTCGTGGCTGATGCCCGTGGTGTGACAGTAAGCGCTATGACCGGACTCCGTAAAGAGGCTCGTGAAGCTGGCGTGTACGTACGTGTTGTACGTAACACCCTGCTCAAGCGCGCTGTTGCTGACACTGAATACAGTGTTCTCAACGACGTGTTCACTGGCCCGACTCTGATCGCGTTCTCCAAGGACCATCCAGGCGCTGCTGCCCGTTTGTTCAAGGAATTCGCCAAGAGTCAGGATAAGTTCGAGATCAAGGCAGCTGCGTTCGAGGGCAAGTTCCTCGCAGCTAACCAAATCGACGTACTGGCAACACTGCCGACCCGTAACGAAGCTATTTCGCAGCTGATGAGCGTGATTCAAGGCGCTACCAGCAAGCTGGCTCGTACTCTGGCTGCAGTTCGCGAGCAAAAAGAAGCTGCCGCAGCCTAAGGCTGAGCAAATTCTTTCGCGTATTTTTGTTTATTTCGATGGCCGCGTAGGCCGTCCCCCAATTCAGGAAATACAGCAATGTCTATCTCCCAAGACGATATCCTCAACGCCGTAGCTGAAATGTCGGTTCTGCAGGTTGTTGAGCTGATCAAAGCTTTCGAAGAAAAATTCGGCGTTTCCGCTGCCGCTGCTTCCGCTGGCCCAGCTGTTGCTGCTGTCGCTGCTGAAGAGCAAACCGAATTCAACGTCATGCTGCTGGAAGCTGGCGAGAAGAAAGTAAACGTGATCAAGGCAGTACGTGAACTGACCGGTCTGGGCCTGAAAGAAGCCAAGGCTGTAGTTGACGGCGCTCCTGCCCAGGTTCTGGAAGCTGTGTCGAAAGACGCTGCTGACAAAGCCAAAGCTACTCTGGAAGAAGCAGGCGCTAAAGTCGAGCTGAAGTAAGCATCGACCTTGCGTCTCCAGCCCAAGCTTTAAGCTGAAGGCTGATGGCTGGTGGCTCTTGCCACCGGCCTTTTTCCGTTCTTGGCTGTCGACTCGGTCGCCGCCATTAACGCGCTGTAGCCACCCGATGCGGTGGTGCAAACCATGGGGTTTGCAAGATTTTCTGGCTGCTCCCGTCGGGAGGGCCAAACAAGCAGGTGACCAAGCTGGGGAACGCTGATGGCTTACTCATATACTGAGAAAAAACGTATCCGCAAGGACTTTAGCAAGTTGCCGGACGTCATGGATGTCCCGTACCTTCTGGCTATCCAGCTGGATTCGTATCGTGAATTCTTGCAGGCGGGAGCGACCAAAGATCAGTTCCGCGACGTGGGCCTGCATGCGGCCTTCAAATCCGTTTTCCCGATCATCAGCTACTCCGGCAATGCTGCGCTGGAGTACGTCGGTTATCGCCTGGGCGAACCGGCATTTGATGTCAAAGAATGCGTGTTGCGCGGTGTTACGTACGCCGTACCTTTGCGGGTAAAAGTCCGTCTGATCATCTTCGACAAAGAGTCGTCGAACAAAGCGATCAAGGACATCAAAGAGCAAGAAGTCTACATGGGTGAAATCCCCCTGATGACTGAGAACGGTACCTTCGTTATCAACGGTACCGAGCGCGTAATCGTTTCCCAGCTGCACCGTTCCCCGGGCGTGTTCTTTGACCACGACCGCGGCAAGACGCACAGCTCCGGTAAGCTCCTGTACTCCGCGCGGATCATTCCGTACCGCGGTTCGTGGTTGGACTTCGAGTTCGACCCGAAAGACTGCGTGTTCGTGCGTATCGACCGTCGTCGTAAGCTGCCGGCCTCGGTACTGCTGCGCGCGCTCGGCTATACCACTGAGCAAGTGCTGGACGCCTTCTACACCACCAACGTATTCAGCCTGAAGGATGAAACCCTCAAGCTGGAGCTGATCGCTTCGCGTCTGCGTGGTGAAATTGCCGTCCTGGACATCCAGGATGAAAAGGGCAAGGTCATTGTTGAAGCCGGCCGCCGTATCACCGCGCGCCACATCAACCAGATCGAAAAAGCCGGTCTCAAAGAGCTGGAAGTGCCGCTGGACTACGTCCTGGGTCGCACTACCGCCAAGGTCATCGTTCACCCGGCGACAGGCGAAATCCTGGCTGAGTGCAACACCGAGCTGAACACCGAGATCCTGGCCAAAATCGCCAAGGCTCAAGTCGTTCGTATCGAGACCCTGTACACCAACGACATCGACTGCGGTCCGTTCATCTCCGACACCCTGAAGATCGACTCCACCAGCAACCAATTGGAAGCGCTGGTCGAGATCTATCGCATGATGCGTCCTGGTGAGCCACCTACCAAAGATGCTGCCGAAACCCTGTTCAACAACCTGTTCTTCAGCCCTGAGCGTTATGACCTGTCTGCGGTCGGCCGGATGAAGTTCAACCGTCGTATCGGTCGTACCGAGATCGAAGGTTCGGGCGTGCTGTGCAAGGAAGACATCGTCGCGGTACTGAAGACCCTGGTCGACATCCGTAACGGTAAAGGTATCGTCGATGACATCGACCACCTGGGTAACCGTCGTGTTCGCTGCGTAGGCGAAATGGCCGAGAACCAGTTCCGCGTTGGCCTGGTACGTGTTGAGCGTGCGGTCAAAGAGCGTCTGTCGATGGCTGAAAGCGAAGGCCTGATGCCGCAAGACCTGATCAACGCCAAGCCAGTGGCTGCGGCGGTGAAAGAGTTCTTCGGTTCCAGCCAGCTCTCGCAGTTCATGGACCAGAACAACCCGCTCTCCGAGATCACCCACAAGCGCCGTGTTTCGGCACTGGGCCCGGGCGGTCTGACCCGTGAGCGCGCAGGCTTCGAAGTCCGTGACGTACACCCGACGCACTACGGTCGTGTCTGCCCGATCGAAACGCCGGAAGGTCCGAACATCGGTCTGATCAACTCCCTGGCCGCTTATGCGCGCACCAACCAGTACGGCTTCCTCGAGAGCCCGTACCGTGTGGTGAAAGAAGGCTTGGTCACCGACGAGATCGTGTTCCTGTCCGCCATCGAAGAAGCTGATCACGTGATCGCTCAGGCTTCGGCCACGATGAACGACAAAAAAGTCCTGATCGACGAGCTGGTAGCTGTTCGTCACTTGAACGAGTTCACCGTCAAGGCGCCGGAAGACGTCACCTTGATGGACGTATCGCCCAAGCAGGTAGTGTCGGTTGCAGCGTCGCTGATCCCGTTCCTGGAACACGATGACGCCAACCGTGCGTTGATGGGTTCCAACATGCAGCGTCAAGCTGTACCGACTCTGCGCGCCGACAAGCCGCTGGTAGGTACCGGCATGGAGCGTAACGTAGCCCGTGACTCCGGCGTTTGCGTCGTGGCTCGTCGTGGTGGCGTGATCGACTCCGTTGATGCCAGCCGTATCGTGGTTCGTGTTGCCGATGACGAAGTTGAAACCGGTGAAGCCGGTGTCGACATCTACAACCTGACCAAATACACCCGTTCGAACCAGAACACCTGCATCAACCAGCGTCCGCTGGTGCGTAAGGGTGACCGCGTTCAGCGTAGCGATATCATGGCCGATGGCCCGTCCACCGATATGGGTGAGCTGGCACTGGGTCAGAACATGCGCATCGCGTTCATGGCCTGGAACGGTTACAACTTCGAAGACTCCATCTGCCTGTCGGAACGCGTTGTTCAAGAAGATCGCTTTACCACGATCCACATCCAGGAACTGACCTGTGTGGCACGTGACACCAAGCTTGGGCCAGAGGAAATCACTGCAGACATCCCTAACGTGGGTGAAGCTGCACTGAACAAGCTGGACGAAGCCGGTATCGTTTACGTAGGTGCTGAAGTTGGCGCAGGCGACATCCTGGTCGGTAAGGTCACTCCGAAAGGCGAGACCCAACTGACTCCGGAGGAGAAGCTGCTGCGTGCCATCTTCGGTGAAAAAGCCAGCGACGTTAAAGACACCTCCCTGCGCGTACCTACCGGTACCAAGGGTACTGTCATCGACGTACAGGTCTTCACCCGCGACGGCGTTGAGCGTGATGCTCGTGCACTGTCCATCGAGAAGACCCAACTCGACGAGATCCGCAAGGATCTGAACGAAGAGTTCCGTATCGTTGAAGGCGCGACCTTCGAACGTCTGCGTTCCGCTCTGGTAGGCCACAAGGCTGAAGGCGGCGCAGGCCTGAAGAAAGGTCAGGACATCACCGACGAAATCCTCGACGGTCTTGAGCACGGCCAGTGGTTCAAGCTGCGCATGGCTGAAGATGCTCTGAACGAGCAGCTCGAGAAGGCTCAGGCCTACATCGTTGATCGCCGCCGTCTGCTGGACGACAAGTTCGAAGACAAGAAGCGCAAACTGCAGCAGGGCGATGACCTGGCTCCGGGCGTGCTGAAAATCGTCAAGGTTTACCTGGCAATCCGTCGCCGCATCCAGCCGGGCGACAAGATGGCCGGTCGTCACGGTAACAAAGGTGTGGTCTCCGTGATCATGCCGGTTGAAGACATGCCGCACGATGCCAATGGCACCCCGGTCGACGTCGTCCTCAACCCGTTGGGCGTACCTTCGCGTATGAACGTTGGTCAGATCCTCGAAACCCACCTGGGCCTCGCGGCCAAAGGTCTGGGCGAGAAGATCAACCGTATGATCGAAGAGCAGCGCAAGGTCGCTGACCTGCGTAAGTTCCTGCACGAGATCTACAACGAGATCGGCGGTCGCAACGAAGAGCTGGACACCTTCACCGACCAGGAAATCCTGGATCTGGCGAAGAACCTGCGCGGCGGCGTTCCAATGGCTACCCCGGTGTTCGACGGTGCCAAGGAAAGCGAAATCAAGGCCATGCTGAAACTGGCAGACCTGCCGGAAAGCGGCCAGATGCAGCTGTTCGATGGCCGTACCGGCAACAAGTTCGAGCGCCCGGTTACTGTTGGCTACATGTACATGCTGAAGCTGAACCACTTGGTAGACGACAAGATGCACGCTCGTTCTACCGGTTCGTACAGCCTGGTTACCCAGCAGCCGCTGGGTGGTAAGGCTCAGTTCGGTGGTCAGCGTTTCGGGGAGATGGAGGTCTGGGCACTGGAAGCATACGGTGCTGCATACACTCTGCAAGAAATGCTCACAGTGAAGTCGGACGATGTGAACGGTCGTACCAAGATGTACAAAAACATCGTGGACGGCGATCACCGTATGGAGCCGGGCATGCCCGAGTCTTTCAACGTGTTGATCAAAGAAATTCGTTCCCTCGGCATCGATATCGATCTGGAAACCGAATAACACGTGACGCGAATCGAGAGCGAGGCCGTTTGGCCCGCTCTCTGCTCCGCCAGGAGGAAAGGCCTTGAAAGACCTACTGAATTTGCTGAAAAACCAGGGTCAAGTCGAAGAGTTCGACGCCATCCGTATTGGGTTGGCATCGCCTGAGATGATCCGTTCGTGGTCGTTCGGTGAAGTTAAAAAGCCGGAAACCATCAACTACCGTACGTTCAAACCTGAGCGTGACGGCCTGTTCTGCGCCAAGATCTTTGGCCCGGTAAAGGATTACGAGTGCCTGTGCGGTAAGTACAAGCGCTTGAAGCACCGTGGCGTGATCTGCGAGAAGTGCGGCGTTGAAGTTGCACTGGCCAAGGTTCGTCGTGAGCGCATGGCGCACATCGAACTGGCTTCGCCGGTTGCCCACATCTGGTTCCTGAAATCGCTGCCGTCCCGTATCGGCTTGCTGATGGACATGACCCTGCGTGATATCGAACGCGTTCTCTACTTCGAGAGCTACGTCGTTATCGATCCAGGCATGACCACCCTTGAAAAAGGTCAGCTGCTGAACGATGAGCAGTACTTCGAAGCGCTGGAAGAGTTCGGTGACGATTTCGATGCCCGCATGGGTGCCGAAGCTGTCCGTGAACTGCTGCACGCTATCGACCTGGAGCACGAGATTGGCCGTCTGCGCGAAGAAATTCCGCAAACCAACTCCGAAACCAAGATCAAGAAGCTGTCCAAGCGTCTGAAGTTGATGGAAGCCTTCCAGGGTTCCGGCAACCTGCCAGAGTGGATGGTGCTGACCGTTCTGCCGGTTCTGCCGCCAGACCTGCGTCCGCTGGTACCGTTGGACGGTGGTCGTTTCGCGACGTCCGACCTCAACGACCTGTACCGCCGCGTGATCAACCGTAACAACCGCTTGAAGCGCCTGCTTGATCTGTCCGCTCCGGACATCATCGTGCGCAACGAAAAGCGTATGTTGCAGGAAGCCGTCGACGCCTTGCTCGACAACGGTCGTCGTGGCCGTGCTATCACCGGTTCCAACAAGCGTCCTCTGAAATCCCTGGCTGACATGATCAAGGGTAAGCAGGGTCGTTTCCGTCAGAACTTGCTCGGTAAGCGTGTTGACTACTCCGGTCGTTCGGTAATTACCGTAGGCCCGACCCTGCGTCTGCACCAGTGCGGTCTGCCCAAGAAGATGGCACTCGAGCTGTTCAAGCCGTTCATCTTCGGCAAGCTGGAAATGCGCGGTCTGGCGACCACCATCAAAGCGGCCAAGAAAATGGTCGAGCGCGAACTGCCAGAGGTTTGGGACGTTCTCGCTGAAGTGATTCGCGAACACCCGGTTCTCCTCAACCGTGCACCGACCCTCCACCGTCTGGGTATCCAGGCGTTTGAACCGGTACTGATCGAAGGTAAGGCTATCCAGCTGCACCCTCTGGTCTGTGCTGCGTACAACGCCGACTTCGACGGCGACCAAATGGCCGTGCACGTACCGCTGACACTGGAAGCCCAGTTGGAAGCGCGCGCGTTGATGATGTCGACCAACAACATTCTGTCGCCAGCCAACGGTGAGCCAATCATCGTTCCGTCGCAGGACGTTGTATTGGGTCTGTACTACATGACCCGTGAAGCGATCAACGCCAAGGGCGAAGGTCGCGTATTCGCTGACCTGCAGGAAGTTGACCGTGTGTTCCGTGCCGGCGAAGCCGCACTGCACGCCAAGGTTAAAGTGCGGATCCACGAAACCGTCAACGACCGTGATGGCGGCAGCGTGAGCAATGTCCGTATTGTCGACACTACTGTCGGCCGTGCGCTGTTGTATCAAGTTGTGCCAAAAGGTCTGTCGTACGACGTCGTCAACCTGCCGATGAAGAAAAAGGCGATCTCCAAGCTGATCAACCAGTGCTACCGCGTGGTTGGTTTGAAAGAGACCGTTATCTTCGCTGACCAGTTGATGTACACAGGTTTCGCTTACTCGACTATCTCCGGCGTTTCCATCGGCGTTAACGACTTCGTTATCCCGGATGAAAAAGCTCGCATCATCAGTGCCGCCACTGACGAAGTGAAAGAGATCGAGAGCCAGTACGCCTCCGGCCTGGTAACCCAGGGCGAGAAGTACAACAAAGTGATCGACCTTTGGTCCAAGGCCAACGACGAAGTGTCCAAGGCGATGATGGCCAACCTCTCGAAAGAGAAAGTCATCGACCGTCATGGCGTCGAAGTCGATCAAGAGTCTTTCAACTCGATGTACATGATGGCCGACTCGGGCGCACGGGGTTCTGCTGCGCAGATCCGTCAGCTCGCCGGTATGCGTGGCCTGATGGCCAAGCCGGATGGCTCCATCATCGAAACGCCGATTACCGCGAACTTCCGTGAAGGTTTGAGCGTACTTCAGTACTTCATCTCCACTCACGGTGCTCGTAAAGGTCTGGCGGATACCGCGTTGAAAACCGCTAACTCCGGTTACCTGACGCGCCGTCTGGTAGACGTTGCACAAGATCTGGTTGTAACCGAGATCGATTGCGGCACCGAGCACGGCCTGCTGATGACTCCGCACATTGAAGGCGGTGACGTTGTAGAGCCACTGGGTGAGCGCGTATTGGGTCGTGTGATTGCCCGTGACGTGTTCAAGCCAGGTACCGAGGAAGTTATCGTTCCTGCCGGCACCCTGGTAGACGAGAAGTGGGTCGAGTTCATCGAACTCAACAGCATCGACGAAGTGATCGTTCGCTCGCCGATCAGCTGCGAAACCCGCTACGGCATCTGCGCCAAGTGCTACGGCCGTGACTTGGCTCGTGGTCACCAGGTGAACATCGGTGAAGCGGTCGGCGTTATCGCTGCCCAGTCCATCGGTGAGCCGGGTACCCAGCTGACCATGCGTACGTTCCACATCGGTGGTGCGGCAAGCCGGACCTCCGCAGCCGACAGTGTTCAGGTGAAGAATGGCGGTACCGTCCGCCTGCATAACCTCAAGCACGTTGAGCGAGTGGATGGCCACCTGGTCGCTGTGTCCCGTTCCGGTGAGCTGGCAATCGCTGATGACTACGGTCGTGAGCGTGAGCGTTACAAGCTGCCGTACGGTGCTGTGATTTCGGTCAAGGAAGGTGACAAGGTCGACGCTGGCGCAATCGTGGCCAAGTGGGACCCGCACACCCACCCAATCGTTACCGAAATGAAAGGTACCGTGACCTACGTGGGCATGGAAGAAGGCATCACGATCAAGCGTCAGACTGACGAATTGACCGGTATGACCAACATTGAAGTACTCGACGCCAAAGACCGTCCAGCTGCCGGCAAAGACATCCGTCCTGCCGTGAAGATGGTCGACGACAACGGCAAGGATCTGTTGCTGCCAGGCACTGACGTAATCGCTCAGTACTTCCTGCCAGCCAACGCCCTGGTCGGTGTAGCGGATGGTGCGAAGATCGCGATCGGTGATGTTATCGCGCGTATCCCGCAAGAAACGTCGAAAACTCGCGACATCACCGGTGGTCTGCCGCGTGTTGCCGACTTGTTCGAAGCGCGTCGCCCGAAAGAAGCGTCGATTCTGGCTGAAGTCAGCGGCACCATCGCGTTCGGTAAAGAGACCAAGGGCAAGCGCCGTCTGGTCATTACCCCGAACGACGGTAGCGATCCGTACGAAGAGCTGATTCCGAAGTGGCGTCACCTGAACGTCTTCGAAGGCGAACAGGTAAACCGCGGCGAAGTTATCTCCGACGGCCCGAGCGATCCACACGACATCCTGCGTCTGCTGGGTGTGAGTGCGCTGGCCAAGTACATCGTTAACGAGATCCAGGACGTTTACCGCCTGCAAGGCGTGAAGATCAACGACAAGCATATCGAGACCATCCTGCGTCAGATGTTGCGTAAAGTTGAAATCGCTGAATCCGGCGATTCCAGTTTCATCAAGGGCGACCAGATGGAACTGACTCACGTACTGGTGGAAAACGAGCGCCTGGCGAACGACGAGAAATTCGTTTCCAAGTTCACTCGCGTGCTGCTGGGTATCACTAAGGCGTCGTTGTCCACTGAGTCGTTCATCTCGGCGGCCTCCTTCCAGGAGACCACTCGTGTACTGACCGAAGCAGCGGTAACCGGCAAGCGCGATTACCTGCGCGGCCTGAAAGAAAACGTAGTCGTGGGTCGTTTGATCCCGGCCGGTACCGGTTTGGCTTACCACAGCGAGCGCAAGCGCCGCCGTGATGCTGACAAGCCGTTGCGCGTGAGCGCCAGTGAAGTGGAAGCTGCACTGACCGAAGCGCTGAACTCAAGCGGTAACTGAGTTCTGCGATAGATGAGGCCGGGCCCTGACACCCCCATTCGTCGGATCGAGGCATATATGCCCCGATTCGACGAGAGGGGAGGTCGGGGCCTTGCCTTGACTGGGGACAAGATCCTCTTTAGACTCTTGTACCCCTAAATTTGGCGGGAATTCGTTCCTGCCATTTTGCTTTTCTTGCAAGACAATAGCGTCGCAAGACAACAGTGGAGCTAGTAGATGGCAACTATCAACCAGCTGGTACGTCAGCCGCGTAAGCGTATCGTCGAGAAATCCGACGTGCCTGCGCTGCAGAACTGCCCGCAACGTCGTGGCGTATGCACCCGTGTGTATACCACCACGCCGAAAAAACCTAACTCGGCACTGCGTAAAGTATGCCGTGTGCGCCTGACCAACGGTTTCGAGGTTTCCTCGTACATCGGCGGTGAAGGCCACAACCTGCAAGAGCACAGCGTGGTACTGATCCGCGGCGGTCGTGTAAAAGACTTGCCAGGTGTTCGTTACCACACCGTACGCGGCTCCTTGGATACTTCCGGCGTTAAAGGTCGTAACCAGGGTCGTTCGAAGTACGGTACCAAGAAGCCTAAGTAGTAGCGGCTTTTTGTAAAACTGAATCATCTTATTTTCTGAGTCGATAAGAGTAAGGTCGGAGGCGTCCCGAAAGGGCACCGATTCCGAGCGAACCTGAAGACCGTTTGAGGGCTTATCCATGCCAAGAAGACGCGTAGCAGCCAAGCGCGAAGTGCTTGACGATCCAAAATACGGAAGCCAAATTCTGGCCAAGTTCATGAACCACGTGATGGAAAGCGGCAAGAAAGCCGTTGCCGAGCGTATCGTTTATGGCGCGCTGGAAAAGGTTAAAGAACGCAAGAACAGCGACCCCCTGGAAATCTTCGAGAAAGCTCTCGACGCCATCGCTCCGCTGGTCGAAGTGAAGTCGCGCCGTGTAGGCGGTGCTACTTACCAGGTTCCGGTTGAAGTTCGTCCGTCCCGTCGTAACGCCCTGGCAATGCGCTGGTTGGTAGACTTCGCCCGTAAGCGCGGCGAGAAGTCTATGGCTCTGCGTTTGGCCGGCGAACTGTTGGACGCTGCTGAAGGTAAAGGTGCTGCTGTTAAGAAGCGTGAAGACGTGCACCGTATGGCTGAAGCCAACAAAGCTTTCTCGCACTACCGCTTCTAATTTTAGCTTCACTAATTTTGCGAGGGCTTTATGGCTCGTACTACTCCGATTAGCCGCTACCGTAACATCGGTATCGTCGCTCACGTGGATGCTGGTAAAACCACCACCACCGAGCGCGTACTGTTTTACACCGGCAAAAGTCACAAGATGGGCGAGGTGCATGATGGCGCCGCGACCACAGACTGGATGGTTCAGGAGCAGGAGCGTGGTATTACCATTACTTCTGCTGCCATTACCGCCTTCTGGAAGGGTTCCGAGAAGCAGTACAAAGATGAGCACCGCTTCAACGTAATCGATACCCCGGGCCACGTAGACTTCACCATTGAAGTTGAGCGTTCCCTGCGCGTACTCGACGGCGCTGTCGTTGTGTTCTGCGGTACCTCGGGTGTTGAGCCACAGTCGGAAACCGTATGGCGTCAAGCCAACAAATACGGCGTTCCACGTCTTGTTTACGTAAACAAGATGGACCGTGCCGGTGCGAACTTCCTGCGCGTGATCGGTCAGATCAAGCAGCGCTTGGGTCACACCCCGGTGCCAATCCAGTTGGCTATCGGTTCCGAAGATAATTTCCAGGGTCAGATCGATCTGTTGACCATGGAAGCTGTCTACTGGAACGATGCCGACAAAGGTATGGTTCCTGTTCGCAAGCCTATCCCTGCTGAACTGCAGGAACTGGCTGACGAATGGCGCAACAACATGGTTGAAGCTGCGGCCGAAGCCAACGAAGAGCTGATGAACAAGTACCTCGAAGGTGAAGAACTCACCAACGTGGAAATCAAGGCCGCTCTGCGTCAGCGTACTATCGCTGGCGAAATCGTCCTGGCTGTTTGCGGTTCCTCGTTCAAGAACAAGGGCGTTCCCCTGGTTCTCGATGCTGTGATCGACTACCTGCCGGCACCGGTTGATATTCCTGCCATCAAGGGTACTGACCCGGATGACGAGACTATCGAGCTGGAGCGTCATGCAGACGACGCAGAACCGTTCTCCGCTCTGGCATTTAAAATTGCCACCGACCCATTCGTGGGTACCTTGACCTTCGTCCGCGTTTACTCGGGCGTGTTGAACTCCGGCGACGGCGTGATCAACTCGGTTAAAGGCAAGAAAGAGCGCGTGGGTCGTATGGTGCAAATGCACGCAAACGCCCGTGAAGAGATCAAGGAAGTACGCGCTGGTGACATCGCGGCCTTGATCGGCATGAAGGACGTCACCACCGGTGAAACCTTGTGCAACGCTGACAAGCCAATCATCCTGGTTCGCATGGACTTCCCGGAGCCGGTTATTTCGGTTGCCGTTGAGCCAAAGACCAAGGATGACCAGGAAAAAATGGGTATCGCTCTGGGCAAGCTTGCTCAGGAAGATCCATCTTTCCGCGTCAAGACTGATGAAGAGACTGGTCAAACGATCATCTCCGGCATGGGCGAGCTGCACCTGGACATCCTGGTTGACCGGATGCGCCGTGAGTTCAACGTCGAAGCCAACATCGGTAAGCCTCAGGTTTCCTATCGTGAGCGCATCACGAAGAACTGTGAAATCGAAGGCAAATTCGTTCGTCAGTCCGGCGGTCGTGGTCAGTTCGGTCACTGCTGGATCCGTTTTGCTCCTGCTGACGAAGGTCAGGAAGGTCTGCAATTCGTGAACGAAGTAGTAGGTGGTGTTGTTCCTAAGGAATACATCCCTGCTATCCAGAAGGGTATCGAAGAGCAGATGAAGAACGGTGTTGTTGCCGGCTATCCGCTGATCGGCCTGAAAGCAACCGTTTTTGACGGTTCTTACCACGACGTCGACTCCAACGAGATGGCGTTTAAGGTGGCTGCCTCCATGGCAACCAAGCAACTGGCCCAGAAGGGCGGTGGTGAGTTGCTTGAGCCAATCATGGCGGTAGAAGTTGTTACACCTGAAGACTATATGGGTGATGTCATGGGCGACCTTAACCGTCGTCGCGGCATGATCTTGGGTATGGAAGACACGGTTTCCGGCAAAGTGATTCGCGCCGAGGTTCCGTTGGGTGAGATGTTCGGTTATGCGACCGACGTTCGCTCCATGTCCCAGGGTCGCGCAAGCTACTCTATGGAATTCAAAAAATACAACACAGCTCCGGCGCACATCGCTGAAACTGTATCCAAAAAACAAGGCTGATTCAGTCCTTTAGGCAAGGAGTTAATTGTCGTGGCTAAAGAAAAATTTGATCGTTCCCTACCGCACGTCAACGTTGGCACCATCGGTCACGTTGACCACGGTAAAACCACTCTGACTGCTGCTCTGACTCGCGTTTGCTCCGAAGTATTCGGTTCCGCAATCGTTGATTTCGATAAAATCGACAGCGCACCAGAAGAGAAAGCTCGTGGTATCACCATCAACACCGCGCACGTTGAATACAACTCGCTGATCCGTCACTACGCTCACGTTGACTGCCCAGGTCACGCTGACTATGTGAAGAACATGATCACCGGTGCTGCCCAGATGGACGGCGCAATCCTGGTTTGCTCGGCCGCTGATGGTCCGATGCCACAAACCCGTGAGCACATCCTGCTGTCCCGTCAGGTTGGCGTTCCGTACATCGTGGTTTACCTGAACAAGGCTGACCTGGTAGACGACGCTGAGCTGCTGGAACTGGTTGAGATGGAAGTGCGCGACCTGCTGAGCACTTACGACTTCCCAGGTGACGACACTCCGATCATCATCGGTTCTGCTCGTATGGCTCTGGAAGGCAAAGACGATAACGAAATGGGCACCACGTCCGTTCGTAAACTGGTTGAGACTCTGGACAGCTACATCCCAGATCCAGTCCGTGTTATCGACAAGCCGTTCCTGATGCCAATCGAAGACGTATTCTCGATCTCCGGTCGCGGTACTGTTGTAACTGGTCGTATCGAGCGCGGTATCGTCAAGGTTCAAGATCCACTGGAAATCGTTGGTCTGCGTGACACTACCGTCACCACCTGCACCGGTGTTGAAATGTTCCGTAAGCTGCTCGACGAAGGTCGTGCTGGCGAGAACTGCGGCGTTCTGCTGCGTGGTACCAAGCGTGACGACGTTGAGCGTGGCCAGGTTCTGGTCAAGCCAGGTTCGGTTAAGCCGCACACCAAGTTCGAAGCTGAAGTGTACGTGCTGAGCAAAGAAGAAGGCGGCCGTCACACTCCGTTCTTCAAAGGCTACCGTCCACAGTTCTACTTCCGTACTACCGACGTAACTGGTAACTGCGAACTGCCGGAAGGCGTAGAAATGGTAATGCCAGGCGACAACATCAAAATGGTTGTCACCCTGATCAAAACCATCGCTATGGAAGACGGTCTGCGTTTCGCAATCCGTGAAGGCGGCCGTACCGTTGGTGCTGGCGTTGTAGCTAAAATCATCGAGTAATTATCTCTTCTGAGATAGCTCTGATGTTTTGAAAAGGCCCCCGCTCAGCGGGGGCCTTTTTTATTGGGTTGACACCTATCAGGGCCGTCTATAGAATTGCGCCTCCTTTTAACGGGCGTATTGCGCTCGCTGGGAATAGCAGCCGGAGTCTGAAATCCAATGCAAAATCAGCAAATCCGTATCAGGTTGAAGGCTTTTGACCATCGCCTGATCGACCAATCCACCCAGGAAATCGTGGAAACCGCGAAACGTACTGGTGCTCAAGTGCGTGGTCCAATTCCACTGCCTACCCGTAAAGAGCGGTTCACCGTTCTGGTCTCCCCGCACGTCAACAAAGACGCGCGTGACCAGTACGAGATCCGCACTCATAAGCGCGTACTGGACATCGTCCAGCCAACGGATAAAACCGTTGATGCACTTATGAAGCTTGATCTGGCGGCCGGTGTGGAAGTACAGATCAGCCTCGGCTAAGACTTGGGTCTTAGTCGTGTAACGCTCTGAAATGGGCGGCCATAGCGGGTGAAAGCCCCGTACACTCATGAGGTTTACAACATGACTATTGGTGTAGTCGGTCGTAAATGCGGTATGACCCGTATTTTCACCGAAGAAGGTGTCTCCATTCCGGTCACGGTCATTGAGATCGAACCGAATCGCGTCACCCAGTTCAAAACTGAAGAAACCGATGGCTATCGTGCAGTGCAAGTCACTGTCGGCGAGCGTCGTGCTTCGCGCGTGACTGCTGCTCAAGCAGGTCACTTCGCTAAAGCAAACGTTGCAGCTGGTCGCACCGTCATGGAGTTCCGTCTTGAAGACGGCGACTACCAGGCTGGCGATCTGATCAACGCTGAAATCTTCGCCGCTGGTCAACTGGTTGATGTAACCGGTCAGTCCAAGGGTAAAGGCTTCCAGGGTACGATCAAGCGTTGGAATTTCCGTGGTCAAGACAACACTCACGGTAACTCCGTTTCCCACCGCGTCCCGGGCTCTATTGGCCAGTGCCAGACTCCTGGTCGTGTATTCAAGGGCAAAAAAATGTCCGGTCATATGGGCGCTGAGCGCGTGACCGTGCAGTCCCTCGAAGTAGTGCGCGTCGACGCTGAACGCAATCTGTTGTTGGTCAAGGGTGCTGTTCCTGGCGCTACTGGCGGCAACCTGGTTGTACGTCCAGCGGCCAAGGCTCGCGGTTAAGGGGAAGCTGACATGCAATTAAATGTAAATGACGCTCAAGCGATCGAAGTTTCCGAACTGACATTTGGCGGCGAATTCAACGAGACGCTCGTTCACCAAGCAGTCGTGGCCTACATGGCCGGCGGCCGTCAAGGTAGCAAGCAGCAAAAGACCCGTTCCGACGTACGTGGTGGCGGTAAGCGCCCTTGGCGTCAGAAAGGCACTGGCCGTGCTCGTGCCGGTACTATCCGTAGCCCAATCTGGCGTGGCGGCGGTACCACTTTCGCAGCTCGTCCACAGGATCACTCGCAGAAGCTCAACAAGAAGATGTACCGCGCAGCACTGCGCTCCATCCTTGCTGAACTCGTGCGTACCGATCGTCTGGTCGTGGTTCAGGACTTCGCTGTTGAAAGTCCAAAAACCAAAGAACTGCTGGGCAAACTGACCAACATGAGCCTGACCGACGTTTTGATCGTGTCCGAAGCTGTTGATCAGAACCTGTACCTGGCTGCTCGCAACCTGCCACACGTTGATGTACGTGACGTGCAAGGTTCCGATCCAGTTAGTCTGATCGCATACGACAAGGTGTTGATCACCGTGTCGGCCGTGAAGAAATTCGAGGAGCTGCTGGGATGAACCAGGAACGCGTATTTAAAGTTCTGCTTGGCCCGCACGTTTCCGAAAAGGCTACGGTTCTGGCTGACAAGAAAGGCCAGTTCGTTTTCAAGGTTGCAACTGACGCAACCAAGCTGGAAATCAAGAAGGCCGTCGAAAGCCTGTTCAGCGTGAAAGTAGAGCGTGTTACTACCCTGAATGTTCTGGGTAAGAGCAAGCGCACTGCTCGCGGTCTGGGCAAGCGTAATGACTGGAAGAAGGCGGTTATCTCCCTTCAGCCAGGCCAAGATCTCGATTTCAGCAGCAGTGCTGAGTAAGGAAGGGGTGCATCATGGCAATCGTTAAATGCAAACCGACTTCCCCTGGCCGCCGTTTTGTGGTCAAGGTGGTCAACCAGGAGCTGCATAAAGGCGCTCCTCACGCACCGCTGCTCGAGAAAAAATCGAAGACTGGTGGTCGTAACAACAATGGTCGCATTACCACTCGTCACATCGGTGGTGGCCATAAGCAGCATTATCGTCTGGTCGATTTCCGTCGCAACGACAAAGATGGCATCTCCGCCACTGTCGAGCGTATTGAATACGATCCAAACCGTACTGCTCACATCGCTCTGCTGCTGTACGCAGATGGCGAGCGTCGCTACATCATCGCCCCTAAAGGCGTGAGTGCTGGCGACCAGCTGATCGCAGGTGCCTTGGCACCGATCAAGCCGGGCAACGCTCTGCAACTGCGCAACATTCCAGTTGGTAGCACCGTACACGGCATCGAATTGAAGCCAGGTAAAGGCGCGCAAATCGCTCGTTCCGCTGGTGCTTCGGCTCAGCTGATCGCTCGTGAAGGTGTCTACGTGACCCTGCGTCTGCGTTCTGGTGAGATGCGTAAAGTGCTGGCTGAATGCCGTGCGACCCTGGGCGAAGTCTCGAACTCCGAGCACAGCCTGCGTTCGCTGGGTAAAGCTGGTGCCAAACGCTGGCGTGGCGTTCGCCCAACCGTTCGTGGTGTTGCCATGAACCCGGTTGACCACCCACACGGTGGTGGTGAAGGTCGTACCTCTGGTGGTCGTCATCCGGTATCGCCATGGGGCTTCCCGACTAAGGGCGCGAAGACTCGTGGTAATAAGCGTACCGACAAAATGATCGTCCGTCGTCGCAAGTAAATAGAGGGATACGACAGTGCCACGTTCTCTGAAAAAAGGTCCTTTTATTGATCTTCACCTACTGAAGAAGATCGAAGTGGCGGCGGAAAAGAACGATCGCAAACCAGTTAAAACCTGGTCGCGTCGTTCGATGATCCTGCCACAAATGGTCGGTTTGACCATCGCAGTACACAACGGTCGTCAACACGTCCCAGTTCTCGTTAACGAAGACATGGTCGGCCACAAACTGGGCGAGTTTGCCGGTACCCGCACTTATCGTGGGCACGTGGCAGACAAGAAAGCCAAGCGTTAAGGGGTTAGGAAATGGAAGTAGCCGCTAAGTTGTCGGGCGCTCGAATCTCCGCCCAGAAAGCCCGCTTGGTCGCCGACCAGATCCGCGGGAAGAAGGTGGGCGAAGCGCTCAACCTGTTGGCTTTCAGCAGTAAGAAAGCCGCCGAGATCATGAAGAAAGTGCTGGAGTCGGCCGTAGCCAACGCCGAGCATAACGAAGGCGCAGACGTTGATGACCTTAAAGTCAGCACCGTTTTCGTCAACGAAGGGCGTTCGCTGAAGCGAATCATGCCACGTGCCAAAGGCCGTGCTGATCGCATCGTCAAGCGGTCTTGCCATATCACTGTCAAGGTTGCTGACAAGTAACGGAGTCGAAGAGATGGGTCAGAAAGTACATCCCATTGGCATTCGCCTGGGAATCGTCAAGGAACACACCTCCGTCTGGTACGCAGACGGCCGGACTTATGCGGACTATTTGTTCGCTGATCTGAAGGTGCGTGAGTATCTCCAAGACAAACTAAAAAGCGCGTCCGTAAGCCGTATCGATATCCATCGCCCGGCGCAAACCGCACGTATCACCATCCACACCGCTCGTCCAGGTATCGTTATCGGGAAGAAAGGTGAAGATGTTGAGAAACTGCGTCAGGACCTGACCAAGCAAATGGGTGTGCCTGTGCACATCAATATCGAAGAGATCCGCAAGCCGGAGCTCGACGGTATGCTGGTTGCGCAGAGCGTAGCTCAGCAGCTGGAGCGTCGTGTAATGTTCCGTCGCGCTATGAAGCGCGCTGTACAGAACGCTATGCGCATTGGTGCCAAAGGCATCAAAATCCAAGTGAGCGGTCGTCTCGGCGGTGCTGAAATCGCACGTACTGAATGGTATCGCGAAGGTCGTGTGCCACTGCACACCCTGCGTGCCGACATCGACTATGCCAACTACGAAGCTCACACCACTTACGGTGTGATCGGTGTAAAGGTTTGGATCTTCAAAGGCGAAGTAATTGGTGGTCGCCAAGAAGAACTGAAACCACAAGCACCAGCGCCTCGTAAAAAAGCTGCTAAGTAAGGGGTACGCCAAATGTTGCAACCTAAGCGTACGAAGTTCCGCAAGCAGATGACAGGCCACAACCGTGGTCTGGCTCAGCGCGGTAGCAAAGTCAGCTTCGGCGAGTTCGCGCTGAAGTCTGTAGCTCGTGGTCGTCTCACCGCTCGTCAGATCGAGTCAGCGCGTCGTGCTCTGACCCGTCACGTAAAACGTGGCGGCAAGATCTGGATCCGTGTATTCCCGGACAAGCCGATCTCCAAAAAACCTCTCGAGGTTCGTATGGGTAAAGGTAAGGGTAACGTGGAATACTGGGTAGCCCAGATTCAGCCAGGCAAAGTCCTGTATGAAATCGAGGGTGTAACTGAAGAGCTGGCGCGTGAGGCTTTTGCCCTGGCTGCTGCAAAGCTGCCGCTCGCCACCGCCTTTGTTAAACGGACGGTGATGTGATGAAAGCGAATGAACTTCGTGAAAAATCCGCACAGCAGCTGAACGAGCAACTGCTCGGCCTGCTGCGCGACCAGTTCAATCTGCGTATGCAGAAAGCAACTGGCCAGTTGGGGCAGTCTCATCTGCTCTCGCAAGTTAAGCGTGACATCGCTCGCGTGAAGACTGTGCTCAACCAGCAGGCAGGTAAGTGATCATGGCTGAAGCCGAAAAGACTGTCCGTACGCTGACTGGCCGTGTTGTCAGCGACAAGATGGACAAAACCATCACCGTTTTGATCGAGCGTCGCGTTAAGCACCCGATTTACGGTAAATATGTTAAGCGTTCGACTAAGCTGCACGCGCACGACGAAACCAATCAGTGCCACATCGGCGACAAAGTCACTATTCGTGAAACTCGTCCGCTGGCCAAGACCAAGTCTTGGGCACTGGTTGATGTTCTCGAACGCGCTGTGGAAGTCTAAGGACTAGGGGTCGGAGAAATTATATGATTCAGACTCAATCCATGCTCGATGTGGCCGATAACAGCGGCGCTCGCCGCGTTATGTGCATCAAGGTGCTGGGTGGCTCCCATCGTCGTTACGCTGGTATCGGTGACATCATCAAGGTTACCGTCAAGGAAGCAATTCCTCGCGGTAAAGTGAAAAAAGGCCAAGTGATGACTGCTGTTGTAGTCCGCACTCGTCACGGCGTACGCCGTGCTGATGGCTCCATTATCCGCTTTGATGGCAACGCTGCTGTTCTTCTGAACAACAAGCAAGAGCCTATCGGCACCCGTATCTTTGGGCCAGTGACCCGTGAACTTCGTACTGAGAAGTTCATGAAGATCGTCTCGCTCGCCCCAGAAGTGCTGTAAGGAGATCCGACATGCAAAAGATTCGTCGTGACGACGAGATCATCGTGATCGCCGGCAAAGACAAAGGTAAGCGCGGTAAGGTGCTTAAGGTTCTCGCTAATAACCGTCTGGTTATCGGTGGTCTGAACCTGGTCAAGCGTCATACCAAGCCTAACCCGATGTCGGGCGTGCAAGGCGGTATCGTCGAAAAAGAAGCTCCATTGGACGCTTCTAACGTCGCCATTTTCAACGGCGAAACCAACAAGGCTGACCGCGTTGGTTTCAAAGTAGAAGATGGCAAGAAAATTCGTGTCTTCAAGTCGACCCAAAAAGCGGTTGATGCTTGAACACTGCTAGGTAGAAGACCATGGCACGACTAAAAGAGATTTACTGGAAAGAAATCGCACCGAAACTTAAGGAAGAACTTAAGCTTTCGAACGTGATGGAAGTTCCACGCGTTACCAAAATCACCCTGAACATGGGTTTGGGCGAAGCGGTCGGTGACAAAAAAGTCATCGAGCACGCTGTTGCTGACCTGGAAAAGATCACCGGTCAAAAAGTCGTTGTGACTTACGCTCGGAAATCCATCGCAGGCTTTAAAGTCCGCGAAGGCTGGCCGATCGGCGTCAAAGTGACTCTGCGCCGTGAGCGTATGTACGAATTCCTGGATCGTCTGCTGTCGATCTCCCTGCCTCGGGTCCGCGACTTCCGCGGCCTGAATGCCAAGTCCTTCGATGGTCGTGGTAACTACAGCATGGGCGTGAAAGAGCAGATCATTTTCCCGGAAATCGACTACGACAAGATCGATGCTCTCCGCGGTCTGGACATCACCCTGACCACCACTGCCAAGAACGATGATGAAGGTCGCGCCCTGTTGCGTGCTTTCAAATTCCCGTTCCGCAACTGATTGGAGTAGGACCATGGCCAAGATGAGCATGAAAAACCGCGAGCTGAAACGTCAGCTCACGGTTGCCAAGTACGCCAAGAAGCGTGCAGCACTGAAAGCAATCATCGTTGATCTGAACGCAAGTCCAGAAGCGCGTTGGGAAGCTACAGTTGCTCTGCAGAAGCAGCCACGTGACGCAAGCGCTTCGCGCATGCGTAACCGCTGCCGCCTGACCGGTCGTCCACACGGCGTTTACCGCAAGTTCGGCCTCGGCCGTAACAAACTGCGTGAAGCGGCAATGCGTGGTGACGTACCAGGTCTGGTTAAAGCCAGCTGGTAAGTACTTTCAACGTCAAGGTGGTCGGTTTCGCAAGATACTGACCGCCGGTGGCCTTGAATCTGGAACAAGCCCCTTTTGGGGCTTGTTTCATTTCCGGACTGTGTCTAAAATACGCGGCTCGCCTGAGCCCGTGTTTTTTACGCTCGGAAGATTCTCGGCGACATATGTAGCCGCAAGGCTAATTTTTTTGTATTAGGAGCGTCTAGCCCATGAGTATGCAGGACCCGTTAGCGGACATGCTAACTCGTATCCGTAATGCCCAGATGGCTGAAAAGTCCGTCGTAAGCATGCCATCTTCCAAGTTGAAGGTAGCTGTTGCCAAAGTCCTGAAAGACGAAGGCTACATTGCGGGTTATCAGATCAGCAGCGAAATCAAGCCACTGCTGTCCATCGAGCTGAAGTACTTCGAAGGCCGTTCGGTCATCGAGGAAGTGAAGCGCGTTAGCCGTCCAGGCCTGCGTCAGTACAAGTCCGCTGAAGATCTGCCGAAAGTTCGTGGCGGTCTGGGCGTGTCTATCGTCTCCACCAACAAAGGTGTGATGACGGATCGTGCTGCGCGCGCTGCCGGTGTCGGCGGCGAAGTTCTTTGCACTGTGTTCTAAGGGGGGATAAGCATGTCTCGCGTCGCTAAGAACCCCGTTAAGCTGCCAGCCGGTGTCGAAGTCAAATTCGCAGGCCAACAGCTTTCGGTGAAGGGTGCCAAGGGCACTCTTGAACTGAACATCCATTCGTCCGTTGAGATCGTTGAAGAAGCTGGTGAGCTGCGTTTCGCTGCTCGCAATGGCGATCAACAAACTCGCGCAATGGCCGGTACCACGCGTGCGTTGGTAAACAACATGGTCCAAGGCGTAAGCCAAGGCTTCGAGCGTAAGCTCCAGCTGGTCGGTGTTGGTTACAAAGCGCAAGCAAAAGGCACGGTTTTGAACCTGGCCCTTGGCTTCTCGCACCCAGTGGATTACGAACTGCCGGAAGGCATCACCGCTGAGACCCCTAGCCAAACCGATATCCTGATCAAGGGCATCGATAAGCAGCTGGTAGGTCAGGTGGCCGCTGAGATCCGCGACTTCCGTCCACCAGAGCCGTACAAAGGCAAAGGTGTGCGCTACGCGGACGAAGTCGTCCGTCGTAAAGAAGCCAAGAAGAAGTAGGGCATAGCAAATGACCGACAAAAAAGTTACTCGACTGCGTCGCGCTCGCAAAGCACGCCTGAAAATGCACGAACTCGAAGTCGTGCGTCTCTGCGTGTATCGCTCGTCGCAGCACATCTACGCCCAGGTCATCTCGGCCGACGGCAACAAAGTCCTGGCAAGCGCCTCGACTTTGGATAAAGAACTGCGTGATGGTGCCACCGGCAACATCGACGCGGCCACAAAGGTTGGCCAGCTGGTCGCTACACGTGCTAAGGCCGTGGGCGTCTCGCAAGTGGCTTTCGACCGCTCTGGCTTCAAGTACCACGGCCGCGTTAAAGCGCTGGCTGATGCTGCTCGTGAAGCTGGGCTGGAGTTCTAAGTTATGTCAAATAACGACCAAAAGCGCGACGAAGGCTACATTGAGAAGCTGGTTCAAGTTAACCGCGTAGCCAAAACCGTTAAAGGCGGCCGTATCTTCACTTTCACCGCGTTGACCGTGGTGGGTGATGGTAAAGGGCGTGTTGGCTTCGGCCGTGGCAAGTCACGTGAAGTGCCTGCTGCGATCCAGAAGGCAATGGAAGCTGCTCGTCGCAACATGATCCAGGTTGATCTGAACGGCACTACCCTGCAGTACGCAATGAAGTCTGCCCATGGCGCTTCGAAGGTGTACATGCAGCCTGCTTCTGAAGGTACCGGTATCATCGCTGGCGGCGCTATGCGTGCTGTCCTCGAGGTTGCTGGCGTTCAGAACGTTCTGGCCAAGTGCTACGGCTCGACTAACCCGGTAAACGTGGTTCACGCCACTTTCAAGGGTTTGAAAGCTATGCAATCTCCTGAGTCCATCGCTGCCAAGCGTGGCCTGACTGTGAAGGAGATCTTCTGATCATGGCTACCGTTAAAGTAACGCTGATCAAAAGCATGACCGGCCGCATTCCTAACCACAAACTGTGCGTTAAGGGTTTGGGTCTGCGTCGCATCGGTCACACTGTAGAAGTCCAGGATACTCCCGAGAATCGCGGGATGATCAACAAGGCTTACTACATGCTGCGTGTAGAGGGTTAATCGATGAAACTCAATGATCTGAGTCCAGCGCCGGGTTCCCGTCGCGAAAAGCATCGTCCGGGCCGTGGTATCGGTAGCGGTTTGGGTAAGACTGGTGGCCGTGGCCACAAAGGTCAGACCTCCCGCTCCGGTGGCACCATCGCTCCAGGCTTTGAAGGCGGTCAACAGCCGCTGCATCGTCGCCTGCCTAAGTTCGGTTTCGTATCCCTGAAAGCCATGGACCGCGCAGAAGTGCGTCTGTCCGAGCTGGCTAAAGTGGAAGGCGACATCGTTACTGTGCAGACCCTGAAAGATGCCAACGTGATCAACGTCAACGTACAGCGTGTGAAAATCATGCTGTCCGGTGAAGTGACTCGCGCTGTCACTATCGGCAAGGGAATCGGCGCCACCAAAGGTGCGCGTTCGGCTATCGAAGCAGCTGGCGGCAAGTTCGAGGAATAAATGGCTAAGCAAGGTGCTCTCTCAGCGCTCGGCAAAGGCGGTATGTCTGAACTTTGGGCTCGTCTGCGTTTTCTGTTCCTGGCGATTATCGTCTACCGAATAGGCGCACACATCCCGGTTCCAGGTATCAACCCGGACCGACTCGCAGACCTGTTTCGACAGAATGAGGGGACCATTCTTAGCTTGTTCAACATGTTTTCCGGCGGCGCGCTGGAACGGATGAGCATCTTTGCACTGGGGATCATGCCGTACATTTCGGCATCGATCATCATGCAACTGATGACCGCCGTCAGCCCGCAGCTGGAGCAGTTGAAGAAGGAAGGTGAAGCTGGCCGTCGCAAGATTAGCCAGTACACCCGCTACGGCACTGTCGTCCTCGCTCTGGTTCAAGCTATCGGCATGTCCGTTGGCCTGGCAGGGCAGGGCGTTGCGTTCACTGGTGACTTTGGCTTCCATTTCGTCGCGGTATCCACGTTTGTGGCTGGTGCGATGTTCATGATGTGGCTGGGTGAGCAGATTACTGAGCGTGGTGTTGGTAACGGTATCTCGATGTTGATTTTCGCAGGTATCGTCGCCGGTCTTCCGAGAGCAATTGGGCAGTCTTTCGAGTCTGCGCGTCAGGGGGATATCAATATCTTCGCCCTGGTTGCTATCGGTTTGCTGGCAGTAGCGATTATCGGTTTTGTGGTGTTCATTGAGCGTGGTCAGCGTCGTATTGCTGTTCACTACGCCAAGCGTCAGCAGGGCCGTAAGGTGTTTGCTGCGCAGACCAGCCACTTGCCGCTGAAGGTGAATATGGCCGGCGTTATTCCGGCAATTTTCGCGAGCAGCATCTTGCTGTTTCCGGCTTCGTTGGGTACCTGGTTTGGTCAGTCTGAAAATATGGGCTGGCTGCAGGACCTCTCTCAGTCGATCGCTCCTGGTCAGCCGTTGAATATTCTGCTGTTTAGTGCAGGGATTATTTTCTTCTGCTTCTTCTATACGGCGTTGATGTTCAATCCGAAAGACGTAGCGGAAAACCTGAAGAAGTCCGGTGCCTTTATTCCGGGTATTCGTCCGGGTGAGCAGTCTGCGCGCTACATTGATGGCGTTCTGACTCGTTTGACCCTGTTCGGTGCTCTATATATGACGGCCGTCTGTTTGCTTCCCCAGTTCCTGGTGGTTGCGGCAAACGTTCCGTTCTACCTTGGCGGGACCTCGTTGCTGATCGTGGTCGTGGTTGTGATGGACTTCATGTCCCAAGTACAATCGCACCTCGTTTCGCACCAGTACGAATCCCTGATGAAGAAAGCCAACCTGAAGGGCTACGGCAGCGGCATGTTGCGCTGAGTACCCCATAAGGTTCGAGGAGTTGGTGATGAAAGTTCGTGCATCGGTGAAAAAGCTGTGCCGTAACTGCAAGATTATTCGCCGCGAAGGTGTTGTTCGAGTAATTTGCAGCGCGGAACCGCGTCACAAACAGCGCCAAGGCTGAGTGTGATCCGCTTGAAGCCCGGCAGCTAGTGCGCTGCCGGGTTGATTATTTGTTATTACAGCGATATTATCTCGCGCCCTATTTCTTGGCTTCCGGGGCGTAGGTAGCTGTCAATTGGAGTCCCACTGAATGGCCCGTATTGCAGGCGTTAACATTCCAGATAACAAGCACACTGTTATCTCGCTGACCTACATCTATGGTGTTGGTCGCACTACTGCGCAGAAAATTTGCGCAGACACTGGGGTAAACCCAGCCGCAAAGATCAAGGATCTGAGCGACGAGCAGATTGAGCTGTTGCGTGGCGAAGTGGCGAAGTTCACCACTGAAGGTGACCTGCGTCGCGAAATCAACATGAAAATCAAGCGTTTGATGGACCTCGGTTGCTACCGTGGTCTGCGTCATCGTCGTGGTCTTCCAGTGCGCGGTCAGCGTACCAAGACTAACGCGCGTACCCGTAAAGGTCCGCGTAAGCCGATCCGCAAGTAATCGCCCACGCGAATCGACAGGAAAATTATCATGGCAAAACCTGCTGCTCGTCCTCGTAAAAAAGTTAAAAAGACAGTGGTTGATGGCATCGCCCACATCCATGCTTCTTTTAACAACACAATCGTGACCATCACCGACCGTCAAGGTAACGCGCTTTCTTGGGCTACCTCCGGTGGTTCGGGTTTCCGCGGTTCCCGCAAGTCCACCCCGTTTGCTGCTCAAGTAGCTGCTGAACGAGCTGGCCAAGCTGCGCTGGAATACGGCCTGAAAAACCTCGACGTTAACGTCAAAGGTCCAGGTCCAGGTCGTGAGTCTGCTGTCCGTGCTTTGAACGGCTGTGGCTATAAGATCGCCAGCATCACCGACGTGACGCCAATCCCGCACAACGGGTGCCGTCCGCCGAAGAAGCGCCGCGTGTAATCCAGGAGATTGTAAAGAATGGCTCGTTACATTGGTCCAAAATGCAAACTCGCTCGTCGTGAAGGCACCGATCTCTTCTTGAAGAGCGGCGTGCGCGCGATCGAATCGAAGTGCAACATTGAAGCAGCACCTGGTATCCACGGCCAACGCCGCGGTCGCCAGTCCGATTACGGCACCCAACTGCGTGAAAAGCAGAAGGTCCGTCGTATCTACGGCGTTCTCGAGCGTCAGTTCAGCGGCTACTACAAAGAAGCTGCTGGCAAGAAAGGTGCAACCGGTGAAAACCTGCTGCAACTGCTCGAATGCCGTCTGGACAACGTTGTATACCGTATGGGCTTTGGTTCGACTCGCGCCGAATCCCGTCAGCTGGTATCGCACAAATCCGTCAGCGTAAACGGCCAAACCGTTAACGTACCGTCTTACCAGGTTCGTGCTGGTGACGTGGTCGCGATTCGCGAGAAAGCAAAAAACCAACTTCGCATTGTCCAAGCTCTCGATCTGTGTGCCCAACGTGGCCGCGTAGAATGGGTAGAAGTAGACACTGAGAAGAAGTCGGGCGTTTTCAAGAACGTTCCTGCTCGCAGTGATCTGTCCGCCGACATCAACGAAAGCCTGATTGTCGAGCTCTACTCCAAGTAAGGGCTAGAAAATAGGTGCATCCATGCAGATTTCGGTAAATGAGTTCCTGACACCCCGCCACATTGATGTGCAGGTTGTCAGTCCAACCCGCGCTAAAATTACTCTCGAGCCTCTCGAGCGTGGTTTTGGCCACACCCTGGGCAACGCGCTGCGCCGCATCCTGTTGTCCTCAATGCCCGGCTGTGCAGTAGTCGAGGCCGAGATTGACGGTGTGCTCCACGAGTACAGCGCCATCGAAGGTGTACAGGAAGACGTAATTGAAATCCTGTTGAACCTTAAAGGTCTGGCTATCAAGCTGCACGGCCGTGACGAAGTTACGCTGACCTTGTCGAAGAAGGGTTCGGGGGTGGTTACCGCTGCCGATATTCAGCTGGATCATGATGTCGAGATCGTTAATCCCGATCACGTAATCGCTAACCTGGCGTCTAACGGCGCCCTGAACATGAAGCTCACCGTAGCTCGTGGTCGTGGTTATGAACCGGCCGACTCGCGTCAGAGCGATGAAGACGAAAGCCGCAGCATTGGTCGCTTGCAGCTTGACTCTTCGTTCAGCCCGGTTCGCCGTATCGCATACGTGGTGGAAAACGCCCGTGTCGAGCAGCGTACTAACCTGGACAAGCTGGTTATTGATCTGGAAACCAACGGTACTCTGGATCCTGAAGAGGCTATCCGCCGCGCTGCAACCATTCTGCAACAGCAGTTGGCTGCGTTCGTCGACCTCAAGGGTGACAGCGAACCAGTGGTAATCGAGCAGGAAGACGAGATCGATCCGATCCTGCTTCGCCCGGTTGACGATCTGGAACTGACTGTACGTTCGGCTAACTGCCTTAAGGCGGAAAACATCTACTACATCGGCGACCTGATTCAGCGTACCGAAGTAGAGCTGTTGAAGACTCCGAACCTTGGCAAGAAATCCTTGACTGAAATCAAGGACGTTCTGGCCTCCCGCGGTCTGTCCCTCGGCATGCGCCTCGACAACTGGCCGCCTGCAAGTCTTAAGAAGGACGACAAGGCGACTGCCTGATCGTCGTAATCACCGAACGTGAGTTTGGTAAGGAATGAACCATGCGTCATCGTAAAAGTGGTCGTCACCTGAGCCGTACCAGCTCGCACCGCAAGGCCATGTTCCAAAACATGGCGGTGTCGCTGTTCGAGCACGAGCTGATCAAAACTACACTGCCGAAAGCTAAAGAACTGCGTCGCGTTGCTGAGCCGCTGATCACTTTGGCCAAGACAGACAGCCTGGCTAACCGCCGTTTGGCTTTCGACCGTACTCGTTCGAAAGCTATCGTTGGTAAGCTCTTCAACGACCTGGGCAAGCGTTATGCTACCCGTGAGGGTGGCTACCTGCGCATCCTCAAGTGCGGCTTCCGCACTGGCGACAACGCGCCTATGGCGTACGTCGAGTTGGTTGATCGTGCTACTGCCGGCGAAGCTGTAAGCGCCGAGTAACACGACAGTCTGCAACGAAGAACCGGGCCTGGCGCCCGGTTTTTTGTGCGCGTAATAAAAGCGCATTAGGTCCAGGTTTCCCGGGGACGCTGGGCGAGATGGACGTTGGCTCGGTTGGTAGTAATTTTCTATTGAAGCCTACAATTTAATAAATTTGTAGGTGTCATGTTGTTGATTGATACTCCCTCCAAGCCGATTAGCCGGCAGTTCCAAGCCAGACCTGAGGAAATTGCGCATGAGCCAGAATAAAGTCCTTACCACCGCCAGCGGTGCACCCGTTGCGGATAATCAGAATTCCCGTTCTGCCGGCCCCCGTGGCCCGCTGCTGCTCGACGACTTCCACCTGATCGAGAAGCTCGCTCACTTCAACCGTGAAAATATTCCGGAGCGCCGTGTACACGCCAAAGGTTCGGGCGCCTACGGTACGTTCACCGTCACCCGAGACATCACTCAATACACCAGCGCCAAGCTGTTCGAGTCAGTGGGTAAGCAAACCCCAACGTTCCTGCGGTTCTCCACTGTAGGTGGTGAGCGCGGTTCGGCTGACACTGAGCGCGACCCACGCGGCTTCGCCTTGAAGTTCTATACCGAGGAAGGCAACTGGGACATCGTTGGCAACAATACGCCTGTGTTCTTCATCCGTGACCCGCTGAAATTCCCGGATTTCATCCACACCCAAAAGCGTCTGCCGCAGAGCAACCTGAAAAGCGCACAGATGATGTGGGACTTCTGGTCGCACTCCCCAGAGGCGCTGCACCAGGTCACCATCCTGTTCTCGGACCGTGGCATCCCTGATGGCTACCGCCACATGCACGGCTTCGGCAGTCACACCTACAGCCTGATCAACGCCAACGGCGAGCGTCACTGGGTGAAATGGCACTACAAGACCAAGCAAGGCATCAAGAACCTGGCGCCGGCTGAAGCTGCGCGCCTGGCGGGTACCGATCCTGACTATGCCCAGCGCGATCTGTTTGGCGCCATTGAACGTGGTGATTTCCCAAAATGGCGCGTTTGCATCCAGATCATGACCGAGGCTCAAGCGAACGCTCACTACGAAAACCCGTTTGACGTCACCAAGACCTGGTCGCAAAAAGAATTCCCTCTGATCGAGGTGGGCGAACTGGAACTCAACCGCAACCCGCAGAACTACTTCGCCGAAGTGGAACAGGCCGCGTTCGGCCCAAGCAATATGGTTCCAGGCGTTGGCCTGTCGCCGGACCGTATGCTGCAAGGTCGCGTCTTTGCCTACGCAGATGCTCACCGGTACCGTGTTGGCACCAATCACCAGCAACTGCCGGTGAATGCTCCACGTAACCCGGTCAACAGCTACCAGCGTGACGGTTCGATGGCCTTTGGCAGTAATGGTGGCGCTGCGCCTAACTACGAGCCAAACAGCTACGCCGATGCGCCAAAGCAGGCGCCACAGTATGCGGAGCCTGCACTGGCCTTGAGCGGCGCGGCTGATCGTTACGATCACCGCGAAGACACTGATTACTACAGCCACGCCGGTGCACTGTTCCGCTTGATGAATGACGAGCAGAAAGCGCTGCTGACCAGCAACATCGCCGGTGCGATGGGCGGTGTTTCCAGTGATGTGGTCCAGCGTCAGTTGCAGCATTTTTACAAAGCGGATCCCGCTTATGGAGAAGCAATCGCAAATGCACTGGGTGTATCGCTTAACTGACTCTAAACGATAAGCAGAACCGCCCTCATTTGGGCGGTTTTTGCGTTATTTCAGCTACTTTTCTCCGGAAATCTTCGCTTTTCTGCCGTTGATCCCGTGACCTTCAGGTCAGCATGGTTCAAACTACAGACTTTCAAGCAGGGAGATGTAGGGCGATGCAAGGTCACCCCGACGTAATCGATTACCTCAACACGTTGCTGACGGGCGAACTGGCAGCTCGTGACCAATATTTCATCCATTCGCGTATGTACGAAGACTGGGGCTTTACCGAGCTCTATGAACGTATTAACCATGAGATGGAAGAAGAGGCGCAGCACGCTGACGCACTGATGCGTCGTATCCTCATGCTCGAAGGCACGCCGCGCATGCGTCCCGACGACCTGGATGTGGGCACCACAGTGCCGGATATGCTCGCTGCCGACCTTCGTCTCGAATACAAGGTCCGTGCCGCGCTCTGCAAGGGCATTGAGCTGTGCGAGCAGCACAACGACTATGTCACTCGCGAGATCCTGCGCGTGCAGTTGAATGACACCGAAGAAGATCATACCTACTGGCTGGAAAAGCAGTTGGGTCTGATCAAGCTGATTGGCCTGGAAAACTACCTGCAATCGCAGTTCTGATTCCGGCTACGAAAAAGCCCCTGCCACCGATGAGGTGACAGGGGCTTTTTATCGGGCCCGGTAAATCAGGCCCGGTCGCGCTCCAGCAACGGCTTCAGATAGTAGCCAGTATGGGATTGCGACATCTCGGCGACTTGCTCCGGTGTACCCACAGCAATGATCTGCCCGCCCTTGGAACCGCCTTCCGGCCCCAGGTCCACCAGCCAGTCGGCGGTCTTGATCACATCCAGGTTGTGTTCAATCACCACCACCGTATTACCGTGATCACGCAACCGATGCAGCACGTCCAGCAGTTGCTGAATATCGGCAAAGTGCAGGCCAGTGGTTGGCTCATCAAGGATATACAAGGTTTTGCCTGTATCCCGTTTGGACAACTCACGCGACAACTTCACCCGCTGCGCTTCACCACCCGACAGCGTGGTCGCCGACTGCCCCAGCTTGATATAAGACAGGCCGACATCCATCAATGTCTGGAGCTTGCGCGCCAACGCCGGAACCGCGTCGAAGAACACCCGCGCTTCCTCGATGGTCATCTCCAGGGTTTCGTGAATGTTCTTGCCCTTGTATTTGATTTCCAGGGTTTCACGGTTATAGCGCTTGCTCTTGCACACATCGCACGGCACATAGATATCCGGCAGGAAGTGCATCTCGACCTTGATCAAGCCATCGCCCTGGCAGGCTTCACAGCGACCGCCCTTGACGTTGAACGAGAACCGGCCCGGCCCGTAGCCGCGTGAGCGGGATTCCGGAACACCGGCGAACAACTCGCGAATCGGCGTGAACAGCCCGGTGTAAGTTGCCGGGTTGGACCGCGGCGTACGGCCAATCGGGCTCTGGTCGATGTCGACCACCTTGTCCAGATGCTCCAGGCCCTTGATGCTGTCGTGGGCCGCCGCTTCCAGGGTGGTAGCGCCGTTCAGGGCGGTGGCACTGAGTGGGAACAACGTGTTGTTGATCAGCGTCGACTTGCCCGAGCCGGAAACCCCGGTCACACAGGTCAGCAGGCCCAGGGGGATTTCCAGATCCACATTGCGCAAGTTGTTGCCACGAGCACCCTTGAGGTGCAACGCCATCTTCTTGTTGCGCGGCGTGCGCTTGGCCGGCACCGCAATTTTCACGCGGCCCGACAGGTACTTGCCGGTCAGTGAATCCGGATGCGCCATGACTTCGGCAGGCGTGCCCTCGGCGACAATATGTCCGCCATGCACACCCGCGCCAGGGCCGATATCGACCACGTAATCCGCCAGGCGAATCGCGTCCTCGTCGTGCTCGACCACAATCACCGTGTTGCCGATATCCCGCAGGTGTTTCAACGTACCCAGCAAGCGATCGTTGTCGCGTTGATGCAAGCCGATCGACGGCTCATCGAGGATGTACAACACGCCCACCAGTCCCGCGCCGATCTGGCTGGCCAGGCGAATCCGCTGGGCCTCGCCGCCCGACAGGGTATCGGCGCTGCGGTCCAGCGACAGATAGTCCAGGCCAACGTTGACCAGGAACTGCAGACGCTCGCGGATTTCCTTGAGGATCTTGTCGGCAATCTCCCCACGGCGGCCGGTCAGCTTGAGCACACCGAAGTACTCACAGGCATCGCCAATTGGCAGGTTGGTCACCGCCGGCAACGTCTTCTCGCCAACCCACACATGCCGCGCTTCGCGGCGCAGGCGCGTGCCACGGCAATCAGGGCAAGGTTGGGTGCTGAGGAATTTCGCCAACTCTTCGCGCACGCTGGCCGATTCGGTCTCGCGGTAACGGCGCTCAAGGTTCGGCACGATGCCTTCGAACGGGTGGGAGCGCTTGACGATGTCACCACGGTCGTTCAGATACTTGAAGTCGACGTTCTGCGAGCCGCTGCCGTTGAGGATGACCTTCTGCTGGTCCGCCGGCAGTTGGTTGAACGGCACTTCGAGGCTGAACTTGTAGTGCGACGCCAACGACCCCAACATCTGGAAGTAGTAGACGTTGCGCCTGTCCCAGCCACGAATCGCCCCCTCCGCCAACGTCAGGTCGCCGTTGACCAGGCGCTTGATGTCGAAGAACTGCTTGACGCCCAGGCCGTCACAGGTCGGGCAGGCGCCGGCCGGGTTGTTGAAGGAAAACAGCTTGGGTTCCAGTTCGCTGATGGCATGGCCGCAGATCGGGCAGGCAAAGCGCGCGGAGAAGATGATATCTTCGCCCGGCTCGTCGTCCATGGGCGCGACCAGGGCAATACCGTCGGCCAGCTTCAACGCGGTCTCGAAGGATTCCGCCAGGCGCTGCTGCAGATCGGCACGCACCTTGAAACGGTCGACCACCACATCGATGGAGTGCTTCTTCTGCTTGTCGAGCTTGGGCGCTTCATCCAGCTCATAAAGCTTGCCGTTGATGCGGGCGCGCACGAAACCTTGCGCCCGCAGCTCTTCAAAGACCGACAGGTGTTCGCCCTTGCGCTCGCGGATGACGGGCGCCAGCAGCATCAGCTTGGCGCCTTCCGGCTGGGCCAGCACCAGGTCAACCATCTGGCTGACGGTCTGGGCTTCCAGGGGAATATCGTGGTCCGGGCAGCGTGGAATACCCACGCGTGCATACAGCAGACGCAGGTAATCGTAGATTTCGGTAATGGTGCCCACGGTGGAGCGTGGGTTATGGGACGTCGATTTCTGCTCGATGGAAATGGCCGGCGACAAACCTTCGATGGTGTCGACGTCGGGCTTTTCCATCATGGACAGGAACTGGCGGGCATAGGCCGACAGCGATTCCACATAGCGACGCTGGCCTTCGGCATACAGCGTGTCGAACGCCAGGGACGATTTGCCCGAACCGGACAGGCCGGTGATGACGATCAGTTTGTCCCGGGGCAGGGTCAGGTCGATGTTCTTCAGGTTGTGGGTTCTAGCCCCACGAATCAGGATCTTGTCCAAGATGGCCTCGCACGGCGGGCGTAAATAATGCCGGAGTATACGGCTAAAGACTGGATGAATATACACTGTCAAAAGGCCGCTTGCAGCCTTACATGAAAGCTGCGCGGCAAAGCGCCGCATATACCCTCTCAATCGATGGGACTGGTAGAATCGCCGCCGGTTCACACGAGGTTTTTCCATGCACGATCCCCACAGCGAACGCATGAGTAGCGGCGAGACCCGAGCGGCAAGCGGTCTGGCCCTGGTGTTCGCCTTCCGTATGCTGGGCATGTTTATGGTGTTGCCGGTGCTGGCGACCTATGGAATGGATCTCGCAGGCGCGACCCCCGCATTGATCGGCCTGGCGATTGGCGCCTATGGCCTGACCCAGGCCATCTTCCAGATACCGTTCGGTATCATTTCCGACCGTATAGGCCGTCGCCCGGTGATTTACCTGGGGCTGATCGTGTTCGCCCTCGGCAGTGTGCTCGCGGCGCAGTCCGATTCGATCTGGGGCGTGATCGCCGGACGTATCCTGCAAGGCGCCGGGGCGATTTCCGCTGCGGTGATGGCGTTGCTGTCGGACCTGACCCGCGAACAGCATCGCACCAAGGCCATGGCCATGATCGGCATGACCATTGGTTTGTCGTTTGCCGTGGCGATGGTGGTCGGCCCGCTGCTGACTCGCGCTTTCGGCCTGCACGGGTTGTTCCTGGCCACCGGCGGCATGGCGTTGGTCGGTATCGTGATCGTGGCCTTCATGGTGCCGCGCTCGACCGGCACGCTGCAGCACCGTGAGTCCGGCGTCGCGCGCAAGGCGCTGTTGCCGACGCTCAAGCACCCGGACCTGCTGCGTCTGGATTTAGGTATCTTCGTGTTGCACGCAATGCTGATGTGCAGCTTCGTCGCCTTGCCCCTGGCGCTGGTGCAGAAAGCCGGTTTGCCCAAGGAGCAGCACTGGTGGGTCTACCTGACCGCCCTGTTGGTTTCGTTCTTCGCCATGATCCCGTTCATCATCTACGGCGAGAAGAAACGCAAAATGAAACGAGTTCTGCTCGGCGCCGTCGCGACATTGATGCTCACTGAACTATTCTTCTGGCAGTTCGGCGACAGCCTGCGGGCGCTGGTGATCGGCACGGTGGTGTTCTTCACCGCGTTCAACCTGCTGGAAGCGTCATTGCCGTCGCTGATCAGCAAGGTTTCACCGGCCGGCGGCAAGGGCACGGCGATGGGCGTGTATTCCACCAGCCAGTTCCTCGGTTCGGCGCTGGGCGGGATCATGGGTGGCTGGATGTTCCAGCATGGCGGTTTGTCGGTTGTGTTCCTCGGATGCGCCGGGCTGGCTGCACTTTGGCTGGTCTTTGCTGTTACCATGCGCGAACCTCCGTATGTGACGAGCCTACGCCTGCCGTTATCGCCTGAAGCGATGCGCGAAGCCGGCTTGGCCGAGCGCCTGAAGGCCGTCGTTGGAGTAACGGACGCAGTAGTGGTCGCAGAAGAAACTGCGATTTACATCAAATTGGACACCGAATTATTGGATCGCGCGACGCTCGAGCACCTGGTCAACCCAGTGCCGACAGCGCGCCCAGCCTAGGAGAACGTTATGGCCCGTGGGGTTAACAAAGTCATATTGGTCGGTACATGCGGCCAGGATCCCGAAGTTCGCTACCTGCCTAACGGTAACGCCGTGACGAACCTGAGTCTGGCGACCAGCGAACAGTGGACCGACAAGCAGACAGGCCAGAAGGTCGAGAAAACCGAATGGCACCGCGTGTCGATGTTCGGCAAAGTGGCCGAGATCGCCGGTGAGTACCTGCGCAAAGGTTCGCAGGTCTACATCGAAGGCAAACTGCAAACCCGCGAGTGGGAAAAAGACGGCATCAAGCGTTACACCACTGAAATCGTGGTCGACATGCAAGGCACCATGCAATTGCTGGGCGGCCGTCCACAGGGCGACCAACAGGGCCAGGGCGGCATGTCCAACTCGGCACCGCGTCCACAGCAATCGCGTCCGCAGCCAAGCCAGCAGCCTCAGCGCGAGTCGCGCCCGGCGCCACAACAGGCCGCTCCGCAGCCGGCTCCGGATTTCGACAGCTTTGATGACGATATCCCGTTCTGAGGCCTAAACCTCCAGACACAACAAAACCCCCGATACCCCTGGCGTCGGGGGTTTTTTATGGGCGATGCTTAACCACCAAGAGAGGAGAACCCGATGACCTGGTCCGCCAAGCAGTACACGATGTTCGAGCAGCAGCGCACGCGCCCCGTCCGCGACCTGGTGGCCGCGATTCCCAATACCGATGTGGGCACGGCCGTTGATCTGGGCTGTGGTCCCGGCAATTCCACCCAGGTGTTGGCCGAACGCTTTCCACACGCCCACATTACCGGCATGGACAGCTCCGATGACATGCTGCGCGACGCGCGCAAGCGCCTGCCGGCCTTGAGCTTCGAACTGGCGGATATCGGCGCCTGGAGCCCGGCGCAGCCCTTCGACGTGATTCTCGCCAATGCGTCCCTGCAATGGCTGCCTGACCACGCCTCGCTCTATCCGCACCTGGTCAACCAACTGACCCCCGGCGGCACGCTGGCGGTGCAGACGCCGGACAACCTCGACGAGCCTGCCCACCGGCTCGCCCGTGAGGTCGCAGCGCAGGGGCCATGGGCCGCGAAGATCGGCGCGGTCAAGCATAACGAGCGGCATTCGGCGAGCTATTACTTCGAACTGCTGAACCGGCATTGCAGCACCGTCGATGTCTGGCGTACCACCTACCACCATCCGTTGGCAGACCACGGGGCAGTGGTGGAGTGGTTCAAGGGTTCAACGCTGCGGCCTTTCCTGGCGCCACTGAACGATGACGAAAAAGCCGCTTTCCTGCAGGCGTACCAGGCACGGATTACCCAGGCTTATCCAGCCCTGGCGGATGGCACGGTACTGCTGCCATTCCCACGCCTGTTTATCATCGCCACGCGCTGAACGCGCCAAGCGGCGGTCAAGCCACCGCCGCTTGGGCTTTCAAATAGTCTTGCGTCGACACCACACTCGCATAGCCGAAGGCCAGCGCGGCCATGTAGGCGCCATGCACCTGCGCGGCGGGAATCACCTGCCCATTGAAATTCTGGTCACAGGTAGCGCAGGCGTCATGAATGACCGTGACCTTGTAGCCCAAGTCTGCCGCCGCCCGCACTACAGCGTCGATGCACATATGGCTCATGCTGCCGACCACCACCACGTCGGTAATGCTGCGCCGTTCCAGCAACTCGCGCAGGTTGGTCTGGCGAAAGGCATTCACAAAGTGCTTGAGCACCACCGGCTCGTTACCCTGGTTCAGCACGTTGGCATGCAACTGCGCGCCTTCGGAGCCCGGCGTGAAGAACGGCGCGTCATCGTCCGCGAACTCGTGACGCACGTGGATCACCGCATCGCCGGTCTGACGAAAGGCCTTCAGCACCTGCGCGGCGTTGTCCGCAGCGGCCTCCACACCGTCAAGCGGCCACTTGCCCTGGGGGAAGTAGTCGTTCTGGATATCGATCAGGATGAGTGCTTGCTTGGCCATGTGGGTTGCCTCGTGATGGGTTGATAGGTCCAGTATCTTAGCTGGCGCCGCCGTCGGATATCGGCTGCCGTACACGTGAATCGTGCAGAACGCCGCGTGCCCGAGGCCGCATCGTGCAGAATGGCGCGGGCTAACTGATATTGCGTGCCCGCCAACTGATTGATTTTCAAGCGCTCCTGCTCAACGCGAGCTTGGCCTGATCCCTGCTACGCTTCTTTTACACACATGGCCGGATGCCAAGGGGGATGCATGACCCCGATTTCACGTAAAAAGCTGGCGCTCTCTCATTCAACGCGCAGCGGCGCACCCCAGCATGAAGTGGAGACCAATCGCGCCCTGGCGCGCTGGCTCGCGCAGATACTGGGGCTAAAATTCGGCGGCAGCTACGACCCGCTCAAGCACGCCGGCCACGATCTGTACCTGCTTCCCACACAAACGCTGGTCGGGGCCGCCCAGGCACAAGCGCTCGATATCAAAGGCCCGCAAGACCTGTGGGGCGGTTATGTCGATCATGCGTTCATCTGTACCAAAGCCATCACTCATGGCCTGCTGAGCCCGCAAGCCCAGGCGCCCGAGGGCTGGTCGCCGCTGTTTTGTGAGCGCGTGCGCGACGTAGTCCTCGATGGCTTGAGTGTCTTCGCGCTGGAAGATGCACGGCCAGCCGCGACCCGTTTGCTCTACAGCGGGCCGATTCGCTTGAAGCCCGTAAACGCCTGCGCGGGGCGCGGGCAAGAGGTGATCCGCAGCCTCGACGAATTCGATGCCCTGCTGGCGCGTCCCGAAGCCGCCGCAATGTTTAATGATGGGGTGGTGCTGGAACAAGACCTGCAGGACGTAGTCACTCACAGTGTGGGCCAAAGCTTTATCGGCGATCACGTCATCAGTTACTGCGGCGAGCAATACCTGACCCGGGACGGGCAGGGCGAAGAGGTCTACGGCGGCTCCAAGCTGCTGGTGGTGCCCGGCGGTTACGACGACTTGCTCGCTCTGGCTCTGCCGGACGATGTACGCGAAGCCGTCAGGCAAGCGCAGGTTTTCGACAAGGCTGCCGATGAAGCCTACCCCGGCTTCTACGCCTCGCGCCGCAACTACGACATCGCCCAGGGGCTGGACAGCGACGGCCAACGCCGCAGTGGCGTGCTCGAACAGTCCTGGCGCATGGGCGGGGCCAGCAGCGCGGAAGTCGCGGCGCTGCAAAGCTTCGTCAACCACCCCGGCTTGCGCGCGATCCGCGTGGCCTCGGTGGAAACCTATGTGGACCGGACGTTACCGGCAGACGCCATCGAGGTGTACCGCGGCCTGGCTGAAAACAGCGACTTTCTCCTCAAATATGTGACGGTTAACGCTTATGACGGCTAGAAGCGAGAGCATCGCAATCGACATTGACGACGAACAGATGAGCGGGACCTTCCTCAGCCCCAAATCCAAAGTGCCGGGCGTGTTGTTCGTGCACGGCTGGGGCGGCAGCCAGGAGCGCGACCTGGAGCGCGCCAAAGGCATCGCGGGGCTCGGTTGCGTGTGTTTGACTTTCGACCTGCGCGGCCATGCAGGCACGGGTATCCCGCTTTCGCGCGTAACCCGTGAAGACAACCTGCGCGACCTGTTGGCCGCCTACGACCGCCTGCTGTCTCACCCGGCCATCGATACCTCGGCGGTGGCGGTGGTGGGCACCAGCTATGGGGGCTACCTGGCGGCGATCCTCACCTCATTGCGCCCGGTGCGCTGGCTGGCGTTGCGGGTGCCTGCGCTGTACCGCGATCAGGAATGGCTCAAGCCCAAGCGTGACCTGGATAAAGCCGACCTGATGGATTACCGCAGTACGCTGGTGCAGGCCGAAACCAACCGGGCCCTGCATGCCTGCGCAAAATTCAGCGGTGATGTGCTGATCGTCGAATCGGAGACCGACGACCACGTGCCCCACGCCACCATCATGAGTTACCGCGCGGCCTGCCAGAACACCCATTCCCTGACCCACCGCATCATCGATGGCGCCGACCATTCATTGAGCGACCCGGTGTCGCAACAGGCCTACACCTCGATCCTGGTGGACTGGATCACCGAGATGGTGGTGGGTGAACGTTTGAGCATCATCCAGTCTCGCTAACGCGCTAAGCGGGTGTTTTCTTCACCCGCAACGCCTTGGCCTTCGCTTCCACCCCCAAATACATCACCAGCGCGATCAACAACGGGCAGATGAAGTAGATCGCCCGATAGGCAATCAACCCGGCCAGCAGACTGCCGCGCGACGCCTCATGCTGCAGCAGCCCGATAAATACCGCTTCCAGCACCCCAAGGCCCGCTGGAATATGCGTGAGCACCCCGGCAATCGCGCTGATCAGCAGCACCCCCAGCACCAGCGGATAATCCAGTTTCGCCGGCAACAGCGTGAAAATCACCGCCGCCATCAGCGACCAGTTCAATGCGCCCAACATCAATTGCAAGCACGCCATGCGCAGCGACGGCAGGTTGATTTCCATGCCGCGAATCGTCCACGCACGTTTTTTCGAAAACTGGCAGGCCACCAGGTAACCGAGGCTTGCCAGCACCAACAGCGCACCGATGCCTTGCAATGCCGTGGTGCTGACCTTCCAGCCCGGCGGCATGGTGACCAGGCCGCTGCTGAAGATCACGCCCGAGATCGCCATATAGCCGAACCAGTTGGTGGCCAGGCTCAGCCCCAGGATCTTGGCGATATTGCCGGTGCTCACCCCCAATCGCGAATACAGCCGATAACGCATGGCGATGCCGCCCACCCACGCGCTCAGGTTGAGGTTGAACGCGTAGCTGATGATGCCCACGGGCAGGATCTGCTTCCAGCGCAAGGGCTGGCGAATGTAGGTGCGGCCGATCAGGTCGAAGCAGGCATACACAATAAAGCTGCACACGGTCAGCGCGCCGGCGATCAGCAGGGTGCGCACCTTGAATTCGCTCAACGTCTGCAGCACTTCGCTCCAGTCGATGCGTCGGGCAAGCAAGGTGAACAGCACGATAAGCAGCACAAAGAACGCAAGGGTCAGGGGCTTCTTCCAGCGCTGGAACCGCGAGCCGTTTTTTTCAGACGTCATGGGCCGGACTCTCAATGGGTTTCAAACGCGGCTTGTGTGCCGGCAGCCAGCCGGTGAGGGCGGGGAAGTGACGCATCACATGAAAGACCAGGAAGCCCACGGTCAGGCGCCATAACCACAGGCGCGGTTTGCGTTTTGCCGGCATGGTCTGGCAATGGTCCCTGGCGAGCGCTTCCAGGCTTTCGTACAACTGCTGATTGAACGCCCGGTCGCGAATCAGCACATTGGCTTCAAGGTTCAATGCCAGGCTCAACGGGTCCAGGTTGCTTGAGCCTACGGTGCTCCAGTCATCGTCTATCAACGCCACCTTGCCGTGCAGGGGGCGCTGGCAGTACTCGTGAATGACCACGCCGTCCTTGAGCAGATAGTCATACAGCATGCGCGCCGCCAGCTTGGCGAGCAGCACATCCGGTTGGCCCTGCATGATCAATTGCACGTGCACGCCACGGCGCGCGGCGTTGCGGATTTCACGCAGCAGACGGTAACCGGGGAAGAAATACGCGTTGGCAATCACGGCGCGCGTACGCGCTTTGCTCAAGGCGTGAATATAGGCTTCTTCGATATCATCGCGATGCTGCACGTTGTCGCGATAAATCAGGCGTACCAGACCGTTTTCGTCAGACGTTGCCCATGGCGTAGGACGTTGCTCGCGCCGCCGCCATCCACGCCGCGTGCGCACCTGGCGACCGCTTTGCGCCAGGGCGAAGTGGTGCAGGTCGGCCACCGCCGGGCCAACGATTTGCACCGCATAGTCCTGCTTGGCTTCAGGGCCGAAGTCACCCAGATGGTCGGCGGAAAAGTTGATACCACCGATGAACGCCACGCTGGCATCCACCACCACGATTTTGCGGTGCAGGCGACGGAACCAGTTGGTGCGGATACCCAGCGTCTTCGAGGCCGGATCGAACATCTGCACCACCACCCCGGCCTCGGCCAGCTCGCGCAAAAATGCCGTGCTCAGTTCGCCGCAACCAAAGCCATCCAGGCTGGCCACCACCTTCACTCCGCGCTGCGCGGCGTCGATCAGGATGGCTTTGAGCTCAAAGCCGACCTTGTCCTCGAAGAGGATAAACGTCTCAAGCAGAATCTCGCGCTGCGCCACGCGCATGGCCTCGAACACCTTGGGAAAGTAGGCCTCGCCATTTTCCAGCAACTCGATGCGGTTGCCGCTCTGCCAGCCGTAATCGAGGTCGCGCGCCTTGGCATCATCCGGCGGCTGATCGGTGGCGATATGTTCTACAGCAACGTTCATAGCTCAATCTCCACCGACAGCGGCACATGGTCAGACAAATGGGACCAGGGGCGCGTGGTCAGCACCCGGGGGTTATGCACTTTCAGATTGCGCACGTAGATGCGGTCCAGCGGCAACAAGGGCAGGCGCGCGGGAAAGGTGCGCGCCGGTTTGCCTAAGGTCTGCACGAAGACTTCCTCAAGGCCGCTTTGGCTCAGGTCGGCACGCTGGCGCCAGTCGTTGAAATCGCCGGCGACCACCACCGGCGCATCGGCCGGAATCTCGCTGATACGTTGCTCCAGCAAGCGCAATTGCTGCTGGCGATGCACCTCACGCAGGCCCAGGTGGATGCAGATTGCATGCACTTCCTGCCCGCTGCCCGGCAGGCGCAGGACGCAATGCAGCAGGCCGCGGTTTTCGTGGCCGCTCTGGGAGATGTCGAGGTTGTCGTGGCGGATGATCTGGAATTTCGACAACAACGCGTTGCCGTGGTCGCCATGGGGGTAGACCGCGTTGCGCCCGTAGGCGAACTGCGGCCAGATGCTGTCGGCGAGGAACTCGTACTGCGGCATCTTCGGCCAGTCGCTGTAGCGCTGCGGATGCTGCTCGTGGGTGCCATGGATTTCCTGCAGGAACACCATGTCGGCGCCCACGCTGCGCACGGCTTCGCGCAATTCGGGCAGGATGAAACGCCGATTCAAGGCGGTGAAACCCTTGTGGATATTGACCGTCAGCACGGTAAAGCGAGTAATGGGGGCAGTGGGTGTGATGGGAATCAACTCCGGCTGTGTCATGGCAGCACTCCAGGTTCCGGCAGTTGCCCCGGCGCTGTCGCCAGGTGCTCATCCAGACCCAAACGCTGCAACAATTGACGGGCATCGAAAGGCGCACGCACCTTGATGTCGTTATCGAAAAAGCAGAACACGTCGCGCTGTTTGCGCGCGCGTGGCTTGTGTTGCGGGTCGATCAACTGCGCATCCGCGGGCTGTTTGCCGTGCCGCCAACGCTCGATGCGCTCGCCCCAGCGCGCGAGGGCGTCGTCGGTGTAGCCACTGGCGTACAACTGCTTGTCGCCATGCAGGCGCAGGTACAGGAAGTTGGCAGTGACGTCTTCGGCATATGGCCACTTGCCAGCCGTGTCCGCCACCACTAGGGCGACGCCGTACTTGTCCAGCAACTGCACAAACTCAGGCACCGCAAAGCTCTTGTGGCGAATTTCCACCGCATGGCGCAACGGCTGCTTGCCGTAGGCCTTCATGCTCGCCTTGCCATTGAGACGTGGCTCATGCTGATGGGCGAGGGCGGCGGCCTGCAAGGTGGTGGTGGGCAATTCGGCCAGAAAGGCTTCGAACAGGGGCGGGTCGAACTTGAAGCTGGGCGGGAACTGCCAGAGGATCGGCCCAAGCTTGTCCTTGAGCTCCAATACCCCGGAGGCGAAGAAATTCGCCATGGGCTTGTGTACATCGCGCAGGCGCAGGATGTGGGTGATATAGCGCGGGGCCTTGACGCTGAACATGAACCCTTCGGGCGTGTCGGCATACCACTCGGCGTAGCGCTTGGGGGTTTGCAGCGCGTAGAACGAACCGTTGATTTCGATCGCATTGACGGCGCGTGAGGCAAACTGCAACTCGCGTTTCTGGGTCAAGCCTTCGGGGTAGAAATCGCCCCGCCAGGGCGTGTAGCGCCAGCCGGAAATGCCGATGTGAATCGCCGCCATGCTTACTCCCGTTGATCCAGGGTCGATTGCCCCGCATTTTGGGATGACTACGATCTTTGGCCGAAAGTTTCCACATTCCTACAGGCGGTAGAGGGGCAGGAGGTGGGGCAGGGCCGGGCGAATCAGGGGAACGATCACGGCTCAAACCCGTCAGTTCCTTACAGACCCCCAGAAGGAGCCCGGTGTTTTGCTGAATTTAAAGACTGCATTACTGCTCGTCGCGCTGCTGCTATGCGGCAACGGCGCACTGCAAGCCGCGGCCACCGCGCCGGAACCCGAAGCCCCGGCCAAGCCGGAATTGCTGGTGGAGGGCGGCCTGCTCGGGGCCATCAGCTCCAGCATTGATGATGTGCAACAGAAGCTGGACCTCAATCAGAATTTCATCGACGAGTGGCGCCTGCGTGCCGACCGGGCCGCGAATGAAGTCGGGCGTCTGGTCGACCAGACGGCGGCGCGCTCGCCATGGAGCGTGGCCGGAGATTTCCTGCTGCTGTCGGCCGTGTGGATCGGTGCCTTTGCAGTGCTGACGCTGGTGGGCCGCCTTATCGTGCGGCGCTTGGGCCTGCGGGGTTTTTTCCAGCGCCGGGCGCGCCTGCTGGCGGTGCTGGGGTATGTGGTGCCCTACACCCTCCCGGCCATTATCTGCCTGCCGTTGACGTTGTATGTCAGCCACTTTTTAGCCACCTCCGTGGGCCGGGCGCTGGCGCTGTGTTTTGCCTACGCCACCAGCAGCGGCATCTTCTCCACCTCGATGCTGCTGTGCGTCATCGTCATGTTCAACCTCGGCCACAAGCGCCCGGCGGTGCGGTTGATCCGCGACTATTGCCCCAAACCGCTGTTCCTGATCGGCTTCCTCGCCGCCCTCAGCGACGCGTTGACCAGCCCGCAGATCGCCCGTCAGCTCGGCGGCAATATCACCAGCAGTATCGCGGTGTTTACCGGCCTGTTCGCGACGGTGATCTTTGGCGTGCTGGTGGTGCGTCTGCGCCGTCCGGTGGCGCACCTGATCCGTAATCGGCCGCTGGCCCAGCGTCTCAAGCATCCGGCGTTGCAGCAGTCGTTGCGGGTATTTTCCGGGCTCTGGTACTGGCCGATTCTGCTGATGGTGCTGGTCTCGGCAATCAACCTGATCGGTGCCGGCGACGACAATCAAAAGGCCCTGCGCTGTGCCTTGTTCACCACCATCCTGCTGATCGGCACGGTGTTTCTCAGCACCGTGCTGCAACACCTGTTCAAGTCTCGCAGCCAAGTGGCGATCCAGCGCAGCAGCGCCTACAAGGAGCGCTTCCTCAGCCTGTTGCACGCGATATTGCGCATCGTCATGGCGGTGGCTTTTATCGAAATCCTCGGGCGTATCTGGGGCGTGTCGTTGTTCGAGTTTGCCCAGCGCAACTCGGTGGGCCGGGCGATCAGCGATTCCCTCAGCAGCATCGGCTTGATCCTGCTGATGACCTGGCTGTTCTGGGTGGTGCTCGATACGGCGATCCAGGAAGCGCTCAAACCCCCGGTGAACAAGCGCTCCAGCCGCCAGCCCAGTACCCGTGTTAAAACCATCCTGCCGCTGTTGCGCAACGCGGTGAAAATCATCCTGGTGGTGATTTGTGCGATCACCACCATGGCCAACCTGGGCATCAACGTCGCGCCGCTGCTGGCGGGTGCGGGTGTGGTCGGCCTGGCCATCGGTTTCGGCTCGCAGCAACTGGTGCAGGACGTGATCACCGGCCTCTTCATCATCATCGAAGACACCCTGTCGATCGGCGACTGGGTGGTACTCGACTCCGGCCACGCCGGCACGGTCGAGGGCCTGACTATTCGCACCCTGCGCCTGCGCGACGGCAAGGGCTTTGTGCATTCGGTGCCGTTCGGGCAGATCAAGGCGGTTACCAACCAGTCGCGTCAGTTTGCGTATGCGTTTTTCTCAGTGCAGTTCACCTACGACACCGATGTGGACAAAGCCGTGGAACTGATCCGCGAGGCCGGCCAGTCGATCCGCGACGACGTGTTCCTCAAGTACAACCTGCAAGGGCCACTGGAGGTGTTCGGTGTCGACAAGATGGACCTCAATGGCGTGGTACTGACGGCGCAGTTCCGTACCGTGTCGGGTGGGCAATATGCGGTGAGCCGCGCGTTTAACCAGCGCTTGAAGAAGCTTGTGGATAACTGCGACGAAGTGCATTTCGCGCAGACTTATCCACAGCAGGTTGTGTTGCCCAAGCGGGTGGGGCAGGAGCATGAGGTGGAGATGACCGAGCAGCCGCGTGCCGAGTGAATGATTGGGGTGCCTGAGCTGGCGCGATCGGGGGCAAGCCCCCTCCCACATTTGAACGGTGTTCGCAGATCCAGTGTGGGAGGGGGCTTGCCCCCGATGAGGCCCTCAAACTCACCGCCTGAGCAACTTCTCCTGAATCGCCTGCTGATCCACCTCCAGCAACACCTGCTGCTTACCCCCCACCATCACCCCCGCCGGCACGCCATCCTTGTACACAATCCGATTGCCACTCACCGCCGGCACTTTGCTTCCCGGCAGCAGTGTGCCGACAAGGTTCAGCGGGTCGGCCCCGCACACTGCGATCAAGCTGCCGTCATGGGGCCGGCGCCGTACTTCACGCAGCAACGGGATCGCCTCCGGCAGTGCGAACTGTTCCCCCGCCAGGCCACTGACAAACCGCCCGCCGCGAATCTCGCCCCGCGCTTCGAGGCGGTGGTAGGTGCGCAGCAATTCGCGCCAGCTCGGCAACCAGTCCGCTTCGCGCTCCAGCAGGCGCCAGAACACCACGCCATAGCGGCGCAGCAGGGTCATCGCGACATGCTCCAGCGTCTCGGCCGAATGCGCACCGGGCTCGGCTGGCGCGCGGCGTAACAATGCCCAGCGCCCGGCATCGTCCATGCCGCCGATAAAGGCGCCGCGTCCACGCCGGCTGCTGCGCGCCTGGCGTTTGCTGGCGGGCGTGGTCAGGGCGCGCAGCCCGGCAAAGCTGTCGGCATTCACCAATCCCGCGCCGACCAGCTCCTGCAGCGCGGTTTCCAACTCGCTGCGCAGCAGATGGGCTTCATGTACCAGTTCATCGAAAAACAACGCGCCTTGTTCGCGCAGGGCCAAATGGACTTTCTGCGCCCTGGGCGACAGCGTCGTGCTGTCGGTCTGTTCGGTCAGCCCGCTCCACAACGGCACCTGGCTGCGCGGTAACAGCACGATTGGCGTGCTGCGCAAGGCAATGGCGCCGGCTTTGTGGCTCAGGCGCGTCCACACCAGCTTGCCACTGCGGCACAGGTCGTCGAGCCAGGTCGAGGCGTAATCCTTGATACGCGCACTGAGCAGGTCACTGTCCCAGGCCGACGTGGCGGCGGCGTAGCCTTCGAACTGGGCGACTATCTGCGGCAACACCGCGCTGCCCTGGCCGCGCGTGCTGTCGGACAAGTGCTGCCAGTCGAACAGAAATCGCATGAAATCCTGCAGCGCCACCGGTTCGATTTCCCGGCGCAGGCGCTTGACCGTGTAGCGATGAATACGCGCCAGCAGGTGCCGTTCGCACCATTGCTCAGCGCTACAGCCTGGGCTGAAGTGCCCGCGCAGCACGTAGCCTTCCTGCTCCAGCCGCGCCAACCCCTGGGCCACGGTAGCGGGGAGCAGCGCCAGGGGCGCGGCAATCTCGGGCAGCGTCAATGGGCCGAAACCGCCCAGGCGCGCGCGCAGCACTTCCACCAAGGCCTCATCGGATGTCCAGGGTTCATCGAAACCCGGCAGCAGCGGCAGGTTGTGCGGGTAGATTGCCTGCAAACAGCTCAAGCGTTCCACGGCTACCCACAGGCCGTTGGGCAACGGATAAGCACGTCCGGCCTTGTGCAAAGCCCGCAGCCACTTGGCCCATTCTGGCGTGACCTCCTGCTCTGCAATACAGGCCAGGCTCATCAGCGCTTCGTGCATTTCATCCGGCCCCTGGGGCGCGGGCCAGGCCTCCTCGCGTACCCCGGCGATCGCCTCGGCATCCAGTGCGCCGAGATCGTCGGTACTCTGCGGGTCGCTCCAGCGGCGGTTGAGCACCGCCTGGGTGCGGCGTTCTTCCAGTGGCGCGTCATCGAGAAAGGTGTAGGGGCGCGCGCTGAGAATTTCGGCGGCCATCGGCGAGGGCGCGGGCAGGTCGCGGCTGACCATGCGCACGTCGCCTGCTTCCATGCGTCGCAACAGGGCCAGCCAGCCTTCGCTGTCCATGGCTTCGTGCAGGCAGTCATCGAGGGTTTGTTCCACCAGCGGGTGGTCGGGCACTTCGCGCTCGCCGGCGAGGTTTTCCAGGCAGGCAATCTGGTCGGGAAACACACTGGCGATCAGGTCTTCGCTTTTCATGCGCTGGATCTGCGGCGCCACCTTGCGCCCGCCGGTGTAGCGCGGCAATGCCAGGGCCACGCCGGCGTTCCAGCGCCAGCGCACGCCGAACAGCGGCGCATCCAGCACGGCCTGGATCAGCAGGTGTTCGGCGCTGTTGCTGTTGAGGTAGCGCCACACGTCATCCAGCGCAAAGCTGTGGCTGGTGGACAGCGACAGCACAATCGCATTTTCGCTGGCCGCCGCTTGCAGCTCGAAGTTGAAGGTGCGGCAAAAGCGCTTGCGCAGGGCCAGGCCCCAGGCGCGGTTGATACGGCTGCCAAAGGGCGTGTGGATGATCAACTGGGTGCCGCCGGACGCGTCGAAAAAACGCTCCATGATCAAGGTGTCCTGCGACGGCAAGGCGCTGAGGGCCAGGCGCGTGCGGGCCAGGTAATCCAGCAGTTGTTCGGCGCTGGCGCGGTCCAGGCCGAGGGTGTCGGTGAGCCACGCCTGCGCCGGTTGCAGGTCACCGGGGCTGGCGCCGAGCAGGTAGTCCAACTGCCCCTGCAGACGGGCCACCGCCGCCGACAACTCGTTGCTGCGCCCCGGCGCTTCGCCTATCCAGAACGGAATGGTCGGCGGCTGACCGTGGGCGTCCTCGACGCGCACCTTGCCGGCGTCCACCCGCAGGATGCGGTAGGACGTATTGCCGAGCTGGAAAATATCGCCGGCGATGCTTTCCACCGCAAAGTCTTCGTTGACGCTGCCGATGTTCAGGCTCTGGGGCTCGAGCAGCACGCTGTAGTCGGCGTTGTCGGGGATGGTGCCGCCGCTGGTCACGGCCGTGAGCCGGGCGCCACGGCGGCCGCGCAAGGTGTGAGTCACGGCGTCCCGATGCAGATAAGCGCTGCGCATGCCCTGGCGGCCGTTGTAGCCGTCGGCGAGCATGTGCAACAGCGCCTGGTAATGGCGCTCGTCCAGCGTGGCATAGGGCGCGGCGCGGCGGACAAGCGTCAGCAGGGCCGCTTCCGACCATTCGCGCGCGCTGACTTCGGCGATGATCTGCTGGGCCAGCACGTCCAGCGGCGCCACGGGGATGTGCAAGGTGTCGAGCTCGCCCCGGCGCACGCAGTCGAGGAGGGCGGCGCATTCGATCAAGTCGTCACGGGTGGTGGCAAACAGGCGGCCCTTGGGCGTACCGCCGACCTGGTGCCCGGAGCGGCCGACCCGTTGCAGAAATCCGTTGATCGAGCCAGGCGAGCCGATCTGGCAGACCAGGTCCACATCGCCGATATCAATGCCCAGCTCCAGCGACGCGGTGGCGATCAGCACTTGCAGCGCACCGGCCTTGAGGCGTTGCTCGGCGTCCAGGCGCATTTCCTTGGCCAGGCTGCCGTGGTGGGCGGCCACCGCCGTCTTGCCCAAACGCTCGCTCAGATGCCGCGCCAAGCGTTCGGCCAGGCGCCGGGTGTTCACGAATATCAGCGTGGTGCGGTGTTCGCGCGCCAGCTCGGCGAGGCGGTCGTAGACCAGCTCCCACACATCATTGGCCATCACCGCGGAGAGCGGCACTGGCGGCACTTCGATAGCCAGGTCGCGCGGGCGGGCGTGGCCGATGTCGACAATGGCGCACTCGCGGCCGCTACCGACCAAAAACCGCGACACCGCATCGATAGGCTTTTGCGTGGCCGACAGGCCGATGCGCGTCAGCGCCTCGGCGCACAAGGCTTGCAGGCGCTCCAGGCTTAACGCCAGGTGGCTGCCGCGCTTGCCGGCGGCAATCGCGTGGATCTCATCGACGATCACCGTGCGCGTGCTGGCGAGCATCTGCCTGCCCGAGTCCGAGCCCAGCAGCACATACAGCGATTCCGGGGTGGTGACCAGGATGTGCGGCGCACGCTTGCGCATCTGCGCGCGGTCTTTTTGCGGAGTGTCGCCGGTGCGCACTGCGGTGCGGATCACCAACGTCGGCAGGCCGGATTTTTCAAGATGCTCGGTGATGCCGGCCAGCGGGTTTTGCAGGTTGAGTTGAATGTCGTTGGACAGCGCCTTGAGCGGCGAAATGTAGACCACCAGGGTTTCATCGGGCAGTTGGCCGCCGTTGGCCAGACCCTGGTGGACCAGGTCGTCCAGCACCGCGAGAAAGGCGGTCAGGGTCTTGCCCGAACCGGTCGGCGCGGCGATCAGCGTCGAACGGCGCTGACGGATCAGCGGCCACGCCCGGGCCTGCGCGTCGGTCACCGAGGGGAAGGTGCTGCGAAACCAGGTACTGACGGCGGGGTGGAAGCCGTCCAGTGCCCTGTCTGTTGAGTCGGGAAGGTTCATGTAGTGATTGATACCCGTCGCTCCAACAAGTTGCAAACACCTACTTTGTCCGTGACGGTTGCGCTACAAACCCGCAAAATGCAACGATTCTGGAATAAACCTACGGCAAGGCTCACGCGCCTGCCGACAACAACCATCGTTCCAAACAGACCGGGCCTGCTCAATCTATGCGAATGCGCCTTATGTTACTGGGCGGCGGGAATGCCCTCGGGCAGGCGCTGATTCGCCTCGGTGCAGAGGAAGACATCGGTTTCCTCGCCCCCAAACCGCCCCAAGACGGCTGGGATGCCGCGAGCCTCACCCAATTGCTCGACGACACCCGTCCCGATGCATTGATCAACCTCGCCTACTATTTCGACTGGTTCCAGGCCGAAGCCGTCAGCGAAACCCGCCTGGCTTCCCAGGAATTCGCCATCGAACGCCTGGCCGAACTGTGCCAGCACCACAGCATTACCCTGGTGCAACCGTCCAGCTACCGCGTGTTCGATGGTTCCCGCGCCACCGCCTACAGCGAAAAAGACGAGCCGGTGCCCCTGGGCCTGCGCGGCCAGGCGTTGTGGCGTATCGAGCAAAGCGTACGCGCAACCTGCCCGCAGCATGTGCTGCTGCGGTTTGGCTGGTTGCTGGATGACAGCGTCGACGGCACCCTCGGCCGCTTCCTCGCCCGGGCCGAACAGCCGGATGAGTTGTTGATGGCCGACGACCGTCGCGGCAACCCGACGCCGGTGGACGATGCGGCGCGGGTGATCATTTCCGTGCTCAAGCAACTCGATTGCGCGGCGCCGCTGTGGGGCACCTACCACTACGCCGGTCACGAGGCGACCACACCGCTGGCGCTGGGCCAGGCGATTATCACCGAAGCCCGCAACTTCCACGCGCTGGCCATCGAGTCGCCCACCGCCCAGGCCCACGCCGCGCGGCCGGATGCGGCGGACGAGCCACAGCACGCGGTGCTGGCCTGCAAGAAAATCCTGCATACCTTTGGCATCAAGCCACGGGCATGGCGGGCAGGCTTGCCGGCGTTGCTAGACCGGTTCTACCGCCACTTCTGAAAACAACACAGAACCCTATGTGGGAGGGGGCTTGCCCCCGATAGCAGAGTGTCAGTCAAAGATTTATTGACTGGTCCACCGCTATCGGGGGCAAGCCCCCTCCCACATTGTTATGCCGTGTTATTTAGAACTTGTAGCCAATACCCACCATGTAGACCATCGGGTCGACATCCACATTGACCTTGGCCCGAGTGCCCTGGCCCAGCGCGTTGTTATCCACAGTCGCCTTAGTGCTGATGTCGATGTAGCGCGCCTGGGCGTTGATCATCCATTTGTCGTTGATCATGTAGTCGGCGCCGATCTGCGCGGCCCAGCCCCAGGAGTTCTCGGCCTTGAAGTTGCTGAAGCCGGCTTGCTCGGCGCGGCTGCCGACGTGTTCGTCATAGATCCAGGTGTAGTTGATACCGGCGCCCACATAGGGTTGAAACGCGGACTGGTGGTCCAGCGGGTAGTACACGACGCTCAGGGTCGGCGGCAGGTGTTTGAGTGTGCCGAGCTTGCCGTTGGCGGCGCCGAGGGCGGTGTTCTTGATCTTGACATCGTGCTCGAACGGTGTGGCGGCCAGCAGTTCGATACCGACGTGATCGGTGATCATGTAGGCGAAGTTCAAGCCCAGTTGGGTGTCGCTGCTCATGGTCGCCTTGCCGCCCAGGTTGGCGCCGGCCAATGGGCCCTGGTCAACCTTGACGCTGCTGCTGTCGGCCTTCGGGTTCACGGTGATTGCACCGGCACGAACCAGAATGTCGCCCGCCTGGTGGGCGTGAGCGACAGGGACGACGAGGGCGAGCGCGAAGAGGGACGCGCCGAGCAGAGACTTGTTCATGGGAGCTCCAAAAGGACGTTAAAAGTTGTACGTCCAATGGTAAAGATCGTTCCGCACGATCTTTTGACTCAGCTCAATGAAAGGCTAACCACGTCGCAAAAAACTGTGGGAGGGGGGGCTTGCCCCAGTACCGGTCAGTTAGCGCAGATCCCCTGTGGGAGGGGCGGTGCGACGATTCGACTTGCCCCCGATAGCGGTGGGTCAACCAACATCAGTGTTTGCTGGGCCGACGTCGTCGCGGGCAAGCCCCCTCCCACATTTGATCTTCGGTGTGTTTGAGGGGAGGGATTATTCCTCCAGCTCGTACATATAAATCTTCTCGGCATCCATCTGGTAACCGGCGTCAGCCAACTCACTGGACGACGGCTTGACCTGCATCGCGCCTTCGATCCAGTACGGCTGGTACAGCTCGTCGAGTTTCACCCCGACTTCGCTTTTCACATGCACGATCTGGTTCGACGGCGGTGGCGGCACATGGATGCACGCGCCGAAATACGGCACCAACAGGAACTCGGTGGTGCGGCCCTCTTCGCTCACTTCCAGCGGCACGATGTACCCCGGCAAACGAATGTGCCGGCCGTTGAGGCTTTGCACCACCGGCGCGTTGGGCAAGTCCTGTTTAGCGGCGGGCGCGGCCTCGACGGACAAGGCATCGGCCATGTTCGACAGGTCGTGCAGCGGTTTCATATTGGGCACTTCCGGCGGCGCATCCGCTGGGATCATTTCCTGCCACGACAAATCCCGGGGCTGCTCCTCGGCCCAGGCAGGTACGGCCACCAGCAGCAACAGGGCAAACAGGGCACGACGCATCGACAGCTTCCTCATAAACGAATGGACAGGCCATCGGCCAACGACTGGCGATAGGCACGCCAGGCAGGCACGCTGCCCATCAACAGCGCCGCCGCCAGGATACCGGCGAGCAACGTCCATTCATATTCGCTCGGCCATGCCATCGGCAGGTCCAGCCCGTAGTTGGCCTGCAAATAACCGCGCGATACGCCGATGCACAGGTACAGTAAACCAAGACCTGCCACCACGCCGGACAGCGCCAGCGCGAAGGCCTCGAAGATCAAAAGCGTGGCGATATGCCACGGCCGTGCGCCCACCGAGCGCAGGATCGCCATCTCGCGGCGGCGTTCGTTGAGGCTGGTGAGGATCGCTGTGAGCATGCCGATCAACCCGGTCAGCACCACGAACAACGAGATCACGAACAAGGCTTTTTCCGCCGTGCCCATCATGCTCCACAGCTCTTGCAACGCCACGCCCGGCAGGATCGCCAGCATCGGTTCGCCACGGAACTCATTGATTTCCCGTTGCAGGGCGAAGGTGGAAATCTTGTTATTCAAACCGAGCATGAACGCGGTGATGGCTTGCGGGGTCAGGTCCATATTGCGCGCCTGATCGGCGCTGATACGGCCTTTGCCCTGGGCCGGGACACCGTTGTGCCAGTCGATGTGGATCGCCTCCATGCCGCCGAGGCTGATATGCAGCGTGCGGTCCACCGGCGTGCCGGTGCGCTTGAGGATGCCGACCACGGTGAAGGGCTTGTCATCGTGCTTGACCAGGCTGACCACCGCCACGCCATGGGCCAGCACCAGCTTGTCGCCGAGCGTGTAGTGCAGGGCCTCGGCGACCTCGGCGCCGAGCACCACTTCGAACGGGTCGGTGGCAAACGCGCGGCCGCTGGCCAGTTCAAGGTTCTGTTTGCGGCCGTACTGGTAATGCTCGAAGTAGGATGCGTTGGTGCCCATCACCCGGTAACCGCGATGGGAATCGCCCAGGGAAATCGGAATCGCCCATTTCACCTTGGGGTTGGCGGCGAAGTGCTCGTAGCTGTCCCAGCGGATGTTATTGGTGGCGTTGCCGATGCGAAACACCGAGTACAGCAGCAGGTTTACCGAGCCCGAGCGCGCCCCGACGATCAGGTCGGTGCCGCTGATGGTACTGGCGAAGCTGTTGCGCGCTTCAACGCGCACGCGCTCCACCGCCAGTAACAGGCAGACGGAAAGCGCGATGGCGAAGGCGGTGAGGATCGCGGTAAAGCGGCGGTTGGCCAGGCTGGCCATGGCCAGACGAAACAAATACATCTCAAACCTCTGCAGGCGTGGCGGCGCGATTGAGTTCGGCCAGCGACAGGTTGCGGTCGAACAGCGGGGCCAGGCTTTGGTCGTGGCTGACAAACAACAGGCTGGCGCCCGCTTCGCGGCATTCGGCGAACAGCAGTTGAATGAATGCCTCGCGTGCGTCGTAGTCGAGGGCCGAGGTGGGCTCGTCGGCGATCACCAGTTCCGGTTGACCGATCAGTGCACGGGCGGCGGCCACCCGTTGTTGCTGGCCGATGGACAGCGAATCGGCGCGGCGCTCGAGCAAGTCCGGGTCGTTCAAACCCAGGTGCGCGAGCAAGGTCGCTGCGGCCTGGTCGACACTGCCGTGACGCTGGGCCGCGCGCCGGGCCCGCAGCTTGGAAAAGTGGCAAGGCAGCTCGACGTTTTCACGTACCGACAAAAACGGCAGCAGGTTGAACTGCTGGAAGATGTAGCCGGTGTGGTCCACACGAAAACGGTCGCGGGCACCGGCAGACAGTTCGGTCAGCTCCTGGCCGAGCAGGCGGATACTGCCTCGGCTGGGTTTGTGCACACCGCCAAGCAACCCGAGCAAGGTGGTTTTGCCACTGCCGCTGGGGCCCTTGAGGAACAGGGTTTGCCCCGGCTCCAGGCGAAACGCGGGGATGTCCAGCAACTGGGGGTGACCGGGCCAGTTGAAGCCCAGGTCGGACAGTTCGATCAATGCAGGGGTCATGTGAACTCAGAACTTCAGGGTGGCTGCAGTGGCGGTCGCGTCAGCACCTTGCTGGCCGCTCGGGCCGATCAGTTGTACCTGAATTTTCCGGGTGGCGGGGAAGGTCTTGAACACTTGGCTCAGGTCCAGGTTGCTCAGTGCCTCTGGCTTGGCGCAGGTGAACTGGTAGTGGGCATGGATTTCGCTGTGGTCATGATGATGCTCATGGGCGGCAGCGCCTTTGCCGTCGGTGGCGTGGTCATTGTCATCGCCATCATCGTGATCGGCTTCGGGCTTGTCGCCGAACAGCGGGCTGTTGAGTTCCTGGGTGCTGACGACGCAACCGGCGGCCTTGGGTACGTTGAACAGTGCCAGCGGACTTTCCAGCTGTTTGCGCGCGGCGGCGACTTTGGCTTTGTCGGCCGCACTGGTCGCGACGTGTTCGAAACCCACCAGGTTCATCGCCGGGCTGTCCAGCTCAAGCTCCAGGCTCTGGCCGTCCAGCACTGCATTGAGACGGCCCACACCGTGTTCGTGAGCGCCGAGGCTGCCATGCTCATGATCGTGATCTTCATGGGCGTGAGCGACAGCCAGAGGCAGCAGGGCAAACGGCAAAGCAAGCAGCAGACGGCGCATGACAGGACTCCACAGATGAAAGTTTTGTTATGTGATCTTATAACAATAGTGCCGAGAGTTTGACCGTCCGCTTGGCGTTGCGCAAGCTGCATGGGAGCATGTCCGTCAGAAAAAATGCGGGAGTAAGGACGATGTTGCGAATTCGTGGAACCGTCGGCGACCTGCCGGTGGACTTGACCCTGGAACTGGACGACGGCGATTGGGCGCGGCTGGGCGCACACTTGCAGGCCGCCCCGGTGCCGGCCGAGTCGACGGCGGTACCGGTCAGGCAAAGTGAGGATCTATGGCAGAACGCCCAGGATCTGTTGCGCAACGCCGGGCAGCTCAGCGGCCTGGAATTGCTCGATCAACTGGAAGGGTTGGCCGGCGACGCCGCCGCGGGCAAGCGCCTGCTGGTGCGCCTGCGCCACAGCGCCAAAGTGAAAGTGACCAGCGGCGCAGACACGCCGCTGTACACCTGGATCGACGCTTCGTAGGAGCGAGCTCGCTCGCGAAAAACGCATAGGCGCCGCGTTCATTCAGGATGCCCGCGTTATCGTTGACGGCCTTCGCGAGCAAGCTCGCTCCTACAGGGTGAGGGTCAGTACAGCGCGGCAAACAATTTGCGGCGGTACACCGTGACCAGCGGGTGATCGTTGCCCAGCAGTTCGAACACCTGCAGCAAGGTCTTGTGTGGCAAGCCCTCGCTGTAGCTGCGATTGCGCACGAACAGCTTGAGCAGGCCTTCCAGCGCGGCGTCGTATTGCTGGCGCGCCAGTTGTTGAATGCTCAACTGATAGGCCGCTTCGTCATCCTGCGGGTTCTGCGCCAGGCGGCTTTTCAGGTCGGCGCTGTCCGGCAGGTCGGCAGCCTGGCGCAGGAAGGTGATTTGCGCCTTGGCCCCGGCGAGGGCGGCCTTGTGCTCATCGCCTTTTACGGCGTCCAGCACGGCTTGGGCTTCATCCAGTTCACCGCGCTCGGCCAGGCAACGCGCGTACAGGATCAGCGCGGCGGCGTTGGTGTTGTCCTCGCCCAGCAGCGCAACCAACATGGCTTCGGCATCGCTGATGCGGCCCTCGGCAAACAACGCTTGTGCCTGCTCCAGCGGATCGGCCGCAGCCGGTGGCGGCATCTGCACATGGGGCTCGAGCATCGCCCGCACCGCCGACTCCGGCTGCGCCCCGGCAAACCCATCCACCGGCTGACCATCCTTGAACAACACCACCGTCGGCAGGCTCTGGATACCGAAACGCGCAACGATGTCCTGCTCGGCTTCGCAGTCGACCTTGGCCAGCAGCAACTCACCGCGATAACTCTCGGCAATCTGCGCCAGCATCGGCATCAGCGCCTTGCACGGCGCGCACCACTCGGCCCAGAAGTCCACCAGCACAGGTTTTTCGAAAGAGTTCTGAATCACTGCCTGCTCGAAGTTGGCGGCAGTGACGTCGAAGATGTACGGCGTGGGCTCACTCATGAGGCGTCTCGAATAAAGCGGGAATGGGGGCAACTATAAGGGCTGGCGCTGGCTATCGGAAGCCGTATGGGGATTAGTGTTCAGGCGCATGCCAAAACGGATCGAGGTACCAGTCTTGAGGAAAACCCATTGCTTTGAGACTGACCTCGGGAAATTCACGGATAAGCACATGCAGGCTGTGGCCCCAGGGAGTCTGTGGACTCACTTGGCGCATCAGATGATTGAGCATGCAAAGAACCGCGAACATTCGACTATGTGGCCCTGGTTCAAGCAAATGCCCGGGCCATGCAAAGGTGGCCTTCCTGGGTAATTCGGGTCGAACACCCAATTGCCGGTTCCACATTCGCGAATGGTGGGCGCACATATTTCGGATGGTGGTCAGCGTGTGCAGCCAGGACTGCATCAGTGGCGCCGGGAGCAGCAAGCGCTTGGCGACGGCTTTTTTATCGGCGTCCCTGGCCAAGCCTTTGTACAGGTGGGACAGGTCCCCCAGCGTAAGTTCTTCGAGCATCGCCCAGCCAGGCATCAGCGTTGGGTGGTCATAGGTCGCGGGGTAATGGCGGGCGTAGCTCTCTTTTGACCGTTGGCGTTTGAGCAGCGCCTTTCTCGCATCGCTCGCGTGCGACCTGTCGATCCGGTCACATTCGCGCATGTACTCACGCGTTGCCGTGTCTTGTTTGCCGCAGAGTGTTGTCAGCAGGCGCTGATGATCAAAGGTGGGGTGAAACAGCAGCGGGTTGGTATACCAATGACTGCCATGCGTGGGTCCCATGTGGTTGCTGATAACGCAACGCGAGGCAATTTCGACGCGTTCGATGGCATCCATAGTCAGTAAACGAAGCCGCCGGTCGAAGTCGTAAAGGCGGGTCAACTGACCAAACTGGCTGCCTTCACGAAAGCGATGATCGATATCTTCCGGCTGCTGGAAGGGTCGCATATGAGGGCTAAGTCGAAAGAAACTGACGGCCTGCAGGAAGCGCTCAGCGCGAGCTTCATTGTGAATGATCAGTCCGCGTAGCTTGAGCAGTTCCAGTTGAGCAGGAACATCTATGGCTGGCTTGCTGAATGACCTCATGCCCCAAAAGCGCCGGGCATAAAAAACCCGCACAATTTGTGCTTGGTTACTGAAGTAACCAGAGGCATGGCGGGTGTATTAGCGCAAAGGTTAGGCAGATGCCCAGCGTTTGGCAAGGCCTGCGCTTCGTTGGACATCAGTGAGTTTGAATACGAAGACATTGCAGTCGATTGTCAGAGCTGCGGGCGAGGACTGGCATTTTCCATACCGCGGCTTTTCTTGTCTCAATCAATATATTGCCGGGAATTTGTAACGTGGACGGTTATCGCCGCGAATGGTACAGGCTCACCTTGCGAAACTCCCACGGCTCGGCCAGGTCCGGCAGGGTCAGTGCCTCGAGGATGTCCAGCCGCTGATAATCCGGATGCTGGAAGTCGCGCACCCGCGAGTCCGCCACCAGCGCTTCGCGGGCTCGGGTCAGGAAGTGATCCAGCAGCGGCAGGTTGGCGCGATCGTAAAGCACGTCGGCCACCAGGATCAGGTCGAAGCGATCGGCCTCTGCAAAGAAGTCGGTTGAATAACCCAGCTGCACGTCGTTGAGTTCGGCATTCGCCCGGCAAGCCGCCAGCGCCAGCGGATCAAGGTCGCACGCCACCACCTCCAATGCCCCTGCCTTGGCGGCCGCAATCGCGGCCACGCCGGAACCGGCGCCGAAATCCAGCACGCGCTTGTCCGCTACCCACGCCGGGTTCGCCGCCAGATAGCGCGCCAGCGCCAGGCCGCTGGCCCAGCAGAAGCTCCAGTAGGGCGGCTCATGCAGGATGCGCCGGGTTTCTTCCTGGCTGAAGGCACGGTCCATGTTGTCGGCGTCGAGCAACCACAACGACAGCTCGGTGCCCGGCAGTTGGCAGGGCACCAGGTGTGCGTCGCCAATCAGTTCACTCAGGGCGCGTTGCAGGTGCAGCGGTGGTGTCATGGCGCCTTGACGAGTTGCAGGGGACCGGTGGTCTGGGTAATCGCCTGGGTGATGCGCACGGCGGGCAGGTGCAGGATCAACTGGCCGGACTGGCTGGCGCGACCGCGCAATTCAACCCGCGCACCGGCCGGGAACGCTTCGGGGTTGAAGCGCAGGCGAAAGGCCAGGGGCTTGCCGTTGCCGGTCAATACGCTGCTGGCGAGCAGTTGCTGCGGGCGCGAGCGCTCGTCGATCACCAGCAGCGCCAACTCGACTTCGGCGCCAGCCGGCACATTGGTCAGGTTGCCGCTGATTTCCCGCTGGTAGGCAGGCAGGGGGCCGAGGTCTTCGATGCCGGGGACTTTTTTCTCTTGTGCCGGCGTTGGCTGAGGTGCGGCCGGCTTGGGGGCTTCGCTGCTGCAGGCGACCAGAAAACTGAACAGGGTGAGTAGAACGAGTGGTCGTAACTGCATGTACGGCTCCAGAAAGGACAAAATCCGTGGCTTAAAAAATAGAAACATATAAGCCTGCCTATATACCGTAAAGGCTATGGCTTGTCTTGCGACGGGGATGCGCTACCATGGCCCTCCCTATTATTTGTTGCCTGCCAACCATGCACTGTCCCTTCTGCGGTGCCAACGACACCAAGGTCATTGACTCGCGTCTGGTCGCCGAGGGCGATCAAGTGCGTCGCCGGCGCGAATGCCTGGCCTCTGGCTGCGGTGAACGTTTCACCACCTTCGAAACCGCCGAACTGGTATTGCCGCGCCTGATCAAGTCCGACGGCAGCCGCCAGCCCTTCGACGAAGAAAAACTGCGCGCGGGTATGCAGCGCGCCCTGGAAAAACGCCCGGTGAGTGTCGAGCGTCTGGAGGCGGCGCTGGCGCATATCAAGCACAAGTTGCGCGCGACCGGCGAGCGCGAGGTCAAGAGCCTGGTGGTCGGCGAGCTGGTGATGGGCGAGCTGCAAAAGCTCGACGAAGTCGCCTATATCCGTTTCGCCTCGGTGTATCGACGCTTCCAGGACCTCAATGAGTTCCGTGAAGAGATCGACCGCCTGGCCCGTGAGCCTTCCAAGCAATGACGTCTGAACAGGCAGTCCTCGACGCCCACTACATGGCGCGCGCCCTCGAGTTGGCGCGCAAGGGCCTGTACACCACCCACCCCAACCCACGGGTAGGCTGCGTGATCGTGCGTGACGGGCAGATTGTCGGCGAAGGCTGGCACGAACGCACCGGCGAGCCCCACGCCGAACCCAACGCCTTGCGCGCCGCCGGTGACAAGGCCCGTGGCGCGACGGTCTACGTCACCCTCGAACCCTGCAGCCACCATGGCCATACGCCGCCCTGCGCCGATGCGCTGGTGACAGCCGGCGTGGCGCGCGTGGTGGCCGGCATGCAGGACCCGAACCCGGAAGTGGCCGGGCGCGGCATGCAGCGCCTGGCCCAGGCCGGCATCGAGGTTCGCAGCGGTGTGCTGGAAGCTCAAGCGCGTGCGCTGAACCCGGGCTTTCTC
>NZ_CVTU01000026.1:0-1399 GCF_900004965.1 Pseudomonas sp. 44 R 15
TCAGGGCGGAACCCTAAGTGGCCGTTACCGCAGAAACGGATATGTACTCGATCTGATCCAACATCCTGGTCGGCCCAGAGGCCGCCATCGGGGGGAAGCCCCCTCCCACATTTGGACCAGGATCGACACAAAATCCTGGTCGGCCCTGTGAGGTGGTCAACTTTTTCCGGACACCTCAATCGGTGTTTTCAGGCTGTTTGCCGCTCGTACTGATTGGGCGGCAAATAGTCTAACGATGAATGCATTCGTCGTTCATTGTAGAACCGCACAATGTAATCCGTGACGTCCCTGATTGCTTCATCATGATTGGCATAGTCCTTCCTCCAAACACGCTCCATCTTCAGGTTCAAGAAGAAACGTTCCATGACTGCGTTGTCCCAGCAGTTGCCCTTGCGGCTCATGCTGCAGCGCAAGCCATGTCGTGTCAGCATGGCTTGGTAAGTAGCGCCTGCATACTGGCTGCCCCGATCTGAGTGCGCGATCAGACCCGGTTTAGGCTGCCTCTGTGTGATGGCTAGTTGCATAGCACTGCACACCAACTCTGCGCGCATATGCGGAGCCATGGACCAGCCTACGATCTTGCGTGAATACAAATCCATGACAGCCGCCAAGTACAGCCAGCCGCTTCGAGTGCGAATATAAGTGATGTCAGCAACCCATGATTGGTTGATCTGCTCGGGGTTAAACTGGCGGTTGAGCAGGTTCTCAGCTACCGGGAAATTATGATTACTGTTGGTGGTATGAACGAACTTGCGCTTCCAGATCGGGCGTAAATCCTGTTGTTTCATCAGCCGACGGACCTTGTGCCGCCCAATGGATACGCCATCGCTACGCAGTGCTTTCATCACCCGACGACTGCCATAACAGTGCTCATTGGTCATGAACGTAGCTTTGACCTGAGCTGCAACCGGACAGACAGCTTTTGGCTTAAAAGACCGCTGACGAGCTTCATAGAACCCCGAACGGCTGATCCGCAAAACCCGGCAGATACGTATTACCGGGTAGGCCTTGCATTGCATTTGGTGAACCAATTGGTGGATCACTTCAATTCGCGGGCAAAGAAGGCCGTAGCTTTTTTTAATATATCGTTGTCAGTCTTCAGCTCGCGGATCTGCTGCTCAAGCTGACGAATACGCTGTTGCTCGCTGGTTAACGGTTTACCAATCCCTGTACCACCTAACTGCTCGGCTTGGTACTGCTGGACCCAGCGGCGCACGGCAGTGTCACTCAAGTCTAAATCGGTACAAACGGAGTTCACGCTCAGGCCTTGGTCAACAATCATCTTGCAGACTCTTAGCTTGAAAGCGGCGTCGAATTTTCTGTACTTCTTGGTCATGGAATACTCCTCAATAGGTGTAGTTTCACCTATTGAGGTGTCCGGGACTATTAGACCAGCTCA
>NZ_CVTU01000074.1:0-8381 GCF_900004965.1 Pseudomonas sp. 44 R 15
TGCGGGTTTTCGATTTTGATCTGGTTGATCACATCGATCCCGAAGTTCAGGTGCATCGACTCATCGCGCAGGATGTACTGGAACTGTTCGGCCACGCCGGTCATTTTGTTGCGGCGGCCCATGGACAGGATCTGGGTGAAGCCGCAGTAGAAGAAGATGCCTTCCAGTACGCAGTAGTAGGCAACCAAGTTGCGCAGCAGCTCTTTGTCGGTGTCGACGGTGCCGGTTTCGAACTTCGGATCGGAGATCGAGCGGGTGTACTTCAGGCCCCAGGCGGCTTTTTTAGCGACCGATGGGATCTCGTGGTACATGTTGAAGATCTCGCCTTCATCCATGGCCAACGATTCAATGCAGTACTGGTAGGCGTGGGTGTGGATCGCTTCTTCGAAGGCCTGGCGCAGGATGTACTGGCGGCATTCGGGGTTGGTGATCAGGCGGTACACGGCCAGCACCAGGTTGTTGGCGACCAGGGAGTCGGCGGTGGAGAAGAAGCCGAGGTTGCGCATGACGATGCGACGTTCGTCGTCGGTCAGGCCTTCGGGGTTTTTCCACAGGGCGATGTCGGCGGTCATGTTGACCTCTTGCGGCATCCAGTGGTTGGCGCAGCCGTCGAGGTATTTCTGCCAGGCCCAGTCGTACTTGAAGGGCACGAGTTGGTTGAGGTCGGCGCGGCAGTTGATCATGCGCTTTTCGTCGACGGCGACGCGGGCGGAGGCGCCTTCGAGTTCGGCGAGGCCTTCGGCGACGTCGAGTTTGTCCAGTTCGGCCTTGGCGCGTGCGATGGCGGCCGAATCACTGGCGGTGACGGCGCGGGCTTCGATGGCGGCGGCGGCGCCGGCTCCGTCGAGGCGGTCCATGTTGGCTTCGGTGGCGTGGCCGGCGTTGGCGCCTCTGACTACCGCTGCAACGCTGTCTTCGTTGTCGACTTCATCCCAACTCAGCATTGAAATACTCCTTCCAGATCTGTTCTGACGGTGTGTGGACCCGTCCAAAAAATAGGCGGTTTGCAGGCTTCAGGCATTGAAATACTGCGCAGAGTGTGGTCGGAAAATACCGATACTGCACACTATGTAGTGGTCTGTTCTGTTTGTGGGCACACTATATGGTGTGTAACAGGGGAGGTCAACGCGCAAGAAGATCGTCTGTACGTTAAACGTCGCGTTGAAAAGATCGTGGTATAGCGACGCAACATTAAATAGAATGAATCTCATTTGAGACTCAGTCGCGCCGCGCAGGTCGCTTGCCATGAATGATGCTGTTGTACCGACCCATGCCCCCGAACCGACCGTGTCGAGCCTGTACCGCGACCATCACAGCTGGCTGGAAAGCTGGCTGCGCCGGCGTTTGGGCAATGCCTGGGACGCCGCGGACCTGAGCCAGGATACCTTCCTGCGCGTGCTTGCCAGCGCGCAGCCGATCGAGCAGATGCAGGAGCCGCGCGCCTATCTGGTGACCGTCGGCAAACGCCTGCTGGTGAATTTCCATCAGCGGCGCAGCCTCGAGCAGGCTTACCTGAATGCCTTGGCCAGCCTGCCGCAGGCTTGCGTGCCTTCGCCGGAACAACGCTGGTTGTTGCTGGAAACCTTGCACGCCCTGGACGACCTGCTTGAGGGTTTACCGGTGCAGGTGCGCCGCGCTTTTCTGTGGAGCCAGCTGGAAGGCCTGGGCTATCGGGAGATCGCTGCACGCCTCAACGTCTGCGAGCGCACGGTAAAACGCTACATGGCCCAGGCCTATGAACACTGCCTGCTGGTGAACCTGTGAGCCGCGACGTTGCCCGCGCCGCCGCCCAGTGGCTGGCGCTGCTGGAGTCAGGCGCGGCCACCGAGCGCGACCACGCCGCGTTGCAGCGCTGGCGTGACAGCCATCCCCAGCACGAACAGACCTGGCAAAGCGCGCAGGCCCTGCGCCAGCGTTTCAGCGACTTGCCCCAGGCCCTGGCAATGGCCAGCCTCGATCGCCCGCAACTTGGACGGCGTGCTGTGCTCAAGCGCGCGCTGGGCATAGCGGCACTGCTGCCGACGGCCTGGCTGCTCAGCCGGCAATTGCCTATCCAGACCTGGCGCGCCGATCTGCACACGGCCACGGGGGAGCGCACGCGCATGGCATTGGCTGACGGCGCCAGCGTGCAACTCAATACCGCGACGGCGGTGGACGTGGACCCGGCGCAGCGACGCATCACCCTGGTCGAGGGTGAGCTGGCGTTGAATGTACCCGCAGCGACGGCGGTGAGGGTACAGACGCGTTACGGCGAGCTGACGGTCAGCCAGGCTGAAGTGTGTGTTCGGCAACTGGACGCCGGTTGCCTGGTGTCTGTGCTCAAGGGCTCCGTGCGGGTACGCGACCTGGACGGGCGCACGGCAACCTTGCAAGGGGGTCAGCAAGCGCCGTTGAAAAGCACCGGGCTCGGCGCCTGGGTCGCGTTCGATGCGCTGCAACTGGGCTGGCGCGACGGTGTACTGACCGCGCAGAACCAGGCGCTGGGGGATTTCCTGCGGGAATTGGCGCGTTATCGGCCAGGCGTGCTGCGCTGGGACCCGCGCCTGGAGACGCTGCGGGTCACCGGCAGTTTTCGTCTGGACGACACCGACCGTATCCTCGACCTGCTGGCTTCCAGCCTCGGGTTGCACGTACAGGCGCGGACCCGTTATTGGGTCACGCTGTCCTGAAGCGCTGGGATGGGCAGCGCTTATATATCCATATCGAATAAATAAAGAGTTATATATTCCTTTTATTGTTCTTCTCGATGGCGCATTTTGAGGGCCTGCGCATTCGTGCGGATTGACCCAACAGCCAAAAGGAAAGCCGACATGACCATCAAAGCGATCAACGTGCGCAACCAGTTCAAGGGCACCATCAAGGAAATTCTGCTGGGGGAAGTGGTGTCGGAAATCGACGTGCAGACTGCGTCCGGCATCGTCACTTCGGTCATCACCACCCGTTCGGTGCGCGACCTGGAGCTGAAAGTGGGCAGTGAAGTGATTGCCTTCGTGAAATCCACCGAAGTGTCGATTGCCAAACTCTGAGACACGCATGAGAACGGGGCCGCCGCGCTGCCCCGGTCCCTCGTCACTTACAGCTGGCGCAGGGCGCGCTCCATGCGTTGCAAGCCTTCTTCCAGCATCGCCCGTGGGCAGCCAAAGTTCAGGCGCACGAACTGTTGGCTGTCATCGCCAAACTCGATCCCGGCACTCAACCCAACCTTGGCCTGTTCAAGGAAAAACTGTTGCGGATCTTCCAGGCCCAGGGCGCTGCAATCGAGCCAGGCCAGGAATGTACCTTCCGGCGCGTGCATGACCACGCCGGGCAGGCGGGTTTGCACGGCGTCGAGCAGGTAGTCCCGATTGCCTTGCAGGTAGTGCAACAGTGCCTCGAGCCAGTCGCCGCATGCGCTGTAGGCGGCGCGGGTGGCTTCCAGGCCCAAGGGGCTGACGCTGTCGACCATGCCGCAGCGGGCCTGGTTGAAACGCTCGCGAATCGCGGCATTCTGGATCACCGCAAAACAGGTCTTCAGGCCGGCGACGTTATAGGCCTTGCTGGCCGACATCAGTGTGATGGTGCGTTGCGCGATCTCGGGGCTGAGGCTGGCGGTGGGAATATGGCGACGGCCGTCAAAGCACAGCTCGGCGTGGATTTCATCGGAAATGATCAGCGCGCCGTTTTCCATGCACGCCTGTGCAATCGCCAGCAGCTCCTCGCGGGGGAAGACCTTGCCGATCGGGTTGTGCGGGTTGCTCAGCAGCAGCGCACCGGCACCGCTCAAGGCATCGCGCATGGCCGCCAGCGGCGTGCGGTATCGGCCATCAATCAGCTCGAACGGCACTTCGATGCGCGGCAGGTTCCAATGGCCGGGCGCCAGGCGAATCGGCCGATAGTTGGGGGTTTGCAGCACCACCGGCTGGCCCGGCTGGACGAACGCGTGCAGCGCCATATTGAAACCCGGTTCGACGCCGGGCAGGAACAACAGCTCATCCGGTTCAACACGCCAGGCGTACTTGGCCCACAGGTCGGCGATGATCGCCTCGCGCACGTCCGGGCCGGCGACACTGTAGCCGAGCACCTTCTGGTCGAGGCGCGCATGCAGGGCCTCGAGCACGGCGGGCGGGGCGGCGATGTCCATGTCGGCGATCCACATCGGCAACACGTCTTGCGAGTAGCGGTTCCACTTGGTGCTGCCGGTGCCGAGGCGTGGGTGGATCGTGTCGAAATCAAAGCTCATGGGGCGCTCGTATCAGGGGGGGTATAAAGAGTGGCGCTGATTCTAGCGCCATTCGTTTTATAGGCCAGCGCTGAATATTGCGGGCCACCGTTCCATCACCGACAAGCTCTGTCATAAAAACGCCATTGCGCTGGGGATCGAATCAGGGAAGGGCTATTTTGGTGCATCTCAATCACTCGAGTAGTCACGGATGAAATACCAAGCCTTCAACCGCACCTTGATTGCCACTGTCCTGGTGTTGACGGTCAGTGGTGTGCAGGCCGCTTCCCAGGCCCCGGTGGCCGGGGAAAATGGCATGGTGGTCACCGCCCAGCATTTGGCAACGCAGGTGGGCGTGGATGTGCTCAAGGCCGGTGGCAATGCGGTGGATGCGGCCGTTGCGGTCGGTTACGCCCTGGCCGTGGTGTACCCGGCGGCGGGCAACTTGGGCGGCGGCGGGTTCATGACCGTGCAACTGGCGGACGGGCGCAAGACGTTCCTCGACTTCCGCGAAAAAGCCCCTTTGGCGGCAACGGCCAATATGTATCTGGATAAAGACGGCAACGTCATCGAGGGCCTGAGCGCCAAGGGTCACCTGGCCGTCGGCGTGCCTGGCACTGTTTCCGGCATGGAGCTGGCCCTGAACAAATACGGCACGCTCAAGCGCGCCCAGGTGATTGCGCCGGCGATCAAGCTGGCAGAAAACGGTTTTGCCCTGGAGCAGGGCGACATCGACCTGCTGCACACCGCCACCGCAGAGTTTGAAAAAGATCAGGACCTGCGCGCGATCTTCCTGCACAACGGGCAGCCGCTGCAGGTCGGCCAGACGCTGGTGCAGAAGGACCTGGCCAGGACCCTCAAGGAAGTGTCCGCCAAGGGCAGCGATGGCTTCTATAAAGGTTGGGTCGCCAAGGCCCTGGTGGATTCCAGCCAGGCCGGCAAGGGGTTGATCACCCAGGCGGACCTGGACCGATACAAAACCCGCGAACTGGCGCCCATCGAGTGCGACTACCGTGGCTACCACGTGGTCTCGGCGCCGCCGCCAAGCTCCGGTGGCGTGGTGATCTGCCAGATCATGAATATCCTCGAAGGCTACCCGATGGCGGACCTGGGCTATCACTCGGCCCAGGGCCTGCACTATCAGATCGAAGCGATGCGCCACGCGTATGTGGACCGCAACAGCTACCTCGGCGACCCGGATTTCGTGAAGAACCCGATCGCGCATCTGCTGGATAAAAACTACGCGGCGAAACTGCGCGACGCGATCGAGCCGCACAAGGCCGGGGATTCCCAGGCGATCAAGCCGGGGGTATCGCCCCATGAAGGCAATAACACCACTCACTATTCGATTGTCGACACCTGGGGCAACGCGGTTTCCGTCACCTACACCCTCAACGACTGGTTTGGCGCGGGCGTGATGGCGAGCAAGACCGGGGTGATCCTCAACGATGAAATGGACGACTTCACCGTCAAGGTCGGCGTGCCGAACATGTACGGGCTGGTCCAGGGTGAAGCCAATGCCATTGCGCCAGGCAAGGCGCCATTGTCGTCAATGAGCCCGACCATCGTGACCAAGGATGGCAAGGCGGTCATGGTGGTAGGGACGCCGGGCGGCAGTCGCATCATCACCGCCACCTTGCTGACCATCCTGAATGTCATCGACTACAAGATGAACATCCAGGAGGCCGTGGACGCGCCGCGTTTCCACCAGCAGTGGATGCCGCAGGCCACCAACCTGGAGACCTTTGCGGTCAGCCCGGATACCCGCAAGCTCCTCGAAAGCTGGGGCCATACGTTCGCCGGGCCGCAGGATGCCAATCACGTGGCCGCCATCCTGGTGGGCGCTCCGGCCCTGGATGCCAAGCCGGTGGGCAACAACCGCTTCTATGGCGCGAATGACCCGCGTCGCAATACCGGGCTGTCGTTGGGGTACTGACACCCGACTCGCTCGCGCATGGAACATCTGCGGCCTTTCCGGGCTCTACCCCAGGAGCCCCGAAAGGACCCCAGCCATGAAAGCGCTGAAAATCGCCACCTTCAACATCAACGGTATTCGTGCCCGCCTGCCTAACCTGCTGCACTGGCTGGCGCGCGAGCAGCCGGACATCGTTTGCCTGCAGGAACTCAAGGCGCCGGAAAGCCTGTTTCCCTATGCCGATTTCGAGGCGGCCGGCTACGGCGCGATTTGCCTGGGCCAGGCCTCGTGGAACGGGGTGGCGATCCTGGCCAGGGACGCGCAACCGCTGGAAAGCCGGCGCGGCCTGCCCGGTGATGACAGCGACGATCAAAGCCGCTATATCGAAGCGGCCGTGCATGGCGTGTTGGTTGGCTGCCTGTACCTGCCTAACGGCAACCCGCAACCGGGGCCGAAATTCGATTACAAACTGGCCTGGTTCGAACGCCTGATCGACTACGCCCAGGCGTTGCAGGCCAGTGAGCATCCGGTGCTGCTGGCCGGGGATTTCAATGTGGTGCCCACTGACCTGGACATCTACAACCCGCGCTCCTGGCTCAAGGATGCATTGTTGCAACCCGAGAGTCGGGCCTGCTATCAACGCCTGCTGGAACAGGGCTGGACGGATTCACTGCGGCATTTGTACCCCGAAGAGCGGGTGTATACGTTCTGGGACTATTTCCGCCAGCACTGGCAGAAGAATTCAGGCCTGCGCATCGACCATCTGTTGCTCAACCCCGCGCTCAAGCCCTATCTCAAGAATGCCGGGGTCGATGCCTGGGTGCGCAACGAGGCGCATGCCAGCGACCACGCGCCGACCTGGATCGAGCTCGGTACGCGTAAGAAGCGTTAATCGCTCGTTGCAGACGCGAGCAAGCGTTCGACGGCCGCAAACGCCACCGCCCGGCGCGCTTGCCAGTCTCCCCTGATCACCGCCACCGGCTGATGGTGCGCGTGCATCCAGTCCAGGCTGGCCTGGAAGAACGCCCGGCGGTCCGCCAGTTGCGGTTGGCAGCGCTGGCCGTCGGCGCTCCATTCCACGTCTTCGGGCGACAGCAGCAGATGCAGATCGTAATGACGGGCCAGCAGTTCGCTGTCGAGCCAGCCTGGGTAATCGCCAAACAGCGTCTGGCTCCAGAGCCGGTTGGTCAGCAGGTGGGTGTCGAGGATCAGCAGCGCCGGGCGCCGGGCGCGCGCCGCATCCTCCCAGGCCAACTGGCCCCGGGCTATCGCGGGGATATCCGCCAGGCAGGTATCGCGTTGATGCTCGTCGATGAAATGGCGCACGTATTCACCCACCATCAGCCCGCCGAAGTGCGCATGCAGCTCTGCGGCCAGCCAGCTCTTGCCGCTCGATTCCGGGCCTGCCAGCACCACCACCTTCATGGGTGCAACGCCGGGTCGGCGCGCCATTCACGCCAGCCTTGCACGGCAATCACGGTAAACAGCGCATACAGCGCGGCGGTGAGGTAGAGGCCTTTGTAGAGGAATAACCCGACGAAAATCACATCCAGCACGATCCACAACGGCCAGCACTGCACGCGTTTTTGCGCCATCCACAACTGCGCCACCAGGCTGAAACCGGTCAGCGCCGCGTCGAGCCAGGGCTGGGCGGCGTCGGTCCAGTGAGCCATTGCGGCGCCGAGCAACAGACTACCGACAGCGCCCACGGCCAGGCCGTTCATGACCGCCGGCATGCCCAGGCGAGTCACCTGGCGTCCCTGCCTGACCGCGCCGGCGCGGGTCCATTGCCACCAGCCATAGAGCTGAAGGACGGCATACACCACTTGCAGCAACATGTCGGAGTAGAGTTTTACGTCGTAGAACACCCAGGTATAGAGCAGCACCATTACCAGGCCGATGGGCCAGCACCAGGGGTTCTGCTTGACCGTCAGCCAGACGGCGATCACCCCCAGTGCGGCGGCGAACAGTTCAAGCCCGGACATGGCGGTTCCTTGGGGAGTGGGAGAGGGCGGTGATTGTACCCAGAGGTGGACGATCCTCAAAACACAGCAGGTAAATGTGCGAGGGGGCATGCCCCCGATGGTTATAGGTGTCCACACAACTCAGCAGCGCCCAACCGTAACCACGATGCGAAGCGAGCCGCTCTTGATCTTGATCTGCTTTTGATCCTAGCCCCGTTAAACCACGCTGGCCGAACGCAGGCTTGAATTCGTGGGTAACCCGGCAGGACGCCGGGTTAGCCGCACTGGGCCAAGGATGGCCCAT
>NZ_CVTU01000079.1:0-5287 GCF_900004965.1 Pseudomonas sp. 44 R 15
GCAGACAAAATCACCGCCACCGTGGGTCGCGACCTCACGCTGCAAAGCCTGCAGGACACCGATAACTACAAGTCCAAGCAAACGGATGTCAGTGGAGGCGTCAGCTTCGCCATCATCGGCACCGGCGCCAGCGCCAACCTGAGCATCAGCAAAAGCAAGATCGACTCCAAATACCAGAGTGTGCAGGAGCAGACCGGCCTGTTCGGCGGCAAGGGCGGCTACCAGATTGACGTGGGCAACCACACACAGCTCGATGGCAGCGTGATCGGCAGCACCGCAACAGCGGACAAAAACCGCTTGAGCACCGGTACGCTGGGATGGAGTGTTTTAAAGAACAAGGCTGAGTACACAAGCCAGTTGCAGAGCGCCAGTGTGAGCAGTGGCAGCGATGGCACCAACGCGTTCATCAGCAATATGCCCACCGGCAGCTTGGTCGGATTTAACCACGGCGACAGCGACAGCGGCACCACGTCCTCGGCCATTTCCAACGGCACCCTCAACATCCGCGACCCTGCCAAACAGCAGCAGGACGTGGCAACGCTGAGCCACGATGTTGAACACGCCAACGGCGCCATCAGCCCCATCTTCGATAAGGAGAAAGAGCAGAAACGGCTGCGGCAGGTGCAGTTGATCGCGGATATTGGCACTCAAGCGGCGGATATCACACGCACTCAAGGTGCCATTAACGCGGCCAATGCTCAAAAAGATCCCGAAGCGATAGCGGCTGCGCGAGACAAACTTATCCGTGAGGGCAATACCCAGCCGACGGATAAAGAGATCGCCGCACAGGTGACCCGTACGGTGATGCAGCCGTACGAAACGGGGGGCGATTATCAACGTGCCGCTCAAGCGGTGACGGCAGCTTTGCAAGGACTGGCAGGCGGGGACATCGGCTCCGCCCTCGCAGGCGCGTCGGCGCCCTATCTGGCGAACATCATCAAGCAGTCAGCGCAGGACAACGATACCGCCCGAATCATGGCCCACGTGGTATTGGGTGCTGTAGTTGCACAGGCCCAAGGGAACTCGGCGGTAGCCGGCGCCGCAGGAGCTGGCACGGGGGAGTTGATTGCGGCGCAGTTGTATCCGGGCATTAAAACCGAGAATTTGAGCGAGAAGCAGAAACAGTCAGTATCGGCGCTTTCGACATTGGCATCGGGCTTGGCAGGCGGGCTTGCAGGAGGTGACCTGAGCGGTGCACTTGCCGGTGCAAAGGCTGGCAACAATGCGGTTGAGAACAACTCAGTGGCTGATATTGCCATTGCATTAACTGAGGGTAAGACGCTTGAACAAAAAGCCGAAGAGCGCATCAACGCTGAAAACGAGCACTACAAGGAGCAAAACTGTGCAGGGCTGAGCGCAGAGGCGTGCTCGGCGCAAATGTATGCCGAGCGCCGTGAAAGCCTTGCTTATACGTTGGCGGGTGGTGCTGTTGTAATCGGAACAGTGGCAGGAGGCATGTTGCTTGGCCCAGCCCTGTTAAATGCCTGTGGGATGAACCCGGTAGCTTGTACCGAACTGACCATAGCAGCAGCAGAGGTGCCTTTTGGTGCTGCGATGGCTGGCGGTGGGGCTCTGGGAGTTGGTGGATTTGGTAGTCTTGGGAAGGAGGTAGCTGCTACTGCGGATGCTGCGGCGGCGGCGCGGAATGTTGAAACTGTAACAGGTGGCGCTCTTGGTGCAAAAGCGACAGACGTTGCGGATGAAACTGCAGGTTCAATTAGGAACGTAAACCCAGGTTATCCAGATGCTGGACGAACCCATAACTGTGTTAATTGTTCGATTGCTACTGATGCAACACTTGCAGGTAACCCAGCATCTGCATTGCCGATAAATTCCACCAAGGGTGTTCCGTTGACAGTGCTGGAGAAGCAATATGGCGCTAAGTTTAGCGGTGTATCTTCAACCGAGACTATTACTCAACACATGCTCGGTGGCGGGGACGGCGCGCGCGGGATTGTGTTCGGTTCCTATGGTCCAGGTCAGCCAGGCCATGTTTTCAACGTGGTTAATCAGAATGGGGTTGTCCGATATCTAGATGGGCAGACTGGGAAGCTAGCTAATATGAATAATTTTAAGACGCTACAGTTGCTGAGAACTAATTAATGATTACCTATGAGAGTGCGCTGGAACGAGCTAATGCGTATTTAAAAGACTCAGATATTCCTCTGCAGTTAACGCATGAGGGAGAGTTTTCTGATGGATGGTTCTTTTGCTATCAATCTAAAGAATATTTAGAGACAGGGAGTTTTTCGGCTCAGCTGGCTGGAAATGGACCGTTCCTAATTGATAAGGAAACAGGAGAGCTTCATGTTCTAGGGACTGCCAAGCCTTTAGAAGAATATCTAGAACAATATGTGACGAGCAAGTTAAAAAGACAAGGTTGATTTGTTGGTTCAAAAGGCGCAGGTGAAGTTCCTAAGCCGACTAGCCTTACCAAGATTACGGACGAGATGAAGGCGGATCCTTACCATCGAAAAAAGCTGGATATGAAGGATTTTAAATGGCTAAGAAGGTAAGGCTGGGCGACATTTTGCAGGTGTTAACCTCGCAGGGAGCAAAAAATCGGGGTCAGACCACGTTTACATTAATGGTAGGCTGAGCCCTATTTTTGTGCAAAAGCAACAGGCCAGAGTGTACCTGACGTGATTAGTCCTACTTATCAAGAACTTCAGGGATTAAACAAAGGATTCCAGGTGCATCACATCGGGCCTCAATATTTGGGGAAGATGCTGGAATATACGAAAAATGACATGCTGGATCACCCAGCGGCTCTAATTACCCAGTACTCTCATACGGAAAGTTGAGTCCTGATGCTATGCATAAAGCTATCAGTTAGTATTTGCCTCCCATGGTAGGCGGTAAGCCGGCTACGTATACTTCTGGTCAAATAAGCTCAGGGTTGCAGAAAGCCTATGGTGATATAGGGCGGCCCGAATTGTTTGACTCAATCAAACATCTGATTAAATAGATATGCAAGCATGAGAAGGCGGACCAGCAGGTTATCGCCTACATCAAGGAAAACACTCAGTCTTATGCATGGACGATGGAGGCAGAAAGTGGTTTTTCCCGCGTGCTGACAGGAGGGGCATACGCGTACCCGGACGGTGGGACGGGTAAACGCGACCGCTTGACCGGCTATCCGTTGGACGACAGGGGCGGATACAAGGTACCGGTCACGATCGAGGGCGTGTTGTACACCCCGCGCTTCATGTCATGTGGCAGTGCTGAATGTATCGCGGTCGGCGCCAACATCGACCTGGCTGACGCCAATACGCTGAAGTGGATCAAGGCCGCCGACGCGAAAATGGTCAGCGACGTCGGGTTTGTCCTGGGGGCGGGCGCGGCGGTGACAACGGGCGGCGTAAGTGCTGGGCTGTCGAACACCTCGATGGCGGCCTCTTTCCTGTCTGGCTACTTGAAAGAAGAACTTCCGGAAGCGGCCACAGGTAACGCACTCAGCATGGGCTTTGAAAAGTTTGCAGTGACCAAGGGCGTTACGCCGGAAACGGCTTCGCGACTTTCCAATGCCTTGGGTACTGCGGGGGTGTGGGAAAAGTTGGTTGAAGGCCTCAAAGGTACAGTCAAGGGTGGGTAGCATGATCGCGAACTTATACAAATATCAGCACGGCATTGGCCTGGTCTTACTCCTGGCTGCGCTACTCAATGGCTTTCTACGATTTGACGGTAGCTGGAAGCGCTTTTTCCTCATGGTGTTGGTGCAGTTGTGGTTTGGCCAGGCGGTCTACAGCTATGCGCGAGGCGCCAGGGTGGCCATCGCGCCGGGCGGCATGAGTAAGGATGCCGACCCGGAGTGGCGAGCGGCGTTGGCCGGCTTCGCCCTGTTTTTATACGGTGTCGTATTTTTTTTGAGTTTTTGACCCTTGCATGGCCCATGTATCTACACGGAAAACCCTTATGAAAAAAGTTGCCTTTATCCTCTCGGCCCTGATCCTCGCGGGCTGTCACTCCAATGTTCGCGACTCGTCGTCCAGCCTGCTCAAAGACGGCGTGCAGTTGCAGCAGAACAAGGTCGTGGCCGATGCCGAGCAAGCCAAGGTGATCATGCGGGCCACCGGTTTTACCTACCCTGTGCAGTTCTCCGTGCGCCGTGGCGGTGATGCCGATCAGCGGCCGGAGATCCTCGGCACGGTGGTAGATTCGGGCCGGGGCAAGGTGTTCGGCTGGATCGCCAAGATGAGTGAGGTTGCCAACAGCGCGGCGGTCAAGCGCTTCCCGCAGTTGGAAGTGTTGGCTGATCCGGGGCAGACAATCGAGGTATTGGGCGAGTCGCGGGTGTATGACTCGAACTACTACCGCTACGCCGAAAAAATTGTCTACGCCTGCGGCCCTATGAGCTCGGCGTTCAAGCCGCAGAAGCAGAAGATTTACCTGGTGGAGTTCGTGATCGTCGGCGCGGGCTGTGAGCAGCATGTGTATGACATCACCGATCCCGCGCAGCGTATTCCCGTCCTCGAAAGGGAATAGGGGTCAGACCACGTTGTTGCGTTTTTTAGAGTCCAGCAAAGTTGCTCTTTAAAAATATGATTTATTTTTTGTAGAAGAATAGTGCTCAGCCCCCTATTTTGTTGGACGCCGGCAAACAGGTCAGCCTGATCAGCGGACGAGACACTGCCCTCAAAGGTGCGCAAGTCAGCGCAGACAAAATCACCGCCACCGTGGGTCGCGACCTCACGCTGCAAAGCCTGCAGGACACCGATAACTACAAGTCCAAGCAAACGGATGTCAGTGGAGGCGTCAGCTTCGCCATCATCGGCACCGGCGCCAGCGCCAACCTGAGCATCAGCAAAAGCAAGATCGACTCCAAATACCAGAGTGTGCAGGAGCAGACCGGCCTGTTCGGCGGCAAGGGCGGCTACCAGATTGACGTGGGCAACCACACACAGCTCGATGGCAGCGTGATCGGCAGCACCGCAACAGCGGACAAAAACCGCTTGAGCACCGGTACGCTGGGATGGAGTGTTTTAAAGAACAAGGCTGAGTACACAAGCCAGTTGCAGAGCGCCAGTGTGAGCAGTGGCAGCGATGGCACCAACGCGTTCATCAGCAATATGCCCACCGGCAGCTTGGTCGGATTTAACCACGGCGACAGCGACAGCGGCACCACGTCCTCGGCCATTTCCAACGGCACCCTCAACATCCGCGACCCTGCCAAACAGCAGCAGGACGTGGCAACGCTGAGCCACGATGTTGAACACGCCAACGGCGCCATCAGCCCCATCTTCGATAAGGAGAAAGAGCAGAAACGGCTGCGGCAGGTGCAGTTGAT
>NZ_CVTU01000086.1:0-3991 GCF_900004965.1 Pseudomonas sp. 44 R 15
TGCGGCTAACCCGGCGTCCTGCCGGGTTGCCCACGGATTCAAGCCTGCGTTCGGCCAGCGTGGTTTAACGGGGCGCCTGAGATCAAGATCAAAATCAAGAGCGGCTCGCTTCGCATCGTGGTTACGAGTGCGGCTGCTTTGTGTAGGAGCGAGCTTGCTCGCGAAAAACTAACAGGCGCCGCGTTTATTCAGGAAGCACGCGTTATCGTTGACGTTTTTCGCGAGCAAGCTCGCTCCTACAAGCGGCGGTGTGCGTTTGACTGACTGGCATCAGTTAGATGCCAGCAAGACTTTGGCTCAGGCCAGGTCGACCAGCACAACTTCACTGTCTTCAACCGCCGTCACCCGCAGCACCTGCTCATCGGCAACCGCCACGCCGTCTCGAGCTTGTGCACGCAGGCCATTGACTTCAATCACGCCTGTTGCCGGTACCAGGTAGGCTCGGCGCCCGCTGTCCAGCCGATACTCGGCCGTTTCTCCGGCCTTCAGATTCGCCGCCACCAGGCGTGCGTCGGCGCGAATGCGCAGGCTTTCGGTGTCTCCGGCCTTGCCGCTGGCCAGGGTCACGAATCCTTCGCGTACACCTCGCGGAAACGGCTTGGCGCCCCAGGAGGGTGGCAACCCGGCTTCGTTCGGGATGATCCAGATCTGGAAGATCCTGGTCGGCGTGGCTTCCAGGTTGTACTCGCTGTGGGCAATCCCGGTGCCGGCGCTCATCACTTGCACGTCGCCCGCTTCGGTTCGGCCCTTGTTGCCCAAGTTATCCGCGTGACTGATGGCGCCTTCGCGTACGTAGGTGATGATCTCCATGTCGCGGTGCGCGTGCTGCGGGAAGCCGGTGCCCGGCGCGATGATGTCGTCGTTCCACACCCGCAGGTTGCCCCAGTGCATGCGCTCGGGGTCGTGGTATTCGGCAAACGAGAAATGGTGATGGGCGTCGAGCCAGCCGTGGTGGGCGCCGCCGAGGGTGTTGAAGGGTCGAAGTTCAAGCATGATCGTCTCCTGTTGATGACCCTATGATCCAACAGCACATGATCGATAAAAAGCGTAAAAACTGCCTTAATCCTATCTATTGATTCGATGGGAAATTAGGGCAATAACTTTCACTTCATCGCCTAACTGCATGACAGCAAAGCATTTGGCTGGAACTTGGGGTCAATTCCGGCGACCATGGCGCACTGTCGAAACCCAGCTCATCCCAGGAGTCCGCGTGCCGCATCCACAGCCTGATCTGCCCCCCGAATTGCGCCCGCTGGCGGAAATGCCGCTGCTGAAACGGCTTGCCGCGCGTCTGTTCGGACACGGCCTCACGCGGCTGCGCGCTCAACACCGTTTCTCCTGGTTGCATGGTCAAGCCGACGGTTTTCGCAGCGGGCACGAAGCCGGTGTGGAGTACGGCTACCGAGAGGGCAAGGCGGACGGTTTGCAAGAGGGCCGGCAAGTCCTGCTGATTCGCGATTTTCGTAGCGATGAACCCCGTGCTCCGGGCATTGATGACAACCTGTTCGATGACTGGCGATTGCCCCTGACCGCCGACATTAAAAAGCGCATCAAGGCCGACGTGGCGCGTTTGCTGCCGGCCCACGCCCAGCCGAGCGCCGCGCAGTGGAAAATGATCTTCAGCGACACGCCTTCGACCTCAGTGATTGCAGGTGCCGGCGCCGGCAAGTCGACCTCCCTGGTGCTGCGCATTCTGCTGCTCACCCATTACTTGGGTTTCGAGCTGAGTTCGATGACCGTGGTGACGTTCACCCGCGAGTCGCGCAAGGACTTCATCCACAAGCTCATGCAGATTCTCAGCCTGTGGGGCCAACCCCTTGGCCAAAAAGAGGCCCAGGCGGTGGTGCGCACCTTTCACTCACGCATCCTCCCGATGGTGCGCAGCCTGCCGGGCTTTGAGCGACTGCAGGCGTTCGAGAACCTCGGCGCCGGCTTCGAAGACGCCGACAGCAACCCGTTCGACTTGCGCATCAACGACGCCCAGCGCCAACAGATGAACGCCTGCTACCATCGCTTGCACGGCAGCCACGCGCGTTTTCGTGAGTTGATCGCGCCGTTGGCGCGCCATGGGCTGCAACTCAAGGAGTTGGAGCGTGATCACCCGGATGTACAAAAGCGCATGGCGGTGACGGAGCTGGCGGCCAGGCGTGATGAAGAACTCTGCGACGTCATTGAGGATCTGTGGTTTCGCGCCGGCGCGTGGCCGATCAAGGGTATCGAGCCGAGCCGGCAGGCGTTCGACATCAATGGGGCGACATTTCATTGCCATGGCTATATCCCCGAGCTGGACGCGTGGGTGGTGCTGGGCTTTGATTCGCGGGAAAGCCCCCAGATCAGTCGGCCCAACTCAAAGCTGTCAGTGCGCGCGGAGTGGGCGGTAAAGCGCACTCTGTTTCAAGCTTTCTGTCGCAAGCCTTTGATATGGCTGGATAACTATGAGTCTTCAGCTAGGTTGTTAAGCAGTCTGGCGGGCGACGCCACAGCCGGGCCGGGGTTCGATTACAAGGTCAAGGGTGAGCTTGCTTCCGCGCCGCTGTTGGACTGCTTTGTGATGGCCGCCGGCTTTATCGAGAACCTTGGGTTGGATGTGCCCGGCGCCGTAGGCCGCATGAGCTTTGCCAAGGACGACCCGGACCGCTTGTTCTTCGAGGCCCTGGGCATTTTCTGGAAGGCCCTGGAAGACCACTTGCTCGATCAATCGCCGCCGATCATGACCTATAACCGCATGTTTTCGTTGTTTGGCGAAAATACCCCGGAAAACCTCAGGCTGCTCAGCGACCCACTGCTGCGGCCGATGTCGCACCTGATGATCGACGAGTTCCAGGACGTATCGCCGCAGATTGTCTCGTGGATCCGTGCCAGCCTGCGCGAAATCCGCAGCCGTGGCCCGGCCATGCACGTCGGGCGTGGGGCGCAGCGTTCATCGCTGCTGTGCGTGGGGGATGACTGGCAGTCGATCTACGGCTGGCGCGGCAGTTCACCCAAGTACTTTATGGAGTTCAATAAGGAGTTTGCATCGCCGACTACCACGCGGGTGATGCTGGCTGAGAACTATCGTAGCCATCAACACATCATCGATGCTGCCGAGCACATCGTGCGCAGCGCGCCGGCCATTCCCGGTAAAAAGGCCAGGGCCAGTGGCGAGCCCAAGCCGCTGGTGCCCGTGACAGTGCGCGAGCGCGACGACGCGGCACTGGCGCAGCAGCTGCTCGAGCATTATCAGCAGGGCGATACGATCTTGATGTTGTATCGAAAAAGCAGCGATAAGTTGTTGATACAAGAGCATATTCAGGCTGTAGTTAATCTGGATTCGAGCTTGCCGCCTCAGGCGCGCAGGCTCAAACAGTTGACCTATCACAGTGCCAAGGGTTTGCAGGCGGACGCGGTGTTTCTATTGGGTGACTGCCAGCACCTCACCAGCTCGCCCTACAAGAACCAGGTCTATCGCATGGCGGGCCTGGGCAAGGATGGCGACAGCGAGGCGTATGACAACGCACAAAAAGACGAAGTGCTGCGCCTGGCCTATGTCGGCATCACGCGAGCGGTGAGCCACTGTTATTGGTATGTGGAGAAGCCTGAAGGCCAGGCGGTGAATGTGCCAAGAGCATCGGAGCGGGTGGACGGCAGGAAGGCGTATTTCGACGATCAACGCGGTTAATCGGCCTCAATGCGATCTAAATGTGGGAGGGGGCTTACACCCCGATTGCGGTGGGTCAGTCACAGATGTGCTTACTGACACTCCCTCATCGGGGCATAGGTATCTACACAATTTTGGTGCGAAACCGCACCTGTGGCGAGGGAGCTAACGCGTATTTACCTGACGCTCCGAGGTCCAAATGTGGGAGGGGGCTTGCCCCCGATGGCGGCCTCTGGGCTGGCCGGGATGTTGGATTGGACCGAGTACATATCCGTTTCTGCGGTCACGGCCACTTAGGGTTCCGCCCTGACGGCGGCTCACTTTTGAAAAGCGCAAAAGTAAGCAAAACGCTCT